>NZ_JAWHTQ010000006.1:0-279043 GCF_032681335.1 Lactiplantibacillus sp. DA1 | reverse complement strand
TGTTCCGGTTCAGGGTGGCTTGGTTGTTCTGGTGTCGTGGTACTAGGCTGTTCCGGTTCAGGGTGACTTGGTTGTTCCGGTATCGTGGTACTAGGCTGTTCCGGTTCAGGGTGACTTGGTTGTTCCGGTATCGTGGTACTAGGCTGTTCTGGTTCAGGGTGACTTGGTTGTTCCGGTATCGTGGTACTAGGCTGTTCTGGTTCAGGGTGACTTGGTTGTTCTGGCTCAGTCACATTCGGTGTTTCGTCTTCATCTGGATTTTCCGGATTAGTAACACTGGGCGTTTCTGGGGCAGTTGTTTCGGGCCTGCTGATGTTAGCTGTCGCCGACCCCTGGTTGTTGTTTTTATCAGTATAATCAACATTGTTCGTAAAGGTAGTTGTATCAGCTGAGTGACTAATTTCTGTCTTGTAGGTCAGCGTCAGTGATGACGTATAAGTTCCAGTGGCACTGAAACTGAGTTGATTGCTGGTTGCGGTGGTGATGACAGGAATTGAATTTCCATTTGCATCATGTAGAACTGCACTACCAGTAACAAAAGTTTGACCAATACCTAGTGTATCCGCGAAAGTTGGGTCAACTAATTGATTGCCATTTGATGAAACGTGTACTGTCCAGTTGATGTGAGAAGGATCAGCTTCATTTTCCCATGCCGCATATTTTGTCAGTGAAATGGGTACTTGATTTCCGGGGTGACTTGGCATGGTTCCCTTAACGTCTAAGTTAACGTATCCAGAACGGTTGGTTGAATATTGGTATACTTTGTTGAAAGTAACGATTCCAGTATGTGAACCTGCCGCAATAAAGAAATTACCGATGGTACCCGCAATTGTTCCAATCATTGGAAAAGCTTCGTTGGTTGGAATTTGTACATTTTCTGGTACGTGGAAGGTCATGGTGTCGCCAGCCGTGATCTTAACACTATTTGGAATCCGCCATTTATAGTTAACCGTATAATTATCATTTTCTGGTAATTGCGCTTCATGAGAAATGACATTACCCTTACTATCTTTGATAACTACACTATTGACATCATTTCCAGTTGCTTCAATAACGTCACGTGCTTGACTGATTATTGGAGGGGCCAACATTAATAAAAGAAAACCTGTAAGTACTAATAAGAACAATTGCCATCTGTTATGCATGGCAAACACCTCCTAATATGAATTGTCCATAGGTTACCATTATTATACAAATTAATTGTGCACGAAGGTTTTGTTTGATAAGTGACCTAACCCTAGTTGGAAAGGTCAGATATAGTCATAAAAAAACGTCCGATTCACGCTAATTAATGTTGAATCGGACGTATAAATAAGATTTTCTTAGTCATTTGGTACTATGCAAATGCTTAGTTAGTCGTTGAGCCGTATAGGAATTGCATAATAAGTAAGTCAACTTGTGGGTTGATGTGAAGCATGGAATGAGCAGCGGTTAGAGGGCTGCCTTGAATGACACGGGTTTGTGGTTGCCAACCGGCTATCTGTAATTGACGACTGAATTTTAAAACATCCTTCAAATTGACCCCACCATCGCCAGTAGTATGCCAGATTTTTCCGCCAATATTTAAAATGGAAATTTGCGTTGGTAGTTGTTTTAAGACTTGTTGGGTGAGCCCCGGATAAGTTGAACCAATTGTAACGAACTTGTTGATTTTAGCGGGATGTTTGATGTCAGCTGTGAGGTAGTCGAAAATAATGTTGCCACCGGAAGAGTGACCAACTGCGTTATAGCGTTTCACATGATACCGATCAGCTAGGACGGTAATGACAGTTGCAAATTGGCGTGCTTGGCGTTTGGCATGGTGATTATCTGCAAAAATGACCTGAATTGTCGGGTTAGTTGTAAATGGCGCAAATTGTTTTACGCTGACATGTCCAGTTTGACTGACGTGAACGACGAGTCCCTTTTTCATTAGGTGGGCAGTTGTCAGTCGATGGACAAAACCATTGGTGGAGAATGCTCGGGCATAATCACCGCCGACAAAAATTGTTGGCACTGTAGTTTGGTTGACCCGCATTTTCTTCAATGGGGTGAGACGCCGTTGCCAATAAGTCCCTAAGCTGATAATTAGTGTGGCACTGATGATTGCCATGATTTTAATAAGCTTACTGTGTCGCATATCTCACCATCTCGCTTTCAATTCCTATTATAGGCCGTTTATTATGAATTGTGATGATAAAAATACAGGGATTAAGGCAAGTATTAAATGCCGTCGTATGAGGACCTTTTATAAGCTCATTTACGTGTCTTATTTTTAGTTTGTGAGTTGATTAGTTGAGTCGTTTAAAGGACGGTCTTACCCAAATAAATAAATTTGTTTTTGCAAACCCTCACAGAATCTACTAGAATTAGAAGCAACAAATCTACATACAAGAGAGCTGGGAAACGATGAGTTCAGATTACGATTTAACAATTATTGGTGGTGGCCCGGTTGGTATGTTTGCGGCCTTTTATGCTGGCATGCGGAACGCCCGCGTTCAATTATTAGAAAGTCTGCCCGAACTAGGTGGGCAGGTGCAAGCGTTATACCCTGAAAAGATGATTCACGATGTTGCTGGTTATCCGGCAATTAAGGGGCGCGAGTTGGTTGCACAATTGGCCAAACAACTGGACCAATTCCCCATCGATGTGCGGTTGGCTTCTCCAGTAACGGATGTGACGGGGGCCATGGGTGACTTTACTATTACAACTATTAATGGTCAAGAATCCCATACCAAAGCCATCATCGTTGCCACCGGGAGTGGGGCCTTTGAACCACGCCGTCTGGCAGTAGACAATGCAGCTACTTTTGAAAACACGCAATTATTTTACCATATTCCAAGTGTTGAGCGTTTCAGAGACCAGACTGTTTTGGTTGCTGGGGGTGGTGATTCAGCGATTGATATGGCTTTGATGCTAGAACCGGTGGCTAAGCAGGTATATATTATGCATCGTCGTGATCGTTTTCGGGGCATGGAACATAATGTTGACTTACTGAAGGCCTCATCGGTGAAAATCAAAACGCCATTCCTGATTAAACAACTCGATGAGTTGACTAGTGGTCAATTACAATTGACCATGAAAGAAGTTCGCGGAACAGCTGAGGAGACCTTAGCCGTTAATGATTTGATCGTGAACTATGGATTTATTGCAGATAACAAAGTGATTCGCAATTGGCATGTGACGCCAACCATGGAACATCGGCTCATTACAGTTGATACCCAGATGAACACAGATGTTCCCGGGATTGCAGCAATTGGTGATACGGTTACTTATCCTGGTAAGTTGGGGTTAATTGCGAGTGGCTTTGGCGAGGCACCAAATGCTGTTAATCAGCTGATGATGATGTTATATCCTGAACGTCGTAGTCCGTTACACAGTACGACTTTGTTTGAAAAAATGTAGCACACGCATAATTTATGAATAAAAATAGTCGCTACCGGTTGTCAGTTTTTACTGATTATTGGTAGCGGCTATTTTGATAACGACGATGGTCAACAAGCAATCAAGGTAGTTTAATCAGTTATTATTAACCAAAATATATGCTATGAATGTGCTAGTAGCAGAAATAGCTTATTCATTGCTGGTCAAGCTTAACTCATTCATGAATGTTAACAGTAACTTGGCATAGCTAGGGTGGTCAGTGTTACTCTTAGCCTCTTGTTGCATTTCTGTTAAGTTGTCGGTAATGACTCCTGTCACACCCATGAACATCATTCGATCCATTTGGTCTGTGTCATCAATATCCCACGCGTAGACTGATTTGTGATACCGATCGGCTTTATCGACGAATTGGTCATTAAGCGTTGTAACCTCCATGGTATATCCGTTGGCATCCGTATGTGGGAAGGTCAGGTTATAGGGTAAAATGTAGCTGACAAATTGTTGCCGGTCAAGTCGTTTTAAATCTCGCATAATCTTGTAGCTAAGTGTGTGTACTTGGTCGTGATGTGTGATCAGGATCGAACCGTATCGGTGGATAAAGCGTTTGGTATCAGCGCGGGTGTAGGCGCGACTCGTTTTAATTTCTACCAATAATTTTTGATGATGCTTATCAGCTGCCTTCAAGTAGGCGTCAAAACTCGGAATCTTGGCCTGATAGCCATTCTCGCGGACAGTAATTTTTTCTAACTGTTTCAAGGTCAATTGTGCAGGTTTCTTGTTGATACCTGCCAGTGCTTTGAGGGTCGGGTCATGCATGACGACAAATTGGTGATCCTTCGTGATTTGGATATCCATTTCGACGTAATCAGGCCGTGCCTTACTGGTTTTGATGAGGGCCGGTATCGTATTTTGCACACCATTGCCGTCGTCAACGCCGCGATGAGAAATAATAATGGGTTTTGTAATCACAAGCCCGTTCAAGTAAACAAGATTTACCGCTACTAATAAACTAGTTGCAAGTATAATTCCAACGGCAACGCTAGCTCGAGTCCACCGTTTTAGCCGAGGCGCTTCGTTAAAGTGTTGCGGTATTTGCCGAAGTAGGGTGAAGTCTTGCCGGTAACAGGCGATGATGAGCATCATAAAGACGGCGGTCGTGTAGCAGATAATAATTTCTGTAATGGCCTCCATAATGAATAAGTTGACTGTTGCGGCAGCCATTGCAATGCCAGTCTTATCGAATTCTAACTGAGAAATATAAATTAAAGTATAAATCAACGTTACAGTGACAAAAATCATGAATAAGATTACTAGCATTGTCCACAAGTACCGGAGTGTTCGATGCTTGGTGTGGTGCCAACTACGAGTCATGGCGGTTTTCCATGGCAAGTGATCAATAATCATCAGTGGCAATAAGCTGATTAAGCGAATGCCTAGATAACCAGCGATTAAATAGAAACATGCCAATCCGAGTGCCATCCACGGGTTCTCAAGCAAGTAATTGACGATAAAGGCTGGAATCTGGGCTTTGTTTAGAAGCGGGGTGGTAAAAATAAAGCTTCCAAAAGGCAAGATAACAATGAAGTAGCCAATAAAAAATAAGAATGTACTTGGCGAAGTTAGTGTCAAACTTGTGATGGTCGTTCGCAAAACGGACTGAATCCTTTGCGGACGACCCCTAAAGATATTAATAATTCCTAGCAGTAAGAAAGCAAATTGCCAATAAACCAATATAATAATTGCTAATAAAATAGCTAACATACCTAATGCTGCAATTGGTTCGTGAACAATAATACTGCCGATATTTGTATATGAAACGTAGCTCACACCTTGCCATTTCAGCAATATTTCGAGTACCCAATTGAAAAATGGAACTGCCAGATAGCTAATGACCAAATTGGTGCTGAAAATTAGCGCAATGTAACTACCCCAGTTTTTATAAAAGCGGCGGGTACTATCCCACCAGAAACGCCAAGCGCCCATGCGTATTGTCCCCCTTCACGTGATCGAGCACATCACGTGTTAAAAATAATCATACTGACTGCCCGGCCAATCCCCAAGTAGTCAGCGTGTATAATTAATTTTATTCTATCATGAAATGCATCAGTGTAGACGGACGGTTTAAAATGCCTCAGTAAAATGAAACCGACTGAGTTACTATGATACGCGTTATACTAATTAATTTGTCATGAATCATGATTAAAACGTACTAGTTCTATGATTAAAAACGACTATCTGAAGCTTACTGGGAAGGTAAAGGCTGTTGATCAGAAATAATATATCCTAGTCGGCAAGCTATCTTTTGTCAATTAATAGACCAATTCCCCAAATTTATACGCTTACTGATTAAAATCTTTAGACACATGGATGAATGTGATACTCGTAAGTATTCTAGTATGAAATTTGAATCGAAACTGGTCATAAAAAAGCCCCTAAGGTTGATTAATCAGCCTTGGGGGCTCGGTTTCATATATATTAGAAAATTTAACTTGAATTTTGCGCTGAGGGACTTAATCCAAGTTACTTAGAACTGCTGGAACTAGTCGTGCTGTCAGTATCGTCTGGATTGGTAATCTTGATTCGAGTTGAATCCGTCTTCTTATGTGATGCTTCTGGTGCATCCGTCTTATACAGGTCAACAGTTGACTTGTTACCATTCTTGGAGTACAAGTTGGTTGACTTACCGGCCAACTTGTTTTGAATTTCGATTTCTTTTTCAAGGCCATCGGCGTAGTTATACTGAGACGCGTCGACTTTCTTGAAGTCCTTTGGCGTATAGAAGCGTAATAGGTTTTTATTATTGAGTGAGTCGGAGAGACTTAATGCTTTGTCCACCTTTTTCTGATCTTTGTCGACCAACTTCTGAACACTTTCATCATCTTCAATTTGTTGGCCAGTGGCATTATCAAAAATTTTGCCACTCAGGACAGTATACTTCGGCGTTACGAAATCACGATTTCGGAAGGCAACCGTAGTGTCATGTTGTTTGGAGAACAGGTCGGTGCCAAACTGGATATAGCGTTTACTTGAGATTCCGAGAAGATGCAAAATTGTTGGCAAGACGTCGATTTCACCACCATAAGTCGATTCAACTTTACCGCTTTTAATACCAGGAATATTAATCATAAATGGCACGCGTTGCAGTTGGGCACTGTCAAACGAAGTCCAGTTGTCCGCTGACTTGCCGAGAATCGGTGCTAGAGTCGAATTTTCACTATTAGAAAGGCCATAGTGGTCGCCATACAAAACGATCATTGAATTCTTAAGCAAGCCCGCCTTTTTTAGATAGGCATAAAATTCTTTGATCGATTGATCTAGATAATGGGCGGTCTGGAAATAGCCGTTAATCGCTGAATCGCTAGTATCAGTCGTCTTGAAGGTCGTATCTTCACTGTCCAGTGAGAACGGAAAGTGGTTCGTGACAGTGATGTATTTGACATAGAATGGTTGCTGGAGACGTTCAAGATATTTAACGGAGTCCTTAAAGAGTAACTTGTCTTTCAAACCATAACCCGTGGATTTGTCACCCGTGGTATCAAAATAACTAGCATCAAAGAAATATTGATATCCCATATTTTTGTAAGTGTTGTTCCGGTTCCAGAAACTAGCGACATTTCCGTGGAAGACTGCGGATGAGTAGTTAGCTCGTTGATTTAAAATTGCGGGTGCTGCTTGAAACGTATTATCTGAGCCTAATTGCGAGAATAGTGAACCAGTTGAAAGGCCGTAAGTACTTGTTTCAAGCATGTTTTCAGCATCGGAAGTCTTCCCCTGGCCGACTTCATGAAAGAAGTTCTTAAAGCTGTATGTCGATTGGCTGGCATACAGCTTATTTAGGAATGGCGTCACTTCTTTACCATTGATTTTTTGACCAATTAAAAACTGTTGGAAACTTTCCAGATGAATTACAATCACATTACGGCCCTTTGCGATACCATACATTTTAGCATTTGGAGCGGCGTAGTGTTTTTCCGTGTAATCTTTGACGGTGTCCAGTTCGGATTTCTTTGCACTGGCCCGTTGATGATTCGTTTGTTCATCCTTAATGCCATCATAAACTGTAAAGGCATCCAGACCGAGATATTTAACGATATAGGTGCGGTCAAATGTTCTGGTCAGAAGCTGAGGACGATTGGACTCGGCTAATGTGAGATTGAGTCCAAAACCTGCAATTGCTGCTGACGTGTACGCAAAAGCAGTGTGCTTTTTAATGGGCCGTGTATCTTGTTGAATGCGATGGAGAATCACTAAGATAAGGATAATGACAATATCCGCCCAATAAAGAATATCGCCCCAATTGGCTAAGGCCAATGAAGAACCAGTTAATCCTTGACTGACCTTGGAGACCCCAGTAATTGTACTCACGGTCATGAAATCAGTGAACTCACGGTGATAGATGACATTGGCGTAAAGTAAAATGGTGTCCAATGCATCAATGAATAGCAAAATATAATAGTATACACCAGTTTTACGAATGTAGAATGCCAAACTAAACAGGAAGGCCGTCGTTGCAATGGGATTAACAAGCATTAAAAAGGCCTGCAAAGGGTCTGCAACGCCGAGCGCAAATTCGGTTAAGTAGGCGTAAACTGTTTTGGCCCAGAATAGAAAGACTAACAGCCAAAAGAATCCAATTCGTGTATTAACGTATTGGCGAAATTTGGTAAACATCGATAAAGACCTCATTTTTAACAAATTTGGATATGACTCGATAAACAGTCATCAAGTCATTTTACCATAACATTTAGGGCCGTAATCGCTAACAATTTTAAGAATGCGTTAATTTCAGTGAGTCATAATTTGACGATAATGTGGCATACGCGTATTGTCAAAGGTATTTGAAAAGAAAAGTAGGCGATAATATGGAAATCAAGATGAGCAATCAGACTGATTCGGATGTCTATGCTGATGCGATTGCAATTCGACGGGCCGTATTTGTTAAGGAACAGCATATTGATGAAGCGTTGGAAATTGATACAGTTACCCCGGCAACTTGGCACTATGTGGGCTATGATGAACAAGAAAAGGCCGTTGCTACGGCACGAGTTACCCCCAGCGACGCAATAACTGGGCATATTCAACGAGTAGCAACGTTAAAATCCGCTCGTGGGCACGGTTATGCGCGCCAATTACTGACCAAAATTGCGCAGGACGCTACCAAGTGGGGTTGGCAACAGCTGACTTTGGGCGCACAAGTGACGGCCCAGAGTTTCTATGAACAATTAGGCTATCAACCAACTGGTGCGCCATTTATGGAAGCCGGCTTGTGCCACCAGACAATGACCAAAGTATTGACAAAACCTTCCAAAGATTAAAGAAGACTGTTAAATGATTAAGAAAGCACGGTAATATGATCTTGATGAGATCATATTACCGTGCTTTTTTCACAGTCGTTTGTGGTTGGTTAGCGGTTTGTTTGATTAGTTGGCGAATAAAAGTTATTGTTCGTCAGTAACTAATGAGTTGCGGTATTGTACATATAGAACCGATCAGCAAAATGTACTGATTGGTGCTCAGTTAGACGTCAGGTGATGGTCGGACTGATAGTATAGATAGGTCGTGTGGCTTTTTTGAATGGGGGAGGAACATATGCGAAAAAAGCGAGTTGGGTTTTTATTAAGTGTTTTGATGGTGATATTAACTTTATTTGTGTTGGGCAGTACAGTACACGCCAAAGAAATCAATGTGACTGGTCTCGATGTTGGTAGCGCCAAAATCTATGACTCAAGTGGGCAACTGATGCCTCCTTCCAGTTCTCTAAGTACAAACAAGGGGTATCAAGTGCGGTATGAGTGGCAGATTCCTGATTCTGAGGTCATCAATGCTGGTGACACAGCTACGGTTGAAATACCAACTAGTGTGATGCTTCAAGGCGATCTCACTTTCCCAGTTTTGGGGCCAACTGGCGAGACGCTCGGAACATTTACGTATAAGAAAGGTGACGCGACTGGAACGATTACTTTTAATGAAGCGTTAGGCAGTCTAAAGAATCGTGAAGGCACGTTGACTTTGAATGCGAATGGTAATGCTACTGTACAGGAGGGTGAACGTAATATTACCAAAGATGGACTGGTTTTAACATCGGATGCGAACGGGACACCAACCACGCTGTTCTGGCATATGACTGTCACACCTGGCAATGACCCTACCGTTATTGTGACTGATACATTGGGACCAAACCAGACCTTCTTGCCGGATAGCGTTCAGGCATATATGCTCACAACTGTGAATGGCACCCTGATGCCGGGTCAGCCACTTACACCAACAGTTGCTGTTAACGGTAATGTGGTCACGTTCTCATTTACGAACGTGACTGGTAAGATGGCGATTTCTTACAAAACTCAAGTAACTAATGCTGTTTCAAATGGGTATAACGTTTGGCATAATACGGCTTCCTTGAATGGTTTAGACGTGGCTGCCGATGCTGATATTGCAGCCGGAGGAAGTGGTACTGCCACGCAAACGTATAGTGTACAGTTAACTAAGCATGACGCCGAGACCAAAGCTGTCCTTGCTGGCGCAATTTATGAGTTACAAGATAGTACTGGCAAAGTATTACAGTCAGGGCTAACAACGGATGTGAACGGTCAAATAACAGTCAAAGATTTGGCAGGTGGCACCTACCAATTTGTTGAAACGCGGGCTCCAGCTGGGTATGAATTAAATCCTAATCCTGTGACTTTCACATTAGGTGGCGCCAAAACTGTGATTTCTTTGAAAGTCAGTCAAGATGACCAGAAGACACCAGTCTTACCAGCGACTGGTGATGTTACGTTGACGAAGACGGATGCAACAACGAAGAAAGCTCTAGCTGGCGCTATCTATGAATTGCGCGATGCGAACGGCAAAGTCTTACAGTCGAATCTGAAGACGGATGCAACTGGCCAGTTAACGGTGACAGGATTAACGGTAGGTGATTACCAGTTTATTGAAACGATGGCACCGACAGGATATCAGTTAAATGCAACACCATTGCCGTTTATGATCAAAGCAGGTCAGACTGCGGCAGTGACTGTTTCTGCGACTGATGTGCCGGTAACTAATCCAAGTCAGCCGGGTGAGCCAGGAACGACAGAACCAGGAAAACCGGGTGAGCCAGGAACGACAGAACCAGGAAAACCGGGTGAGCCAGGAACGACAGAACCAGGAAAACCGGGTGAACCAGGAACGACAGAGCCAGGAAAACCGGGTGAGCCAGGAACGACAGAGCCAGGCAAACCGGGTGAACCAGGAACGACAGAACCAGGCAAACCGGGTGAACCAGGAACGCCAAGCGAACCCGGAACAAACGAACCAAGTTACCCCGGGACTACTGATCCTGGTCGGCCTGGTATAACTGGGCCAAGTAATCCGAGTCAACCGGGCACAACTGAACCAAGCACGCCGGATCAATCGGATGGGTCGCCAGCGGCTAATGCTAGTCAAGCGCGCACAACGGCACCAAATTTATCAGGTGACGGTGCCCAATTTGCAAGCAATTCAGGTATGACCACGTCAAATGGTTCAGGAACACCAGCTTCTGGCACTAGTTTAAGTGGCACGAACACGGATACCAATGGGTCTGGTGCAGACCACAGTGGAACACTACCACAAACATCTGAAACGCCGACTACATTATTACTGATGCTCATGGGTTTGATCGGGTTGTTATTTGTTAGTACCGGTGTTGTCTATCTTCGGCATCGGCATAATTAAAATTAATCAATTTACTGACAGATTGAAGAATTGATAAGCTTCAAAAAAAGAACGCCAGCTAGCCGGCGTTCTTTTTGTTCACCCAAAGGCGGAGCTACTTTGGGTCTTGCCGAGTAATATGGACAGGGGTTTCAAATTGAAGATATTCTTGCTGTTGGTATTAAAAGACCGCTTTAAGCGTATACCTCAAACCTGGTCTACTTATAACGGCTGTTTAGAAACTTGAAAATTAGAAGATTGAGTAATTGTAATAAACGTGACGGTTGTGCTTTCATGATGTGCGGCGTTTGACTAGTTGCGACCAACGTGGGAAGTCGATAGTCCAACGAATTAGTCCTGGAAGCGTAGCGGGTACGATCAGATTGCTTAGACTAATCCCAATCAGGCTCATCAGAGCTAAGGCTTTTAAATTTGGTGCAATTGTCAGGCCGAGTGGTAGGAGATAACTACATTCCAACAATGTTATTGGCCATACGATTTGCCCGCAGATATAAAAATGCGTCTGTAAGCGGTGACCATCAAAGTTATGGAACCAGTTCTGTCGATCAACTGTGATAAGCGTGATCATCAACCAGTGGAGGGTTAACAGTACTAAACTGCCGAGGAAAACGGTACTGCTCAAAAGGCCGCTGTGTTGCCACTGGATCATAATCAGCTGCGTCCAGCCCCAGCTGGTAATCATTAATACCACTAAACCAGATGTTAGTAAGGCGCTCAGTAGGAAGGAGCGTAATTCTATCCAGATTAGAATTATTAGTATACCAATAATGCCGACGGTCCACTTTAGGGCGTGCTGATTAACCAATTGATGCCGTACTTGTTGCTGTGCGGTGATACCAGAAGTTGAAATTTTGACAGCTTCTAACGGTGTTGCCAACAGATTGTCGTGAGTAATTGATTCGAGTTGACGCAAAGTCTGGCGACTAGCTGGGGCATCAGGTGCCGATTTGAGAATAACGATCAATTGGGTCATCTTCAAATCGCTACTAACATTTGTAAAAAGACTGTTTTGATAAGCTTGATTGGTGATTGCAGTTGTTGGTAGGTAAAAACTATGACCTACTTGACTTGCTGCCAAACTTTCAAGATAGTCGTGTGTGGTTTTCAGTGAAGTTAACAATGCTTTGAAAGGTTCAGTTGTTTGTTTGAGCGATTCCGTTACAAGCTTGACGTGTTGATTGACATAGCCGGCTTCCGTTGCCACGCTAGTTTGTGCATTGACAACATGATTGAGTGCCGTCGTAGCACGGTTTGTTAGCAGGTCAAGTTTGACCATTTCCCGGCGTAACTGAGCCGTGGTAGTTGACGGGGCAGCTACTTGTGTCAACAGTTTATCGATGCTTTTAAGGCGATCAGCGATTTGATCGTTCAAGTTAGCCAGATCATTGATCCGGTCTGAGAGGTAATCAACTGATTGGGTGTGCTGGCTAGTAGCCGCTTGTTTTAATGTTTCTTGATCAGTAGTAAGTTGACGTTGTAATTGAGCGACACTAGTTTGTTTGCCAATTAGATCAGCATTAATTGCAGCTAGCTGATTGTTGACATAAAAGTTAGTGATGGGCTGACCAGTCGGTCGTGTAACTGAGATAACCTGACTGACATTTGGAACAGCCTGGAGTTTACTTGTCAGTTGATCAATCGTTTGAACAGCACGCTGGTGCGTCAATGCTTGTGTGCTATGAAGTGTGATCGTGATTGGACCAGTTGCGCCGATACCAAAGTGTGCTTGAACGAGTTGTTGTCCTAGTTCAGCATTAGTCAGATGAGTTGGTTGCCAAGGACGTAAATTGTCGTCAGCAAACTGCCGGTTTGCAATCATAAGACCAGGTGTGATCAAAATAGCACTGATTAATAGACCCAAGGCTGGTTGCCAGTAACTAAAGCGGCTTACTTGTCCCCACAGATTGTGTGACCGTGGTTGCCAGGTTTCAGTACCGGGCCAAAAGAGACTGTCACCCAGCCAGCTTACAAAGGCAGCGTTGAGCGTTGGCACGGCTAGTAAGGTAATCATCAGCGCGACTGTGATCGTCCATGCACTAGCTAGCGTGATGAAGGCTGTCCAGTGAGCCATCAAGGTGATTGTTATCAGTGGAATAAGCGTCAAGCTCCATTGCCGAAAATGGATGGCTAGAATTTTGAGTCCAGTGACTTCGGGTATTGTATCAGCGATCGACTGCCAGTAAGTACGCATGAAAGCCCAAGTCAGGATTGGCGTTAATAGCAGACTGACCAAGCCGGCTAACCCGAGCGCATTGGCTGTCAATGGCCAGTGCCACGCCAAATGACTGTTAGCAATAAAACTGATTGTCGTTATTAGGGTGACTGCTTGACAGCCTAAATTCAATAATGGCACTAACAAGGAACGAAAAATCAGTCCGAGAATTAATAGTGTTAAGGTGGTACCAATGAGATAGACTACGATGAGCGTGTGAGCTTGCCTTAGGACATGTTGTTGGTAGAGGAGATCGGAACTAGTCACACTGGTTGTCAAATTGTTGGCGGCAATTGCAGTATTCAATTGGTTTGCGATAATTGGTAAATCGGTACGCGAGACTTGAACAGCTGCCAGTGCTAGTTCGGTTGAACCGTCGTTAGACCGCAATAATTGGCGATCATTGGTCATGCTAGTAGCAGTTCGTAGCTGCACAAGACCATACGTGTCGGCTTTTTGATTGAGTCGGGATAAAATGGTTGAAATTTGATGATGTTGTGTCTTGGTCAGTTGACCATTAGGGTTGTTGAACACTAACGTCAATGAACGGGTATCAGTCAGTCCGTGTCCCCATTGTTGTTGGTATTTAGCACTTGTTCGTTGGTTTTGTGGCATGATTGTTTGCTCACTCACAAATGTTGTGATATTTGGTAAGATCACAATACTTGCTAGCACTACAATCCCCCAGAATAATAAGAATAGCCATTTTGGCTTCAATAATTTTTGCATATGTCTTGACGCCCCCACATCAATTACTTTTAACTACGATAATCTTATCACATCAGGAAAACAATTAATGGTTTTGACGTCAGTTTGAAAAGTTAATTACAGTAATTACTTCAGAGTTATGATATCCTAAAACGCGGTAAGGGGGTGACTGTTATTAAAACAGATCGTTTTCAAGCGTTTAGTGATGGCATATTTGCTATTTTAATTACGATTTTAGTGTTAGAGTTTCATATTCCAGACTATCGACCTGGTCACTTATTGACGGCGCTACTGGCACAGTGGCCTCTAATTCTATCGTATGTATTTTCATACTTTTATGTCGGGACGTTATGGTTATTTCATCATGACTATTTCAATATGCTACAACGAATCGACCGTAATGTGAACATGTTGAATTTATTGATGCTATTTAGTATTACTCTATTAGATTATCCCATGTCACTCGTTGCGGATGCCCTGACTACCGGCAATCGCCAGGACATGCAGACGGCATTTATTGTTTATGACCTGGTCGCCTTATTCATTTCAGCGACTTTTTACATGATGTATGCGTATTTGCATCATCATCAGAATTTGAAAAAGCCTGGCATCTCGATGGCTTTCTATGATGCCATCAAGTTTGATCCCGTGCGTAGTGTGACAATTTACGCGTTGGCAGTCGTGGCCACATTCTGGTCTGTATGGTTAGGCGCAATTTTACTTGCCGGTGGGATTATTTTTCATTTCTTAGCCTACTTACGGATGAGTCGTCAGTTAGAACAGGCGAAGGGAGGTGCTCACTAATGGATTATTCGAGTTTATTGGGTCCTGATCGCTATGATTTAGCGGTGACTTTAGCAAGGCAATATCACCTTGACCCCAGTCAAGTCTTGTTTGGTTACTTACAAGTAGTTAGTCAAGTCACGGGTGGGGCAGATGCCACTCAAGCTGATTTACATGAGCCCCGAGTGCGCGCAGCCATCAATCAGGATTTTGATCGTTTCTTGAAGCAACGCCATTAATTGCATTGAAGCTCTTGTATGAAAATGTAAATGCGTTTGACTAACACAATTGTTACAGTCAAACGCAATCTAAGAGATTTATTATTAAGCGGGCTATATCATTTTGTGTTTTGCTGATGGCCATCAGGGTTGGTCTTCGGCAGGGGGCTAATTCGCCGGAAAAAGATAAGGTGTCTGCCAAGCTTTGACCATTTCTGGTGATAAGGTCAAGCTTTGTTGGTGACCCGTCGTTCGTGGAATGAACTGGTAAGTTCGGGTTTCAAGCTTGATTAAACAGCGATAGTGAGTGTAGTTATGGCTGATGAGGTAGCGACGATCGGCATCGTATGGCAAACTCACTTCTTGTAGCCAGTGAAAGATAGTGGCTGGCGCTTGTTCGGCTGACAGACGGGGCGTCCCAAGTCGCCGAAGTGCCATGTGGATAAAGCGGTCAGTTGGAATTGAACTACTGGGTAGTGGCTTTTTAGCTTGAATCACTTGCTGAGCTGCAAGCCGAGTAGTCGTCGTAATCTGATCACCGGCTAGTCCTAAGTACTTGTTTAGGCGGTGTTGATGGTCGATTAGAATTGGTGTATTAGTTAAAACGCCGGCTGGGTCAGGTTGAGCAGTCAAGGGGCCACCTGTCGGCTCGATAACAACACTCGCATGAGTATCACTGATATACCAATGAAAGGGATAAACCTCACCCGTATCGTCTCCCCAGGAGGCCCCAACAAGATTGACTCGTGGAAGATCGGCAATAACGGCAGCGACTGACTGATGTTCGCCGAGCACCCAGTTGATGAAGGCTTGTGGTGTTAAGTTGAGTTGGTTGAGTCTAGGCTGAGTTACATACGCAACTGCGTGTGGTAAGTAGAGTTCAGCACACACCAAGCCGGCTTCATTAATGCCATCAGCCATCAAACAACTGTTAAAATGCTTAGGCAACCGGCCACCACCGAGAATAGCATATTTTGTCGTTCGGTTAGTAGTTAGTCCGGTTGACCATTGATAGTGACGCGGTAGAAAAATTGGTCGCCAAGGAGTAGTGGTTGGAAAATCCATAGTACGGGCAAAATAATGTTGATTGAGGGTATCGATATAAGTTAAGCTAGTGCACATGTTGTCACCTCCTGCTCAGGTTACATCTAGTATACGCTAAAATGGTGGAACAAAGAGTTGAGGGTAACGTGCAGGAATAAAGATATTCAGGCTATGGTGAACTGTATCAGTGGTCAATACAATTTCAATTAATATAGATATCAATCTAAAAACTGTGCACGTTCGCAAACTCATTATTTTCTAATTTTTACAAACGTGCTATAATGAGGTTTCAATAACTATCAAAGCGAGGTCTTCATAGTGAGTGGATATAACGTCGCGATTGTCGGTGCAACTGGTGCAGTTGGCGCGCGGATGATCAAAATGGTGGAACAGACGAGTTTACCTGTTAACTCAGTTAAGCTTTTGGCATCAAGTCGTTCAGCCGGTAAACAATTACAGTTCAATGGTCAAGCCTTAACTGTTGAAGAGACCGTTCCTGAATCATTCGAAGGAATTGATTTAGCTCTCTTCTCAGCGGGTGGCTCAGTATCTAAGAAATTTGCCCCTGAAGCAGTCAAACGGGGCGCCGTAGTTGTCGACAATACGAGTGCCTTCCGGATGGATCCTAAGATTCCGTTGGTCGTTCCTGAAGTTAACCCTGAAGCATTGAAGCTTCATCATGGAATCGTGGCTAACCCGAACTGCTCAACCATCCAAATGGTCGTCGCTTTGGAACCAGTGCGCAAAGCGTTTGGTTTAAAGCGGGTCATTGTTTCGACTTATCAAGCCGTTGGTGGTGCTGGTAACCGGGCTTTGAAGGAATTGCATGATGAGACGGAAGCCTACTTAAAAGGTGAAGAGATGGAATCCCATATCTTGCCGGTTGCGGGTGATAAGAAGCATTATCCAATTGCCTTTAACGCGTTACCACAAATTGACGTGTTTGAGGAAGATGGCTACACCCATGAAGAATGGAAGATGATCCATGAAACCAAAAAGATTATGTGTGGCGGCGACATGGATAGTAAGGATATCAAAGTAACCGCAACCTGTGTCCGAATTCCGGTGCCGGTGAGCCATTCCGAATCAGTTTACTTTGAAGTTGAAGATCCTAAGGCAACGGTCAAGGGCATTCAAGATGCTTTGGCAGCTGCACCAGGTGTGGTCTTACAAGACGACCCTGATAACCAAATTTATCCGCAAGCCCATAATGCGGAAGGCTCTAAGGACACGTTTGTTGGCCGGGTTCGTCCTGATCAGGAAACACCGCAAGCCTTTCACATGTGGAATGTTTCTGACAACCTCTTAAAGGGTGCTGCTTGGAACTCAGTCCAGATTGCGGAGACCATGGACAAGATGGGCCTATTGCACGTGCAATAAAGCCGATTTGTCAGTGGAAATTTAAAAGCTGATTGCTAGAATATTGATTCTGGCAATCAGCTTTTTGCTATGACTAGCTATTCGAGAGTTAGTTCAAATGTAGTGGTTGAACATACTAAGAGAAGTTCGGTTCGAAAAACTAAGAATTTATTAAGACATAGTCAATGATTGGTCTTTATTCTTGTCCTGGAGTCAGCTCCAGCATATAAGCTAGGGCTATTCAAAGTTAATGAACGGTCAATGAGATGTTCTAATACCAATTTGTTAGTTTGAATAAAATTTTAACGCAAAACAAATATGGAGGACTTACTAATGCAATCAATCAATTGGTCAACTGAATATTTACCAGGTCGTACGGATAATTTTGTTTCGAATGAGGTCATCGCTGAAGGAGTTACGTTAGCGGCTGTTTGGGAGAATCTTGTAGATACAGCTAAATGGACAACGTACTATGACAATGCGGCTAATATCGTATTGGATAATCAGACAAGTTCTAAGTTAAAATTTGCTGAACATTTTCGCTTCGATACGTTTGGCTTTCCAATCGATGCGCAGGTGATGGAATTAGTTGAACCAACCGATGGTAAGACCGCTCGCCTAGCTTGGCATGGTTGGCAAAATGGCGATCAAGATACTCAATTTGATGTTTATCATGCATTTCTAATTGAAAAGTTGGCGGATGGCCGGATTAGATTATTAACACAAGAATCTCAAATTGGTAAGCCAGCTAAGGACTTAGCTTCACAGACCCCCAATCCAATGTTGAATGGGCACCAAAGTTGGTTAGACGGCTTAGTACGCGCAGCTAAGAAATAGTGGCTAAGCAAACTGGTTAGTGAGAATAAAGAGGAGCATACAAAATGGCAAAAACATGGTTAATTACAGGAACTTCGAGTGGCTTTGGTAAGGCATTAGCCACAATCGTCGCGCAGAATAAAGATACGAACTTAGTGGCAGCGGCTCGGCACTTAGATGATTTGGCTTACTTAGATGCTTTTGATGCTAAGCGTATTGAAAAGGTCGTCATTGATGTTACCGATGAGGAACAAATTAAAGCGGGCGTTGCTAAGGCCATTGAGCGTTTTAAAACCATCGATGTTTTGGTCAATAATGCTGGCTTGGGTTATTTTGCAACAATTGAAGAGAGCGACCTGGACCAAGTTCGGTATATGTTCGAGGTCAATGTGATTGGATTAGCGAATATGACCCGGGCCGTGCTCCCTACGATGCGCAGACAACGTTCGGGTGTGATTATTAACTTATCATCGGCATTAGCTCTAACCACTTTACCGACGATGGGGTATTACAGTGCAACCAAGTACGCCGTTGAAGGTTACAGCGATACGTTACGCCAAGAAGTAGCTGATTTAGGTATCCGTGTGATGACGGTTGAACCTAGTGGCGCCCGGACGCAGTGGTCAGGTCGTTCTTCACAAAAGGTCGTGCCGACAATCAAGGATTATGCGGCTTTTAGTGATTCAGTCGCAAGCGTAGCTGATTCTGTAACACAAGCTCCTGGCAATCCAAAACGTATTGCGCAGGTAATGTTTGCACAGGCTAATGCAAGTGAAATTCCAGCACACTTACCACTTGGTAATTTTGCCTATCATGGCGGTTTAGCAAATTTACAAGGATTGGTGACTGAAATCCAATCACGCGAAAATATTTCGTTGTCAACGGATGATTAAACGCGTTAAGGTAATTGGAAAAATAATCCTAAGGAGTGAAACTACATGACTTATTCAATTGGGCAAGTTGCAAACGAGTTAGGTGTATCGATCGATACGATTCGGTACTACGATAAAGCTGGCTTATTACCATTTGTCCAGCGTAATTCGATTGGTCGGCGCGTTTTTACTGACAACGATATCCATCTGATGCGGACAATTGTCTGTCTTAAGAATGCCGGCGTACCGGTTGCAGAAATTGCGACCTTTATTGCGCTCAGACTGAAGGGTGACGCGACATTGACGGATCGTTATCAGCTGTTGAAAAAGCACGAACAAGACTTGCAACAGCAGATTACCGATTTACAAGATACAATGAGTTATTTGAAGTTTAAGGAATGGTATTATCAGACAGCCACAGAAGCTGGTCATGAAAACATTCACTTTGTACCAGGTACGAATGAAGTGCGGCCAGAATTAGATCAAGAGTATGATCAATATTTGAAGACAACTGGCCAGCTGGATGAATTGGCCCGGTTTGCGAATGTGAAAGATTACCGCTTAAGACGCCGTTAACGGTCGTGATAACTAAACGTATGAACAAAAATTGTCTGTATGAGGACAACTTAAGCAGGTGATTTGAGTATCCTTAATAAGTCTAAAAAAGTTAGTTGCATTAAATAGGCATAATAAAAGTTTGACAACCGTTTTTGGCACTCAAGACTAAGCATTTGAAAAGATATACGCAAAGAAATGGCAGGCATTCGCTAATCAAGAATGACTGCCATTTTCGTCGATCTTATTGGGTTAAACCTAACAAGTTGATGGGTTTGGATAAGCATTAAGCAATTAATTGTAAGACTTGTTTAACTAGTTCAGTTGGAACGGGTTGGTTCAACTGAATATTAAGCCGTTTTTGACCAGTCGCGTAGCCAGCCGTTTTAGCAGTGGCGAGCGTCTTATCATCAAGATCGGTCGCAATGCTAAGACTGACGTGAGCCTTATAAGCTGCGATGCTGACGTATTGTTTGCCATATTCATAAAAGGGCAAATTCCACTTGATTTTAGCAGTGAAATCAGGTAATTCAGTCGTGATAAGCTGGTCAAGAGCACGCAAAATTGGTCGTGCCGCTATGGCGGCCTTAGTGATGTAATCATTGGTATCCGTGACTTTGATTCGACTAGGCATTCTTAAGCCTTCCTTTATTTACGAAATGAGTTGCGTCTTAGTAGCCAGATGGTGAGTGCGCATAGGGCAATGGCAATCACGACAGTAATTTCCCAACCGAACGGATTCTTCATGAAGGGCAGGTCGACATTTTGACCGAAAAAACCAAAGACGATGTTGGGCATCGTGAGCACGATCGAGAAGATGGTAAGCACCCACATGGTGTTATTTAGACTGTTGTCCAGAATATTGGAGTACGCATTGGACACCCGGCCGATAATGTCAGAGGCAATGTTGGCCATCTCCAACCCTTGCTGAGCTTCAACGATAATATCATCAAGCCGTTCTAGTTGCGCCGCTGAAAATTTGACAGGAACAAAGCGCTTCAGTGATTGTAGCATGTCATTATTACTTTTCAGTGAGGTTAAAAAATAAACTAACGTGGTTTCCAAATCCATTAGTTGGATGATAACCGACCGTTGAATTTGCTTTTTCATCTTCATTTGAATGTCTTGGCGCTGCTTATTAATTTTGTTGATAGCGGAAAAATATTGGCGCGACAATTTGTACAAGACGTTGAAGATATGGTCGTATGGGTGCAGCACGTCTTCCCAATCCGCATCGATTTCGTCAGCTAACATATTTTCGACAAAGATGGTGTTATCAGTAGTGAATGTCAGGAGCGTGTGGTCGATCAGCATAAAGCTAACTTGTGCCGTGTAGGTTCCTTCGTCATCATCTTCAGTGACCACGTCGAAAATAATCGTGGTGATGGCACTTTTAGCATCATATTCAAGCCGACCACGTTCATGCTGGTCGGTTGCATAACCTAGCATTTCGTCCGTAACATGTTCTTCACTAACGAGTTGGTGATAATCGTTTTCAGTATAATTATTAACAGCGACCCAACGGAAATCGTCGCTTAATTCATGGACTTTTATCATTGTTTTTACTTCCAGCGTTTTGAGATATCTTCAATTTAACATGAGTTGCGGGTCAACGCAAAGGAAGTTTTACTACGACCTAACTAATTGACGGTTGTCCGGCTTAACTTTTCACACCATAATTGGTGGCTACGACTGAATAGGGCCAATAATAAATCATAACTGACTATTAGTAAAATAACTGAGACTAAGACGAGGTAGACGTCGAGGCGGTTAAGCGTAGCACTGGGGACGTTACCGAGCCGGTTGAATAACCATAAGTCTAAGAATAATAGCGGCAGACTGATGAAGTAGAGGCCACCGTAATGAATTAGTAGTTGCCAGAGGTTAGCACGGTTGCCGGTTGTCGTCATGATTTGACTATTGAGCAGGTGGCCGCCAAGCGTCTTACCTTGCCAGCACCAAGCTGGTAATAGGAAGAAGAGGACGATATCGGCTAGGTATAGCCAGCGGAAATCATGTGGTAATGGCCAATTAAAATGTTTGACTAGGACAAAGTAGACGGTATCAAAGGCGGCAATCATCAGCCAATCGGTGGCTAGCGCCCCAATTCGGCGCCAGTTGATCGGGTGGTCATGCCAACTCAGTCGGGTACTGTGGTCACGATTGCGCCACTTGTTGGGAATGAGATGCAGGCACCAAGCACCGACGATGCCACCGAGGGTATTCATCATTAAATCGTCGACATCGAACATGCGATAAGCCCGTGAGTAATATCCGTATAATCCAGTTAACTGAGTGGTCTCGAAGAACAATGAAATTGAGAAGCTCGTCAGGGTGATCAACCAGAGTGGCCAGCGATGACGCCACTTTAAGTAGGCACCAATTGGCATGAATAATAGGATGTTGAAGAAGGGTTGAAAGAAGGTGTCGGATTTGAAGGCGGCTAACCAAGTACTAGGGTCGCCAAGCTCAAATGGCGTGAGTGCTTTCAACTGCAATAAGAAGTAAAAGGGTTGTAAATTATATTCGGTGCTGGTCAGACTGGCTACCGAGGAGCGGGTGGGTAGCGGCAAAATAATCAGTAAATAGGCCGCGGCCAAGTACCAAATGAACGAATAGGTACTAATTAGGTTACGTTCACTCAATGTTTGGCGGGTCCGTAACTGGACAGTCAGGACAATCATGGCTAGCAGTAAGGTCATGATGGGTAAAGCTAAAATAACGATATGCACGGGTTCCAGCAACGTACTGACAATGTGACTGGAAAGTGCGAGTTGATAAAGTTTAGTAATGAGTTCGTGCATGGCTGGTCCCCCCTTTGATGATTGATGCAATTTAACTAATGTTGACTATATCATGGTATAAAGAAATTGTGACGATTAATATAAATAAATAGGTAAATTATTAGACTTTCGGTGCGATACCGCGGTATTCACCATAAGCTCTAACCCTTATTTAGTATTAATCATGATTAAAACGTGCCAACTAGTTAAGTTCAAAAACGGCCAGGTTAGGCCTGCTGGGAACAGGTGCGAGTTGGCGTAAGCTTACTGAGTTAGTGCGTCCTACGCCGACTTCCAGGCATTTCTGCCAATTGCTGGAACGCGGCGGACACAGATTTAAGCCGCAACCCACGTCTTAAATACTGGTCTTCCACGCCTTAATGCCATATTGGTGAAACGTGTTCAGGTCAGACTGAGACTGAACCTCACACTCTTGCAGCGCTGAGCATTGACCAAAACGCCTTCCAGTCGGGATAGTGTTCGAATGGCAGACATGAACGTACCCAACTTTTGATGGCTTGATTATTACTTTTCTCAAACGGTAATCTTGTCATCAAACTGTCAGACTGATAATACTATTGTGATAGTGTAACGATGTCTAAGTCGCCATGCTTAGTATTGGAATAGCTAAAATGGACGATAACAGCTTAACGTTTAATTGAAGTGCCAGTATCAAGATATTCAATAACTAATTGTGCCAAGATAGGTGGTCGTTCATATGCCATTCGAGCGGCTTACCGAACGTAGGGGCTGGGTGACAATGCTCAGTAGCCAAATTATTCTTAGCTGGAAGTGAATTTCTTCCGGCTTAGAATAAGACTCGTATTTGAGATGACGCGGGTTGGGCGTTAGCTCAAATCGACGTCGGCTGCGTTCCAGCAATTGGCACCCAGCCCCGGAGGTCGGAATAGGACGAGCACGTGCTGACGAACAGGAATCCATCTAGTTGGCACGTTTTAATCATGATTAGTGATGACTGGCACAATAGGATAGCGGTGTTTGAACATGTGACCGGATCGGACTGAACATCATCGCCGATGTTTGCTTAAATTATAAAAGTATGGTTGAATAAGCATAATTTATGAGAGGGTGATGAGGATATGTTAATGGATGGGCATACTCACACGGAATTATGTCCGCATGGAAGCGGTGAAGCAACGGATAAGATGGTGCAACGGGCGATACAGTTAGGCATGCAACGTTACTGCATTACGGAGCACGCACCGTTGCCACCAGCATTTCGTAACCAGTATGAAGGTACGCTGGCCGGTTATACCGAGGCGTCATTGCGGTTGGATCAAGTCGACGATTATTTGGCATTAGCCAACGAACTGAAAGTCAAATATGCTGGGCAGATCGAGATTTCAGTCGGCTTTGAGGTTGACTTTTTGCCTGATCACGTCGCTTGGACGCGCGATTTTCTGAATACGTACGGTCCACAGACGCAGGAAAGTATTTTATCGGTGCACTTTATGCGTGGCCGGCATGACCATTTTTGGCCAGTGGATATGTCGACCGATGATTTTTCAGCTGGCTTTGGTCAATGGTTGTCAACACCACAACAGGTCTTTGAGCACTATTATCAGACGGTCTTAGCTTCAATACAGGCTGACTTGGGCCCATACGCTCCTCAGCGAATTGGTCATATGAGCTTGGTCCGCAAATACCAGGACTACTTTAATTTGAACGAGCCATTGGATGCGAACAACCTTGAATTAGTTGATCAGATTCTAGCATTGATAAAGCAACAGCACCGGCAGTTGGATTTGAATTTAGCTGGTCTTTACAAACCATTTTGTAATGATTTTTATCCGGGTGAGCAGATTCTGAATCGGGCGCAAAAGCTTGGTATTCCAATGATCTATGGGTCAGATGCGCATGATATTGTTAGTGTTGGTCGCGGTTATCATCTCATAAAAAAATTAATTAATGGTTGACAGCTATCAGGTTAGTGACTACAATGAATATTAAATTAAACGACTAATCAAATTTTAATAAACGGTTGTGATTAGAACAAGTAGTTAAGGCTTCCTCATCCAGAGAGCTCGGATAGCTGAGAACCGAGCAGACAGACTTAATGAACACACATCTATGAACTGCTAGGGTGAATCAGTCTCATTAGCCTTAGCCGAATTGGTTTCGTTATCCAAGTTGACTTGATCAACATGAGGTCTACCGTGCGAGCGGTGGATGAAATAAGGTGGAACCACGCGAAAACGTCCTTTTAGCAAATTGCTAAGGGGGCGTTTTTTTTAGTTCCAACTTGCTCTTGTGATAAGCCAGCATCATGGAACGGTAAGCCGCTCCGGGTAGCATGTAAGTTTTTAGTTAATATGTTTGATAGATAATGGTATAAATTAATTTGATTAGCTTTAAAAAATAACGACGTTTTAGGAGGCGTAAATTATGTTGAAACACTTATTACCATTAGGAACTCGTGATGAATTTGGTCGGCGAGCTCGTACTAAGCAACACTTGATCGCGGTGATCCAAGCCCATTTTAAGCAACGGGGGTTAGCGCCGATTGCAACGCCGTTATTAGAGAACGAGGCGGTATTCGAACCTTACCAGATGGGGCGCTACCAGTTATATCGGTTGTTTAGCAATAATGGTCGGACGCTAGTTTTGCGGCCCGATATGACCTTACCAGTGGCCCGCTTCATTAGTGCGACCAACGTGCCGTTACCTCAAAAATTCGGTTACGTTGGTGATATCTTCCGGGTGAGTCGACAGCTATCGGGCTCGTATAACCAGATCACGCAAGCTGGGGTTGAATTGGTCGGCTACGCGTCGCTAAAAGCTGAATTTGAATGCTTGACGATTGCTAATCAGCTTTCAAGTGAACTGATTGCGGATGCTGTCGAAATCGAGTTAGGAGACGCCCAATTTGCACAACGGGTCGTAGCGAGTTTGACAGACGATACAACTGAACAGCAAGCGATTTTGACTGCGCTGTTTGATAAGCAGGTTCCCCGTTACACGAGTTTGATTGGCAAGTATCGCACGCAACCACTTTATGGTTTTCTCCAGGCGTGGCCACGGTTGTTCGGTCGACCAGAACGTATCTTTCAAGAATTAGCGTCCGCACCGTTACCCGCTACAGTTCAGCCGAGTCTTAAACGGCTACAAACGGTTGTTACTTGGATGCAGCAGACGATGCCAGAACAAGCCATTTCAGTGGATTTGAGTAGTCAGGCCCCGCAAAAATATTATACTGGGCTTACTTTTCGGGGGTATTCACAAGCGGGCGCGGGCTACTTGTTTAGTGGCGGACGTTATGACAAATTGCTGACAAACTTTCAGGCTGAAGCTGAACCAGCCGTGGGTATGGGCCTCAATGTTGACCTATTAACGACCTTAGCGACTAATCAACAAACCGCCTATGCGGAACAGTTGATCTATTTTGAACCTACCCAGTGGGCACAAGCCGAAGCCTACTTGGCAAAGCAATCGCACGCCATTTTGAGTTTAGCTGATGATTTGGCAGGTGCGCGCATCGAAGCACAACGTTTGAATGCCCAACTGATTGATTTAACTGGAGGTGTGACCAATGACTGAAACGCGATTGAAGATTGCTTTGACTAAGGGGCGCGTGGAACAACAAGTGCTGCCATTACTTGAACAGGCTGGGTTGGATTGTACCCAAGTTCGTAACAAGCAACGTCGATTGATTTTTGATTCTGAGACGCAGCCCTATGAGTTTATCTTGGCAAAGGGTCCCGATGTGACGACCTTTCTCGAACGAGGTGCTGCCGATATCGGAATCGTTGGAAGTGATATTCTGACGGAACACGAGAGTACCCAATACGAACTTTTAGACTTGGGCGTTGGCCAGTGCCAATTCGTACTTGCTTCCACTGCTGACTTTGATCCGGTTGCACCACGACGGAAAATTATTGGGACTAAGTACCCGCTGATTACCCAACGCTATTTTGATCGTTTGGGTCAAGACGTTGAAATCATCAAGATTGAGGGGTCAGTTGAATTGGCTCCGTTGACCGGGCTAGCCGATGCCATTGTGGATATTACTGAGACCGGAACCACGATTCGGGAGAATCATTTACAGATTTATGACTATCTACAACCTGTGTCGACGCGGTTAGTAGTCAACCGGTTGGCTTTAAAACAACAGCAAACCGCCATCTTTGATTTAGTTGACCGGTTAGCCGCAGTTGTCAATATGAATAATCCAAAGGAGTTTGTCTAATGAAAATTATTAATAAAGATTTAGCTAGTTTAAAACGCTTAGTTCAAACTAAGACCCAGCAATTGACAGACCTGAAAGTTGAATCAGCCGTGCGAGATATCATCGCTAACGTCATTGAAAAGGGAGATGCGGCCGTTAAAGCCTATGAAGCACAATTCGATAACGTCGATGTGACGGATTTTAAATTGTCACAAGCGGTGATTGACGACGCTTATGCGAACTTAGATTCCCAAGTAAAGGACGCCTTGTTGTTAGCAAAGCGTAATATCACGAGTTTTCACGAAAAAGAAAAGGCGACGGGGTTCATTGATGCGGAACAACCCGGGGTCCTTCGCGGGCAAAAACTGTTACCGCTCAAGCGGGTCGGATTATACGTTCCCGGTGGCACGGCCGCATATCCGTCAACGTTACTGATGAGTGCGTTGCCTGCTAAAATCGCTGGTGTCAACGAAGTCATTATGGTCACACCTCCGCAAGTAGATGGGATCAACCCGGCTGTGTTGGCCGCAGCCAAAATCGCTGGCGTCGACGCCATTTATCAGGTCGGTGGTGCTCAAGCGATTGCGGCTTTAGCTTATGGGACAGAATCAATTCCAGCAGTTGACAAGATTATTGGGCCCGGCAATATCTTTGTGGCCACTGCGAAAAAACAAGTCTTTGGTCAGGTGGCAATCGACATGGTTGCTGGTCCGTCAGAAATTGGCATCTTAGCTGATGATTCCGCCGACCCGCGTCAATTAGCAGCTGACTTACTGAGCCAGGCCGAACATGATCGGCGCGCTCGGCCGATCTTAATTACGAATAGTACTGACTTGGCGCAGGCCGTTAGTGACAACGTGACGTCGCAGTTGAAAGTTTTACCACGTGAAGCGATTGCCACGAAAGCGGTCAACGAAAAAGGGTTTATTGCCGTCGTTGCGAAGGTTGAAGAAATGTTTGACTTGATGAATACAGTGGCGCCTGAACACTTGGAAGTACAATTGAAGAATCCGACCCAGTATTTGAATCTAATCAAAAATGCTGGTTCCGTCTTTCTAGGTCGCTACGCTTCCGAGCCACTCGGCGACTATGTGGCTGGCCCAAACCACATCTTACCAACCAGCGGAACAGCGCGGTTCTCATCACCACTTGGTGTCTATGATTTCGTTAAGCGGACGTCTTTTATCCAATATACTAAGGATGCGTTGGCGAAGGAAGCCCCAGCGATTACCACGTTAGCGCGGGTCGAAGGTCTGGAAGGCCACGCACGGGCGATTGAGAGTCGTTTCGATACTTATTATGATGATTAATGTTTCAAAGACCAAGTTGCTACTGACTGCCGAAATAGTCAGTAGTGGTTTTAGTAGATGAGGAGGAAATGAATATGCGACAAGCAACGATTAAGCGTGAAACACAGGAAACTCAGATTGAAATCAGTTTGAATTTAGATGAGCAGAGTGGTATCGAAATTGATACTGGGATTGGTTTTTTGAACCACATGTTGAACTTATTTGCAAAGCACGGACGCTTTGGATTAGTGGTGAAATGTCACGGTGATCTGGATGTTGACCCCCATCATACGACTGAAGATACGGGAATCGTGCTTGGTGAATGCTTTAAGCAGGCGCTGGGTGATAAGCAGGGAATTGAACGGTACGGGACGGAATTTGTCCCCATGGATGAAACATTGGGGCAAGTCAGTGTCGATCTAAGTGGGCGTTCTTACTTAGTCTTTGATGCTGAACTCACCAACCCGCGGCTCGGTGGGTTGGATACTGAAACAGTTGAGGATTTCTTCCAGGCCGTCGCTTTCGCTGCCGAAATGAATTTGCATGCACGGATCTTGTATGGCCGTAATACCCATCACAAAGTTGAAAGTTTGTTCAAAGCGTTCGGCCGGGCAATGCGGGCGGCCGTCACGATCAATCCTGATATTCAGGGGGTCAACTCCACGAAGGGTGTGATTTAAATGTTTGCGATCGTCGATTATGATACGGGCAATACTCGTAATCTGAAGAAAGCTTTTGACTACCTGCAAGTGCCAACCGTTTTAACGGCTGACCCGCAACAATTAGCGGTCGCCGATGCGATCATTTTACCCGGCGTAGGGGCTTTCGCAGCGGCAATGGCTGCTTTGAAAGAACGACGACTAGTTAGCGTATTAAAGACATTAGCGCAGAATGGTAAGCCCATTTTGGGGATTTGTCTGGGCATGCAACTGTTGTTTGAGAGTAGCTCAGAATACGGTGAGCATTCGGGTCTGGGGTTGTTAAACGGCCACGTTACTGCTCTGCCAACGGACTTGAATGTCAAAGTCCCACAGATGGGTTGGAATCAGAATGAACTCCAGCGTTCTGACAGTCCCTTTGCCAGTATTGACGCAGCTTATACTTACTTCGTTCATTCGTACTACGCGGTTTGCCCGGCAGCTGAAATTGTGGCGACGGTCCAACACGGCGTCCAGGTCCCAAGTATCGTCCAGCGGCAAAATGTGATTGGCATGCAGTTTCACCCGGAAAAGAGTGGGCAAGTCGGACTGAAACAACTAGCAGCTTTTAAGGAAATGGTGAGTGCAAATGATTTTTCCAGCAATTGATTTACGAGCCGGTCAGAGTGTCCGGCTCTACCAAGGTGATTTTAAACAAGCAACGTTAATCAATTCTGACCCTGTCGTTCAAGCCCAACATATTAACGCGGCGGGCTTGCAGCAACTACACATGGTTGATTTAGACGGTGCCAAGTCTGGTCGTCCTGAAAACTTAGCGACGATTACGGCGATTCGGCAGGCGTTTACCGGTACGATTGAGCTTGGCGGTGGCATTCGCACTTACGAGCTTGCGACCGGTTATCTCAAATTGGGGATTGACCGCTTGATTCTAGGGTCGGTTGCGTTGACTGATCCACAACTGGTTAAACAGTTGCTAAGTGAGTTTGGTGGCGAACGAATCGTGATTGGGTTGGACGGAACCAACGGCTATGTGGCAATCAAAGGCTGGTTGGAGCAGTCGCAGACCAAGATGAGTACGTTAATGAAGACGATGACCGTAAGTGGTGCCAAGCATTTTATCGTGACGGACGTTGCACGTGATGGCACGATGCAGGGGCCGAACCTCGCGTTGTATCAAGAATTACAAGCCCAAGTGCCCACGGCCAACTTGATTGCCAGTGGTGGCGTTCGAAATTTGACCGATGTTCAAGTCTTACAAGCTAGTGGGTTTAAAGATGTCATTATTGGTAAAGCCTTAGCTGAAGGCGGCGTGACACTGGCTGAGTTGGCGGGGGTGACTAAATGTTAGCAAAACGAATTATTCCTTGTCTGGACGTTGCCGATGGACGGGTTAAGAAAGGTGTTAATTTTGTGAACTTGACCGATGTTGGTGATCCAGTTGCGATTGCAGCAGCTTACCAACAACAGGGTGCTGATGAATTAGTCTTTTTAGATATTGCGGCTACTAATGAGCATCGTGAGACCATGGCGACAATGGTGGAACAGGTCTCAGCTCAAGTCTTTATGCCCCTGACGATTGGTGGTGGCATTAGTAGTGTCGCGGATATGCAACGGATTCTGCGAGCAGGCGCTGACAAGACTGCTATCAATTCTGCGGCAGTAGCCAATCCGGAACTGATTCGTGCTGGGGCCGAGAAGTTTGGCAATCAGTGTATAGTTGTTGCGATTGACGCGGCCTGGGATGCAATGGCTGGCAAGTATCGCGTGTATACGCATGGTGGTCAGCAGGTGACCGACCTCGATGCGGTGGCGTGGGCTAAGCGGGCAGTAGCACTGGGCGCTGGTGAATTGTTGGTCACTAGCATGGATCGTGATGGCACTAAAGCAGGTTTTGATACTAAGTTGTATCAGATGTTAGGGGCGGCCGTTAAAGTTCCCATTATTGCGAGTGGTGGTGCGGGTAATTTACAAGACTTTGTAGATGTTTTTGAGACAACCCCAGTTGATGGTGCGCTGGCCGCCTCTGTCTTCCACTTTGGCGAGTTAACGATTGCGGATGTTAAAACGAGATTACGCGAGCGAGGAGTGGGTGTACGATGACACCAGATTTTGAGAAGGGTGCTGGCTTGTTGACAACGGTCGTCACGGATGCGGATACGAAGGATGTCTTGATGGTTGCGTGGATGAATGCTGAAAGTTATCAACGAACAGTGACGTCAGGCCAAACGTGGTTCTGGTCACGGTCACGGCAAGAATTATGGCACAAAGGCGCTACGAGCGGTAACTTGCAAGATGTCGTCAGTATGACGTTGGATTGTGACCAAGATACTTTATTGGTTACAGTTCACCCACACGGTCCCGCTTGCCATACGGGACATACGAGTTGTTTCTTTAACCCGGTTGAACTAGGAAATGAAGCTTGAGTCCTGCTGATGCTAGACTGTTACGATTGACTTCATCGTCTGTGGGCTCTGGCCCTCAATAGGGGTTAATCCGCTAAAAAGGTCACTCGCGACGATGGGGTGGTATTTAACCGCAGATAGGTTTCGACTCTTATTAATTGATTAATATATTTATAGAAGAAAGTGGTGTCGAATATGCAAAACATGGAAGAACTATATGAACTGATCAAACAACGAAAGGCAACGCCTAAGAAGGGGTCCTATACAGATTATTTATTTACTAAGGGGCTTGATAAGATTTTAAAGAAGGTTGGCGAGGAATCGACCGAAGTCATTGTGGCGGCCAAAAACCCCGGTGATGATGAACTAACTTATGAGACGGCTGATCTGTTATATCACGTTTTGGTGTTATTGGTTGAACGGGGGGTTAGTTTTGATCAGATCAAGCAAGAATTGGCTAAGCGTGAAGGTAAGATGAGCGAATATAAGGATCGGCCCGAAATTAAGAACTTATAGGAGGTAGCCGAATGAAAGCTAGTATTGAACAGTTAGAACCCTATGTGCCCGAAAAGCCGTTGGCGACCCGCCAAGCAGAGTTAGGCTTGACAAAGCTAGTCCGATTATCAGCTAACGAAAATCCGTATGGGACATCGCCAAAAGTGGCGACTGCCGTCAAAAATTGGGATTTTACGCAGAGTAATCGTTATCCAGATGCGGACGCGCAGGCGCTACGACAAGCAGTAGCAAAGCAACAAGGAATTGCCCCGGCTAGTATTGTCTTTAGTGTTGGCCTCGACGAGATGATCGTGATGTTATCACGGACATTTTTAGCTACTAGCGATCAAGTACTGGTGTCTGCACCAACCTTTTCGGAATACGGTTTACATGCCGAAATCGAAGGAGCTCAATTAGTCAGTGTGCCAACTCTGGCTAATGACCAGGTGGATTTTGCGGGCTTGGTCAAGGCGATTACGCCACGTGTTAAGATGGTTTGGCTGTGTAACCCGAATAATCCGACTGGCACAGTGGAATCATTAGCGGATATTGAAACATTTATTCAGCAAGTACCGACGGAGACAATGGTCTTGATTGATGAAGCTTATATCGATTTTACACCAGACGTAGCGCAAGTGACGGCCATGAAGTTACCGACCAAATACCCTAACGTGGTTGTGATGCGGACATTTTCCAAGGCATACGGTCTAGCTAACTTTCGAATCGGGTACGCCGTTTTTAATACCAAATATGCCGCAACGATGCAAACTATTCGGCTTCCATACAATGTGAATTCATTGGCTCAAGTGGCAGCCCTGGCGGCAATCAATGATCCTAATTTTGTGCAACAAACGGTCCAAAAAAATGCGACGGAACGAGTTAAGTGGATGGCATTCTTTGATGATCAGGGGGTCACTTACGACCAATCCGGCGCGAACTTCATTTTCTTCAAGTATCCGAATGCGCTGCAATTAGCTGACTATTTATTGCACCATGGCTATCTGATTCGCACTGGGTTACGGCCAGAGTGGTTACGACTAACCATTGGAACGGCCAGCGATAATCAGCAACTTCAACAATTAATTCGTGATTTTAAGGCCTAGAATTGGCGCAAAGAAACCTGAGTAATCGGTTTCTTTTTTTGTTGTCCTAACTGCTGAACAAATTCGAGACAGTTGGTCCGAAAGGATAGTTGCCAATAACACCTGCTAAACCATTAACTCAAGTGTTGACTTTGACGCCACTCTAAGCAGTAAAATTAGGGTGATAAAATATAGGAGGGACAACAATGTCAGAATTAGATAAATTAGCAGCCGGGGAATGGTATCAATTTAAAGATGTTGAGGTGGCCGCTCAAAAAGCGCGGGCTGCCAAATTATGCCAAGAGTTCAACCAGATCGATGCAACAAATCCAGATGCGCAAACTGCCAAGATTCAAGAGATTCTTGGCAGTTACGGTCGCAATCTTTCCGTTCAAGCAGACTTTAATTGCGATAATGGTCGTAATATTCACGTTGGCGATAATTTTCTTAGTAATTATAACTTAACTATCTTGGATATCGCGCCGGTTCATATAGGGGATAACGTGATGATTGGCCCCAATGTTGATATTTATACGGTCAATCACCCGTTGACGGCTAGTGGTCGACGCGCTAACTTGGCCCAGGGTCATCCAGTTACGATTGGTCATGATGTTTGGATTGGGGGTAGAGCGGTAATTACCCCCGGCGTGACGATTGGTAATAATGTTGTGATTGCGGCTGGAGCAGTTGTTACTCATGACATACCTGATAATACGTTGGTGGCCGGGGTACCAGCAAAAGTTATTCGACAATTAGAAAAAGAAAGGTAGCAATCTGCTGGCTTTTTTGGCACTTATTTCACTCATTGGCATGATGAGTCGTAAATACGACGAAAATAAGGTTTATTTTTGAAAATTGGTCCGCGTAAGCGGCACCAATTATTTTTACAGGTATACTTAGATTAACAAACTAATATTAAGAGAAAGAGGATGCCGTTTGTTACATTTAATCGAACAGTTGTATGGACCCTTCTTCAGTGCGGCTAACTGGGGTAACGTCATCACATCTGCTAATGATTGGTTGATTATTTTATCATTAGCGATTATTGAATGTTTGCTCTCAGTTGATAATGCCGTTGTCTTGGCAGCGCAAACACAGAGTTTAGATAATTTACAAGAACGTGAAAAATCGTTATTCTATGGTTTATGGGGAGCCTACGTGTTTCGATTTCTGATTATTGGTATTGGCACATATTTGATTAGTTTTTGGGAGATTAAAGTGTTAGGTGCGGCTTACCTAGGGTACTTGGTTTATCGGTATTTTAGTCAGCCGAAAAATGGGGTTACGGTGGCACAGAAACCGAAGAAACAACGACGCTTCTTTGGCTTGAGCAATTTTTGGTCAGTTGTGATTCAAATTGAAATGATGGATATTATTTTTTCAATTGATTCGGTATTAGCTTCATTAGCCATTTCTGATAATCCAGTCATCGTATTGATTGGTGGAATGATTGGGATTGCTTGCATGCGCGGGATTGCTGAAGTAATCATGCGATTAATGCGTAAGATTCCTGAACTGGAAACGATGGCATACTGTTTGATTGTTTTGATTGCCATTAAATTGTTTATTTCAATTCCTGTCATTGGTTGGGATATTCCCGCAACGGCCTTTGGTGGGATTGTATTAGTAGCATTTATGATCACGCTCCTGATTCATTTTTGGCGACTTCGCCGCAATGAACAGCGCGTAGAAGGAAAGGTGCGTAAATGATGAAATTAGGTTGGATTGGTACCGGCGTCATGGGGGCAGCGATTGTCCGCAATCTGATGGCGGCTGGCTATGACGTGACGGTTTATAATCGAACAAAAAGTAAGGCGGATGCGTTAGTTGCGGTGGGGGCCACTTGGGCGGATACGCCGGCTGCCGTGGCACAAATGAGTGACGTGGTCTTCACCATGGTTGGGTTTCCACAGGACGTTGACCAAGTTTATTTTGGCAATCACGGGATTTTCAGCGGCTTGGCTGCTGGGAAAACAGTGATTGATATGACGACGAGCCAACCCAAGTTAGCCGTTAAAATTGCGACTTACGCGCGTGAACATGATATGCACGCCTTGGATGCACCCGTGTCCGGTGGTGATATTGGTGCTCGAAATGCCACCCTGACGGTGATGGTCGGTGGTGATGTTGCTACTTATGAGGCGATGCTACCGTTATTCAACGTGCTTGGGCACAAGGTCAATCATTTTGGTGATGCTGGTACCGGTCAACATGCCAAGATGGCTAATCAGATTATGATTGCAGGGACGATGACTGGGTCAACTGAAATGTTATTGTATACCAAGGCAGCCGGTCTTGATCCAGAAAAAGTCTTGGCAACGTTATCCAGCGGTGGTGCCGACAACTGGAGCATGGATAATTACGTGCCTCGGATTTTGAAGGACGATTATACGCCGGGCTTCTTTGCACGTCATTTTCTCAAGGATCTGCGGATTGCCTTAAGTGAAGCGGACGCGATGGGGCTTAATCTGGTCGCGACGGCGCAGGCTAAACGACTGTATGAAGTGATGGTCGATGTCAAAGGCTTGGGTGATCAAGGAACCCAGGGATTGATTAATATTTATTAGTGCGTGGCCGACTTGATGAAAGTCGCTCAAACATTATATATTTATTGAAATAATAGTTATCAAGGCGGGGATTCAGCGAGTTTAATCTTTCTGAATCCCCGTCTTTTATTAACATGATACACATGATGCGAGTTAATTTGTCATGAATCGTGATTAAAACGTGCCAGTTGTGTAAGTTCAAAAGCAGCCAGCTTAGGTCCGCTGGAAAACGTGCGAGTTAGCGTAAACATGCTTTGATGGTTCGTCCTAAACCGACCTCCAGGCATTTTTGCCAATTGCTGGAACGCGGTGGGCACAGATTTGAGCCGCAACCCATGTCTCAAATACTGGCCTTCCACTAACCAAGCAAAGAACGCTTGCTAAGTGGAATTTCACCGCTGAGCATTGGCAAAAATACCTTCCAGCCGGGACAGTGTTTGAATGACAGATATGGATGTACCCAATTTTTGATGGATTGATCGTTATTCTTCTCAACCGATAATCTTGTTATTTGTCTGTGAGACAAGAAATGCGATTATGCCAGCTCAACTATGTCTAAATCGCGATGCTTAGTATTGGAATGGCTAAAATGATCGACGTCAACTTAACGCTTAATCGAAGCTCCAGTTTCAAAATAACCAACAACCAATTGTACCAAGTTAAGTGATCGTTCATCAGCCATACGAGCGGCTTACCCGAAACGTGTTCGGTGCCACTGAAGCCTGTGCTTGCTACACCAATGGACTAATGCCAAACCACATTAATCCGTTGGCTAGGCACAACCCGTGGCCCTCACAGGCTTGAGACTGGAGGGGCTGGGTGACAATGCTCAGTAGCCAAATTATTCTTAGTCGGAAGTGGTCTGCTTCCGGCTTAGAATAAGACTCGTATTTGAGATGACGCGGGTTGGGCGTTAGCTCAAATCGACGTCGGCTGCGTTCCAGCAATTGGCACCCAGCCCCGGAGGTCGGAATAGGACGCACACCGGCTGACGAACAGTAAACTAACTGGCACGTTTTAATCACGATTGATGCTCAGTAATAACTTAGTACAACGTCTAGCATGGTGTTTCATGAAATGATATCTGAAAATAAACTTGTTACACTGTCAATTCTGATGACTGGCATTGAAAAACGGATTCTTCAGCGATGTGTGGCTGAGGGATCCGTTTGATGTTTCATGGCTTAATTAAGGCCTAATTGATTTAGTTTAAGGTTGCGGCTGCTTTTTGGGCAGCGACGTTGATGATGTTCCAAGGACGGTCAAAGCCTGGTTGGAAGAAGAAGTCCGTGTAAGCTAAGTCAGCAACAGTCAGTTTAGCTTGAATAGCCACTGAGATGGCGTTGATGTTAGCAGTAACATCGTACTTCGACATGATTTGCGCACCAAGCACGCGACCATCAGTTGGGTCAAAGGTCAATTTGAACCAAACCTTGGTGTTGCCAGCGTCTTCAGAGACAAACTTAGGCCGAATGGTATCGGTGACTAACACGGATGCTGTCTTGACGCCCAGTTTATCAGCGGTACCTTCTTTAATACCAGTGGAAGCAAAGTGATAGTCAAAGACGGAAAGTGCGGATGAACCAGAAACGGCGGGCATTGGGACATTTTCGCCAAGTAAGTTCTTAGCGGCAATTCGACCTTGCCGACGAGCGTTAGTGGCTAACGCAATGCGGTTATCCTTGCCAGTAGGGGCAAATGGGACTAAGGTCGCGTCCCCAACGGCGTAAATGTCAGTGTCACTCGTTTGGAGATGGTCGTTGATCTTGATCAAACCGTGATCATCCAAGTCGACAACGCCCTTCAAGAAGCCAGTTGCTGGCCGAATTCCGGCGGCGGTTACGACTAGGTCAGCTGGATATTCGCCTTGGTCGGTCACCACTTTGGTGACGTGGCCATCAACGCCTTCATACGATTTAATACCTTGGCCAACGGCGGCATAGATGCCGTGATCGGCCATCGTATTAGTCAAGATATCCGTGAATTCTTGATCAAGATAAAGGCTGAGTAAACGTGGTAATAAGTCGATAACCGTGACGTGCATGCCGGCTTTAGCAAAGACTTCAGCCGCTTCGATACCGATATAACCGGAGCCAATGACAACCACATTCTTAACGCTAGGGTCAACGGTCTTGGCCTTTAATTTGATGGCCCAGTCGCGTCCACGCATTGCGTAGATGTTGGCTAAGTCATGGCCGGGTACTGGTAGGTCAAATGGTACTGCGCCGACACTTAGGACTAGCTTGTCATAAGCTTCATCACGTTCGTCACCAGTGGCGTGGTCAATGACGTGCACACTGTGACTAGCAGGGTCGACCTTACTAATTTCACTATTTACAAAGACGTGAACGCCTTGGGCTTGCATGCCAGCAGGCGTGGCATAGCTGACGGCGTTAACGTCTTTAACGGTACCTTCGAGGTATAACTGCATCCCGCATGAGAGGAATGACAGAAAATCGCCTTTTTCGTACCATTGAATTTCCGTATCTGGTTGAGCGGCTAAAATACCGCGAACCGTTTCATAACCACCATGAGAAGAACCAACGACAATAACTTTCATAATTGTAAAGCCTCCAAATTTTAGTTTAGAACTGTTCTAAATAGAATATAACACGAACTAAGTTTGTCGACAAGGGTAGTTTGTAATTATTCTAAATTATCAACTAGAAATGGTTGTGCATGTCGACACCACTCAGTTTAGAAATATTCTAGTTAGAATATAGCACTAAAATAAATTGTTCACAACTAAAACGGTTACAATTAGCTGTAAAAAAAGCACCCAATCATCAAAAAATTGATGACTGGGTGTCAGTATTAGCAGGTTAGACTTAATTTATTCAATAATATCGAAGAAACTTAACAGTTTTTCCTTTGTTAGTTGTGCTTTTTCCGCATCACGAACATCGTACTTGATTTGGCCCTGATCAAGGACAATCAGGCGGTTACCGTACTTAAGTGCGTCATCTAAGTGATGTGTAATCATCAAACAAGTTAGTTTTTCTTCTGTAACGCGCTGATTAGTTTGCGTCATAAGCTGGGCGCTGGTTTTGGGATCAAGGGCGGCCGTGTGTTCATCTAATAACAAGAGGTCGGGACGCTGTTCAGTTGCCATTAAAAAGCTCAGCGCTTGTCGTTGACCACCAGATAGATTTTCAGTCGCGGTATTGAGTCGCTCAGAAAGACCGTTGCCGTCCATGGTTTCTGTCAGGGCCTGGAAGTGTGGCAGATGCTTTTTTAATTGCCGTAATTTCAACGTACGCCGTTTGCCACGTTGACTAGCGAGCAGTAAGTTTTCGGCAACGGTCATTCGTGGTGCGGTCCCCATTTTAGGATCTTGGAAGACCCGCGCCAGGAAGGCCGTCCGTTTTTCAACGGAAAGTCGGGTAATATCGTGATCTCGTAATTGGATGGTGCCACTATCAACGGGTAATTCACCACTGATCGTATTAAAGAGGGTCGATTTACCAGCACCGTTGGAACCGAGGACGGTAATAAAATCCCCGTCATAGACGTCTAGGTTGAGTCCCCGCAAGATTTTAACCTCATTCGGGGTTCCGGGATTAACTTTAGTGACGATGTTTTTTAATGATAATAATGGAGCGTTATTGTTCGTCATAACGGGCCACTCCCTTCTTCAAAACATGACTAAGGTGTAAGACTTTATTGAATTGAGGCAGCATCAGGCAGATAGCCAAAATCAATGCGGATAATAAATTCATATCGTTGGTGTTGAATCCCAATTGGAGGACTAATAAGCGCACGAACTGGTACAAGATACTACCAAGTGTGACCGCAACGAGTCGTTGGTTCAATGTCAATTCGCCAAAGACGACTTCACCGATGATGATCGAAGCTAGTGCGATTACAATAATCCCAATCCCCATGCTAACATCGGCATAACCGTTATTTTGGGCAATCAGCGCGCCACCAAGGCCAATGATGCCGTTGGAGACCATTAAGCCCATGATAGTCATGTTGTCGGTATTGATACCAATTGAACGGGCCATCTCACGATTGTCACCAGTGACAATGAAGGCTTGACCGAGGTTAGTCTGCAAAAAGACAATTAGTAGCACGGTAATGATACTAATGACAACGAGGCCAACAAAGACGCTGTCAAAATACTTAGGTAATGATTCTAAAAAGTAATTAGAAAAAATGGTTTGTTTGCCAAGTAGTGAGACGTTGGAGCTGCCACCCATAATGCGTAAATTGATTGATAAGCACGCGGTCATCACCAGAATACCAGCTAAGAGAATTGGCACTTTACCCTTGGTATAAAGTAGGCCGGTTACCAGTCCAGTAATCGCGCCTGCAACGAAGGCTAGCAGGGAAGCGGTGATGGGTCCCATTCCATGGCTGATTGCCATGACGGCAGTTGCTGCGCCGAGCGGGAAAGTACCTTCAACGGTCATGTCAGGAAAGTCAAGGATTCGGAATGTCAAAAATAATGCGACGCCAAGGGTAGCCCATAAGAGACCCTGGCCAATGCTTGATACGATCATACTCATTTGTAAATAACCCCTTTCGTCTTGGCTTCTTTAATAACACTAGCAGGGAACTTGATGCCGAGTTTTTTAGCTTCACTCAAATTGATGGTCATCTTACCCTTAGTAATCACTTTGATTGGGTAATCACTCGTTGCTTTACCTTTCAAAACTTTAGCAGCCATTTCTCCGGTTAGCTTACCAAGTTGATATTGATCAACGGATAAGGTTGCGAGGCCGCCCGCTTTAACCATCGTATCAACGGCCGGAATAACTGGAATTTTAGCCTTGTTTGTTACGGAGACAAGGGTCTTCATGGCGCTAGCAACACCATTGTCTTGGGGCGCGTAAACGGCATCAACATTAGCGGCCATCGTTTCAGCAACTTGTTGCATGTCGTTCGTGTTCGCAATCGTGTATAACTTGTACTTCACGCCTGCTTGTTTACAAATTCGAGCAAACTTTTTGGCATTATATTCACCACCGTGATCTGACGTGGTATAGATAATGCCGATTGTTTTAGCGCTTGGCACTAATTTGCGTAATAAATCTAAGTGTGATTTCAGAGGTGATTCGCCTGAAGTCCCAGTAATGTTAGCACCTGGATGCTGATCACTTTTGATGAGACCACTACCAGATGGATCGGTGATTCCCGCTAGCATGACAGGAGTTTGTTTGTTCGCCGCTGAGGCAAGTGCTTGTGCTGCGGGGGTGGCAATCCCAACTGTTAATGTCGCGTTTTCATTCATGAATTTCTGGCTCATCGTTTTCAGGTTACTCTGATCGCCTTGTGCGTTTTGATAATCAATCTTAACGGTTTTACCAGCGACGTAGCCGTTTTCTTTTAAACCTGCGACCACGCCTCGATGAATCGCATCGAGGGCGGGGTGGGTCTGAAGCTGAAGAATGCCAACTGTTGGCACTTTCTTTGTACTGGTCGTTTTCGTAGCGGTAGTTTTGCCAGTCATAACAAAGGCTACCCCTAGAAAGACGATCAGGGCACTAATAAATGCAATCATACGTTTCAATCTAATCACCTCAAAAGATTTCTTAAGTTCGGGCAAGTTCAAAGCCAATAAAAAAGGGCAAACCAGTAAGCTCTGGTTTGCCCTTTACGGAACCGAAGCCTGCTGTGTTTAAAACCCATGCAGACTTCTTTGAATATCAAAGTTAGCCAGCACAGATACAAACTGTTTGCCAGATTGTATCCGTGTGGACGGTATTACAATCTGAACGGCCGGCTTTGCCATGAACTGTTCAAGTTAGTAATTGACTTTGACATCTTGGTTCCTCGCTTTCGTTATTGAATGTGTTCAGTATAGGCAAAGACGAAAAAAGTGTCAAGGATAAATTTCAACAAATATTAAAATTTGTGGTGAAAACCTTGTGATATGCGGATGCTTATAAGTTATTGGATAGCTTAAGTCCAAAACAGCTAGCTGAGTGTAAATGTGCTTAGTTGGTTCGTCCTACGCCGATTTCTAGTCGGGATGGTATTCGAGTGTCTGATAAAGATGTCCCTCAACCTCTGATGGATTGGGCGCTATTCTTTATAAACGGTCAATTTGTTATTCAGTAGTCGATTTAACAAGATAATGTACTTATTTTTAAATTAGCGTATTAGGTTGAAGTGTCCTACAATTATCACCTGGAGATCGGCCTAGGATGCGTAATTGCTGCCAAACAGGTATATGATTGTGGGTGTTCAAAGCACGGGTTCAAGTTAAAACATAACAAAAATAAAATAATAAAATGAGTTGACAATGAATAAAACTGGTGTTAAATTAGTTTTAAATTAAAAAAAGATTAAGACGCTGAAGAGAAGAGTAATCACATAACTGATTTGCAGAGAGCTTCGTGATGGTGAGAGAAGTAATCAGAAGTGCGGTGAAGATGAGCTTGGAGTCATGATTCGGGTCGTAGCGGCTACGCATGCGGTGGCAACCGATATATTGCGGGGTTTCCTAGATGTTAGGGTACTCGTCGAGGTTGTGATCGTGAGATGGCAACGAATAACGGTGGTAACGCGAAAGCTTTCGTCCGTTAGTTTCTATGTATAGAGACTAACGGACGAAAGCTTTTTTTGTTTAAGAACACGAGAGAGGAAGCGGTTAGATGACAGTCACAGCAAATAATGGCTTGTTAGCGGCACGTGGTGAGTGGAAAAATACGGATAATCAGGTCAATTCTCAGACGAAACAAATTCTAATTTTAAACCTGATGCCGACGAAGCTAACAACGGAACGTCAATTTTTGAAGCGCTTTGCGGCCGGGACAACCGATGTTGCCGTGACTTTCATGTATCCGGCAAGTCATCAGTTTAAGAGTTTGCCACAAGCGGTCATTGCCGCACATTACGTGACGTTAGCGGATATTCGAGATCGGTATTTTGATGGGTTGATCGTCACGGGCGCTCCAGTTGAAACGTTGCCGTTTGAAAGGGTCGATTACTGGCGGGAGTTACTGGTGATTATTGATTGGGCGCAACAACATGTTGGTCAGACTTTATTTGAATGTTGGGCAGCTCAAGCAGGGCTTTACGCACAGTTTGGCATTGATAAGCGGCTTGTGGCGCACAAAATATTTGGTATTTATCGTGCGACGAATACTGATGTTAAATCGCCATTGATTAACGGTCTGAGTGCTGGGGGCTTACTAAAAATGCCGCAATCACGGCACACCGCGCTGGTCATGCCCGAGCAATTACCAAATGGGTTGCAAGTTGTTGCCGACAATCCACAGGTGGGACCGCTTGTTTTGACCGCACCGCAACAGCACGCGGTTTATGTCACCGGGCATCCCGAATATGAACGGCAAACGTTAGCTGAAGAATATTTCCGTGATCGGCGGAAACACTTACCAATTCAGTTACCTGAACATTATTTTGCAACTGAACAACTAACAACGGTCGATTACAGTTGGCAGACAGCAAGCGACCGGTTGTATCAAAACTGGTTAGCAACTTTGAATTTAACGAAAGTAGGTTATTAATTATGACAACAACGAATCCTGAAAATTACCACTTTGAAACGTTACAAGTCCACGCAGGGCAAACGGTCGATGAAACCGGTGCTCGTGCTGTTCCAATCTATCAGACAACGTCGTACGTCTTTAAGGACGCCAAACAAGCTGCGGGCCGGTTTGCTTTGACTGATGCTGGCAATATTTATACTCGGTTAACCAACCCAACGACCGACGTAGTTGACAAGCGAGTCGCGGCCTTAGAACACGGGACGGCGGGGGTGACGTTGGCAACTGGTTCTGCTGCAATTACGGCCGCAATTTTAAACATTGCACAACAGGGCGATGAAATTGTAGCAGCTAATACCCTGTATGGCGGGACCTATGACTTATTCAGTGTAACGTTGAATAAGTTAGGTATTACAACGCACTTTGTTGATCCAGATGACCCTGCTAACTTTGGAACCGCGATTAATGAGCATACCAAAGCCTTGTACGTTGAAAGTATTGGTAATCCAGGAATTAACCTCGTTGACTTTGAAGCAATTGGTAAAATTGCCCATGACCACGGCATTATTTTCATTGTGGATAATACTTTTGGGACACCCTATTTAGTCCGACCACTTGAACACGGTGCTGACGTGGTCGTGCACTCAGCTACCAAGTTTATTGGTGGACACGGAACGACCATGGGTGGCGTCATTGTCGAAGGTGGGCAGTTCGACTGGCGTGCGAGTGGCAAGTATCCGGACTTTACGGCGCCTGATCCCCAGTATAATGGGTTAGTCTTTGCCGATTTAGGTGGTGCAGCCTTCACGACCAAGGTGCGGGCAGAAACGCTGCGGGATACCGGTGCCACCATCAGTCCATTCAATTCCTTCTTGTTGCTACAAGGATTAGAATCGTTGTCACTGCGGGTGGAACGGCACGTTTCCAATACGCGTAAAATCGTGGCCTTCTTAAAGGCACATCCAAAAGTTGCTTGGATCAACTATCCAGAACTTGAAGATAGCCCGTACCACGACTTAGCAATCAAGTACTTTCCGCATGGAGTCGGGTCCATCTTCACCTTAGGATTAACTGGTGGAGAAGCAGCTGGTAAGGCACTGATCGAACATTTACAACTCTTTTCACTGCTAGCCAATGTTGCCGATGCGAAATCATTAATTATTCATCCAGCCTCAACGACGCATGCGCAGTTGAATGAACAGGAATTATTGGCCGCCGGGGTGACCCCTGATTTGATTCGAATTTCGGTGGGGGTTGAGAATGCGGAGGATCTAATCGCTGATTTGGATCAAGCCTTGGCACAAATTTAGCTGATGATGAATTTGTGCTGATTGAAAGTGAACGAAACGGAGGGTGTTGTAATGACAACGACAATTGAAGTGGGCATGTTAGGGTTAGGAACCGTGGGTAGCGGGGTGGTTGAACGGTTGACCCGCTCAGCAACTAAAATTGAACAAACGCAAGGTATTCGGTTGCACCTAGCAGCAGTTGCCGTTAATCATTTGAATGCCCATCGTTCAGTTCAGTTACCGATTGGCACGCGGCTGACTGATTCATTGACGAACGTTGTTTGTGATCAACAGATTCAGTTGATCATTGAGGTCATGGGAACAGTTGCGACAGCCAAGGCGGCGATTGTAGCGGCGCTTAATCAAGGTAAGGCCGTTGTGACGGCTAATAAAGACTTAATTGCCACGGCCGGGCCTGAATTGGCCGCACTAGCTAAGAAGCGGGGATGTGATTTGTTTTATGAAGCCAGTGTTGCGGGTGGGATTCCCATCTTGCGAACCTTGACGGATAGCTATGCTACGGATAATGTTCAGTCTGTTAGTGGCATTATTAATGGGACTGCTAATTATATTTTAAGTGCCATGACAGCTGGTCAATCTTATGAACAAGCGTTAGCTGCCGCCCAGACGGCCGGTTATGCGGAAGCTGATCCGACTAATGATGTTGCGGGAGTTGATGCGGCCTATAAATTAATGATCCTCAGTCGCTTTGCGTTTGGTCAGGAGCTGACTTTGTCACAAATTCGTCCCGTTGGCATTACGGCGCTGACAGCCGTGGATTGTCAGTTAGCAGCTGAAAATGGTTGGGGCGTTAAATTACTGGCTCAAATCCAGCAGCATGTTACCGGATTATATTGTCGTGTGGCGCCGGTAGCCGTTCCTACTAATCAGTCTTTAAGTCAAATCGATGGTGTTCAAAATGCAATCGTGATCCAGAGTGAGGCTATTGGAACTGGTTTGTACACTGGTCCAGGGGCTGGGAGTACGGCAACGGCCAATAGTGTGCTTAACGATGTTTTAGTGGCGGCTAAGCATCTGATTAGTGACCATCAAGTTGTTCGCAATCCCGAACCAGTTGCACCGTTAACAGTGGCTCGGTTGGACCAGTTAACACAAACGTATCTCGGTTTTAGTACCGTTAGTCAAGAAGAATTGAAGCGCCGCGCTAATGAGGCCGATTTCTCAGTTGAATTCGTCACGGCCAATTGTTATCGGATTGCCGCGTTGTCTGCTGTCCAGCGTGACAAACTACGAGCTGAATTACCGATTAATCTCATTCCGATTGCAAATACCATGGTCTGGCCGCAAACGTCTGAGAATACGATTACAACCCCTGTAAATGTCGCGATTTGAAAAAGAATGCTCAGGTACAGTATACTGTATCTGAGCGTCTTTTTTTGGTGCTGATTTTCCATGGACTTATCATGGCTGATGGACGTGCTAATCGAAGTTAATTAGCGGGACGTGGCAGTTATTTGACTGACACGATGAGGAGTGAAATTATGAAAATTGCGGTGGTGACCGAAAGCTCTGCCAATTTGAGTGCGCAAGCTATAAAAGATTACCAAATTACGGTGGTGAATGATCCAATTATGTTTGGTAATCACGTTTATCATGAAAACGTTGATATTACGACTGATCAGTTTTATCGGTTATTGAAGGTTGAGAAAGATATTCCGACAATTTCTCAAATTTCAATGCCAGAAATGCAAGTGGTTTTTGACCAATTGCAAGCGGCTGGGTATGATCAAATCTTGGTCATTGGCTTGAGTAGTGGTATTAGTGGTTGGATCAATAATTTGAAGACTTATGCGCCGTCAGTCGATGGGATTGACGTGCGGGTGTTTGATTCACGGACGGCCTGTGCTGGTACGGCCAATATGGTGAAGTTAGCGGCGGCCATGGCATTAGCGGGTTACGCGTTAGCTGAAATCTTAACACAGCTAAAGCGCTTGCGGGCAGCAACGACAACCGTCTTAATCGTTAATTCGATGCGACATTTAGTTAAAAATGGCCGGATATATAACAACAGTAGTTTAGCCGGAACGATGGTATTACGGAATAAACCGATTATTACGTTTAACGAGCACGGTAAGATTCAACTCTTAGGTAAGGAGCGAACGTTAAAAAACGCGCAACAGGCTGTCCAAGATGAATTTAGTCAATTTGTGATGACCAGTCAATTGCCGGTTCGACTTGATGTTATTAGTGCTAATGACGCGCAGATTGCGGAAGATTGGGCGAGCGAGTTACGTTATCAATTTCCAGCTGTGCGAGTCAAAACGGGCGTCATCGGTCCTGTCTTAGGCGTCTTGACGGGGGATCACGCACTCGGCATGATTTGGTCGCTTGATTGGAAGCCGTTACTAACGACACTCGATAGTGAACGACGACAATAGGTGGGGCAAGGTTAGTGTTCGTGACCTGTGTCGGATAAGTAGGTCATGTTTTTGAAAAAAGTTTTGCTTTTAAGGTTGACATTCTCTCAAAATGATATTATGGTTATAACATTAAAACTTGATGAAAAGCTATAATGTTTTAAGGAGTAACCGACTTGTAATGCTCAGAAAGTGCCGTTGCTGTGAAGGTGTGATGACAAGTCGTGGAAAGTTAAAGGATTGGCGTGAATTTTACGAGATTCACTGGTTGCACCCATTATTGTGCACACGTTTAGTTGTTGTGAACGTGATGAGTAACCGGATGTGAGTTCGGTTAGCACTAAGGTGGTACCGCGTGTAAACGCCCTTTGAATAATCTGATTGATTATTCAAAGGGCGTTTTTTTCACCAAGTGACACATAGCACTAATTTATTTAAAAAACACATAGTCGTTAAGTAGCTTAGACACATAGTAGTAGGTATAGCGTGGCAACACATAGAGATCGGTCCAGTGGACTAAGATTAGAGACGTCGTGAATTGATGTTTGACGGGTACACACATAGTTGGCAAGATGAAAGGATGGTTTTACTTATGAAATATGGCATTATTGGCGCGGGCGCAATGGGATATCGGTACGGCGTGATGTTACAAGAAAACGCTGGTGTAGACGTTGATTTTATCGATACGTGGGAACCAAACGTAGCGAAGGTCCGCGAGCAAGGCGGCGTTGATGTAGCGCGGGATCATCAGAACCATCACGTTGTTCCCATCAACATTTATTACCCTGAAGAATATCAAGGCCATCCAGATGTCTGGATTGTTTTTAAAAAGCAAATGCAGTTAGCCGATGAACTCAAGCGCGACGCGTCGTTATTTCATGAGGATCAGTACGTTTTTGCTGCAATGAATGGTATGGGGCACTTTGAAAAAATTGCGCAATACTTTCCCGAAGATCACATTATTGGCGGTACTGCCATGATTGCAACGGTCTTAAATGGTCCGGGCGCCGTTGACTTTATGGGACCTAAGGGCAGCGAGGCGATGCACATGAGTAAGTATGTGGGCGTGATTGATGCGACTACTAAGCAAGTGATGGCTGACTTCAAGGCCGCTGATTTAAACCCAATCTGGTCTGATAACTTTATGGGCATGTGCATGTCTAAAGTTGTTTTCAACGCTGTCACTAATAGTTTGTGTACGATGTTTGAAATTCAGATGGGCCAATTCATTGAATATCCGGGCGTTAAGGATATGGCCACCCAGATGTTCAACGAAGCGTATGATGCTTGCGAACGAGCAGGTATTAAACTCATTGAGACACGGCAAGAAGAAATTGATTCGGTTGAAACGGTCAGTCGGGCGTACAAGTACCATTACCCATCAATGTATCAAGACTTCTCAAAGGGGCGGCCAACCGAAGTTGATTATATCAACGGTTACATTGCCAAGATTGGACGGGAACACGACTATGTTTGTCGGGTCCATGAGTTTGTGACCCATGAAGTCCACTTAGCAGAAATGATGCGGCAGTATCGGCACCCGGAAATCCCAGTTACTGAAAAATAAGAATATTAATGAAAAAGTTCTGAAAAATTTCAGAACTTTTTTGGTGGGTAGAAAAACTTAACTTAGTAAGGCTGAAATCGGTTTCTTGTTCATTGGTCTATACATTGAAATGGCCTTGTAAACTTGCAATGAAAACATGTTGTGATAGGATTTATAACGTGCTTAAAAAGAGAACGAGGAGAAATTGGTATGAAGACATATTTTCAAAAAATCGGTCAGTCATTGATGCTGCCGATTGCAACGTTGCCCGCAGCAGCGATTTTGGTTGGGATTGGGAATTACCTGCCAAAACAGTGGCTGTTTGCAAATTACTTGATTCAGGGTGGTAACGTTGTCCTGAATAACTTAGCCTTGCTGTTTGCAGTCGGCTTAGCAATCGGGATGTCAGTCAATAAGGACGGCGCGGCGGCTATTGCCGGTTTGATCGCGTTTGAAGTTCTGGTAACTGTTTTGAAACCGGCAACGTTAGCGACGATGCTGAATGTTAAAGTGAGTCAGATCAATCCAGCATTTAGCGCGTTAGATAACAACGTCTTGATTGGGATTAGTGCGGGATTGATTGCGGCTGCCCTCTATAATCGGTTCCACGAAGTAAAATTACCAATGGCGCTCTCATTCTTTAGTGGTAAACGCCTAGTGCCAATTATGGCTGCTTTCGTGATGTTGATTGTGACGGCGGTACTGTATCTTGTTTGGCCGTTTGTCTACGACGCCATCGTCCTCTTTGCAACGGGAATTTCAAAATTAGGCTTCGTGGGCGCTGGTCTATATGGCTTTTTCAATCGTTTATTGATTCCGACTGGTTTGCACCACGCCCTAAACTCTGTTTTCTGGTATAACGTTGCTGGAATCAATGATATTGGCAATTTCTGGGCTAGCCATGGCGTTAAAGGCATCACCGGAATGTATGAAGCTGGCTTTTTCCCAATTATGATGTTTGGGTTACCCGCGGGTGCGTATGCCATTTATCGTAATGCGCGACCGGAACGGAAAAAAGAAGTCGGTTCGTTGATGTTAGCCGGCGCTTTTGCCTCGTTTTTTACTGGCGTTACTGAACCACTTGAATTCTCATTCATGTTCGTGGCTTGGCCGCTCTATTTATTACACGCTGTTTTTATGGGACTATCATTAGGATTTGCAGCGCTAATGCACTGGACCGCTAGTTTTTCATTTAGTGGTGGGCTAGTGGATTATTTGTTGAGTTTTCGGATGCCACTAGCGAACCAACCGTATATGTTGCTGGTCCAAGGACTAGTGATGGCCGCTATCTATTACTTTGGTTTTGATTTTGCGATTAAACGCTTTAACTTGAAGACACCTGGTCGTGAAGCCGCGACGACTGATGCTGTTGATACGGCTTCACCAGTTAGTCCGGCTGTGGCGATTGCCGCAACGGATGATAAGTATATGCGCCAAGCCAAGCAGATATATGCGGCCATTGGTGGTCATGATAATATTAGTGTAATTAATAACTGTACGACACGGCTGCGATTACAACTTAAGGATACGGAAAAAGTCGATCAGCCGGCCGTAATGGCTGCTGGCGTGCCTGGCTTGAACGTATTGGATGTTCATAGCATTCACATTGTGATTGGCACGGAAGTCCAGTTCGTCGCGGAGGCTTTACAAAAATTATTTTCCGGTCAGGTGGCGACGACCCCAGCACCTGATGCTGAACCACAGACCCCCGGTGAACCGCAAACTGCTACTGTAACGGAGGCACCGGTGACAACGGTCTTACGGGCACCGGCAACGGGACAATTAATGCCGATTAGTGCGGTGGCGGATGAGACGTTTGCTGGTAAACTCTTAGGTGATGGTTACGCGGTTGAACCCGAAGATGGCGAAGTTGTTGCTCCGGTTAGTGGGACAGTGACAAGTGTCTTTCCGACCAAACACGCTATTGGTTTGAAGACGACGAGTGGTTTAGAAGTCTTATTACACATGGGAATCAATACCGTGGAAATGAATGGCACGCCGTTCATACTACACGTCGCAACTGGTGATAAAATTGCGGCTGGTAGCGCAGTAGCGACGGTTGACTTGGCTGCCATCAAGTCAGCTGGTAAAGCGACAACCATGATGGTCGTTATCACCAATATGGATCATGTTAATAAGCTAACCCTTAATTCAACTGGTCATGTGACCAGCGGTGATTTGATTGGCGTAGCTGAATAAGTCATATGCTGTCGACCTCGGGTTTACAGAAAAAGTTCCGCTTAAATCGAAATGATTTAGGCGGAACTTTTTTTGCGTTGCATCAGTCATCGTATCAATTGATGATAGCGAAAGACGCCCAGCGTAACTATTCGGTAGTTTGTAAGTAGTTGTGCTGGGTACCTTTAACTAGTCGTCTTCGTAGCCTTTTAATGATAGTTACTAATCTCAATCAAGTTGTTATCAGGATCGCGAACATACAATGACGTCAACTTTCCGTGGGCACCAGTTCTTTCGACCGGTCCGGCAATAATATCTACGAAATAACTCTTTAAGTGATGCTGAATATCATCAAGATTATCCTTTGCAATCAGGCAAAGGTCCGCACTACCAGGTGTTGGCTTAGTCGCAATAGGTTGATGCGACTGGTCAATAGTCTGAAAATTGATTTTTTGTTTGCCAACTAAGACCGCTTGGCGGTCACCATCGAAGGTCACAATGGGAAGGTCAAATACTTCATGGTAAAAACGTAATGATCGTGCAATGTCAGTAACGGTTAGGGTCAAATGATCGATATCGCGAATATTCACAAGCTCAAATCCCTTCAAAAATAAATTCATTATTAAACGTGTCGTACTCATCAGGTTTGGCATGAATCATGATTAAAACGTATCAGTTAGATTACTGTTCGTCAGTCGTTACGCGTCCTATTCCGACCTCCAGGGCTGGATGACAATTGTAGGGCACTTCAATGTCGATTTGAGCCTGAGCAAAACCCGCCTGGTCTCAAATACGAGTCTTATTCTAAGCCGAAAGCAACCCACTTCCGGCTTAGAATAATTTGGCTACTGAACATTGTCACCCAGCCCCTCCAGTCTCAAGAGTGTGAGGGGCCACAGGATTTAGTGGCACCGAACACGTTTCGGGAACCCGCTCGAATGGCCAGATGAACGGCCACTTAACTTGGTAAAATTTGTCACTGACTATTTTGACACCGGAACCTTAAACGAAACGTTAGGGTTACATTAACCACTTTGTCGAGACATCCGATTATTACTATGGCGCTTGAGGAATGGTGAGCTCCCACAATATTACTTTCAGACTGACAGTTAATTAACAAAATAACAGTTTATAAAAAGCAACGACGAATTCATCAAAAGTTGAGTCCATCTTCGTCTGCCATTCGAATACTTTCCCGACTGGAAGGCGTTTCGGCCAATGCTCAGCGGTGAAATTCCACTTAGCAAGCGTCCTTTGCTTGGTTAGTGGAAGACCAGTATTTAAGACATGGGTTGCGGCTTAAATCTGTGTCAACCGCGTTCCAGCAATTGGCAGAAATGCCTGGAAGTCGGTGTAGGACGCACCTACAAAAAAATTTACGCTAACTCGAACTTTTCCAGCGGGCCTGAGCTGGCTGCTTTTGAACTTAAGAACTGGTACGGTTTAATCATGATGCATGCCAATAATAATGAGTATAAGGCGGTGTTATTCAGTATACCACGATTGATAATGCGACGGACGTGACAGCAGTTGATAACTAACTCAAAAAATAATAACTGTAACCGTTCACACCAGACGCGACTTTTGACAACGCCTGCTTTTCATAGTAATGTAGGTGTTACTATAAGAAGGAGGGCTATTCGTGATAACAATTCGACCAGCCGATCAAGACGACGCGGGCCAGATAGCACCGCTAATTAATATGATTTTTGATGAAATGCAACTTGAGGAACTAGACGACATTCCTGAACCTGACTTAGAGCAGGCCATTACTGCCGCTTACCGGACACCTGATTATTTGTCTGGTAAGGCAACGACGGTAGTGGCCGAGGCCGATGGTCAAGTGGTCGGGGTAGCGTTTGGTTATCCTGACAAAAATGAGGACGCAGTGGACGACGTGTTAGCACGGGTTACTGCGAATAATGATGCGTTTGGTTCAGCATTTGAAGCTGAAGCTGAAAGTTATGAGCACGAATGGTACCTGGATTCGATTGCGGTCGACCCGAATTATCAGGGTCATGGGATTGGTGGGAAGTTACTCGCCGCCCTGCCAAGATACGCGCGACAAGCTGGTCAAAAGCGGATTGGTTTGAACGTTGATATGGCTAATTTAGGAGCGAAGAAGCTCTATGACCGTTATCATTACGAATCGGTAGGCATTAAGCCTATCGGTGATCGGATGTACTTCCATATGCAATATGAACTAGATAAAGACTTGGTGCTAGCTTAGTATCAGGGCTATCGCAACGGGCCTCGTGATATGACGGGGCCCGTTTTAATACGGGTCAAAATGAAAGTGTAGGTTGAAAACAACATGGCTTTACTAGAAGTAACGGATTTATCGCAAAGCTTTGCGGACCGTAAATTATATGACGATGCGAATTTTACGCTGGAACGAGCGGATCATATGGGTATCGTTGGTCAAAACGGGGCGGGGAAGAGTACCCTAATTAAGATTTTAACTGGCCAGATTTTACCATTGTCTGGTCAGATCAAGTGGCAGCGCAACGTTCGAACTGGCTATCTGGATCAATACGCCGATATTCCAGCCGGCATGACGCTATACGCTTTTTTGAAAACGGCATTTCAACGACTGTATGATTTGGATGCACAGATGCAACAACTTTATGCGGATTATGCTGAAAAGATGGATGACCAACTCTTAGAACGTGCTGGTCGAATTCAAGAAAACTTGGAAGCCAATAACTTTTATGATATTGAAACTGAAATGGAACGGGTGATTACTGGACTGGGACTGGACGAAATTGGGCGTGATCATGTGATCAGTGAAATGTCTGGTGGACAACGTTCCAAGATTATTTTAGCTAAGTTATTGCTGGAAAATCCAGATGTGATTATCCTAGATGAACCGACCAACTACTTGGACACGGCACATATTAGTTGGCTTGAAGATTATTTGAATGGTTTTGAAGGTGCTGTCATGGTGATTTCCCATGATTACGATTTCTTGCAGCAGGTGACAAACTGTATTTGTGACGTGGCCTTTGGAAAAATCATTAAGTATCGGGGCGATTTCAAGTCGGCCATGCGTCAAAAAGAAGCTCGCAAGGAAGCCCAACTAAAGGCGTTTGAAAAGCAGCAAGTTGTGATTGAAAAAGCCGAAAAGTTCATTCGCAAGAATAAGGCGGGTTCGAAGTCAACGATGGCCAAGTCACGAGAAAAGATGTTGTCGCATTTAGACCGGGTTGATCCGCCGAGTGAGAATGAACATGCCAAGTTTGCTTTTCCATACCTTGATACGGGGTCACAAAATGCGCTGAGTGTGACTAAGTTATCCGTGGGATACGGTAAGCCATTATTAGAACCGGTGACCTTTACGATGACTAATGGTGAAAAGTTAGCATTTAAGGGCTTTAATGGGGTCGGTAAGTCGACGCTAATTAAATCGATTCTAGGCGTGATTCCGGCGTTAAGTGGGAAATCGAATTTCTCACCATCTGCGAAAATTAATTACTTCAATCAAGATTTGGAATGGGATAATCCACAGTTAACACCGTTGCAGACGATTCAAAACGAATACCCAACGATGTTACCGAAGACAATTCGGACTAAACTAGCGAAGTGTGGCATCAATGCGGCCAATGCGATGAAGCCGATGCACTTACTTAGTGGGGGCGAGCAGACTAAGGTTAAACTGGCCTTACTTGAACTAGTGCCAAGCAATTTCTTGATTATGGACGAACCGACGAATCATTTGGATGATGAGACTAAAGAGGGACTTAAACGAGCGTTACAGGCCTTTCAGGGGAATTTGATTCTAGTTAGCCATGAAAGTAGTTTTGTGAATGGCTGGGTCGATAAAGAATTGAACGTCGAAAAGCTCAGTTTGAAAGAACGTCAAGAATAGCGTTATTAGTTATAGCCCGTGTCTAGGCCGCCAATCAACGGCGACCTAGACACGGGCTGTTTTTAACTATTTGGTTATTGTTGGTGCTGAAGTGTCTAATCAGTTGTTAGCAAGCCGAAGTGAATGATTTTTTGCAAGCCACGAGATTAAACGGCAGTGTACTTTGCTGAGCCATAATTGCACTAGCATTTGGCAAAGATTAATGAGGTTGAGAGAAATTCGTGCCAAAAAGATAAGAGTGATAGTTGCTTGGAACGTACTTTGGCTATGTTTCAGCAATTTTTCTGATTTCCAGAAGTTGGAGTAGGATGCGTACATGCTGATGAATGGCCCATTTTAATCATAATTCATATTAAATAATAACTAGAATAACGCATGTAATGATTAATTGCATCGAAAATAGCACCGTTTGTAAATCCAATACCTGTTGGATTACAAACGGTGCTATTTTAAGACATGCAATATTAATCTACTAATAACTGACTTTCAACGGTTGTCTGGTCGCGTCCGGCTTGTTTGGACTGATAAAGGTAATCATCGACCCGCATGAACCAATCAGTGAAGCGATGGTCAGGGGGTTGTAATTCAGATATACCGATTGAAACTGTGACATCCAACGTCGCTCCATTAAATTTAATGGAAGTGTTTTTTAGTTCGCGTTGCAAAGTACGCATGGTCTGGCCGACTTCTAAGGCCGGGGAACCTCGAAAAATAATGACAAACTCTTCACCACCATAACGGAAGAGTTGACCATGAGTACTGCGCTGACTGAGTTCCAGTTCAAAAAAGTTAGCCACGTGGCGTAATACAGTGTCACCTGCCAAGTGACCGTATTGATCGTTGAAGTGCTTAAAGTGATCAATGTCAAACATGGCCATCGTGATGGGCCCCATGTGCCGTTGCTGGTAGACGTTAAACACTTCATTGGCACTAGTATCAAAACTCGCGCGATTATGAACACCAGTTAACTCATCGTAGTTGACTTGTTGATCAAAAGTTAGGACTTCGTTAAAGAACTTCTGTACCCGATTGACCGCTAGGCGGATCAACCACATGTAAAGAACGAAGGCCATAATGATGATTAGTGTGTGTGCCAATTTGAAAGGATGGACTGACCAAATAATGCCCCACCAGGTTCCGCCGTAAAAAATTTGGAATAGGAGGTATTTCCATTGCGTTGAGTGTAATTCTTGATAGTTATGGGTGATATAGATGACTGTTCCAATCAAGATGATTGTCATTACTATAAAAATGGGCAAGTATTGCGTCGTATGGCCTATCCAGATTGCTTGACCATAAATAAATAGTGGCATTAAAAGATTAATAATTTCAACGGCCAAGTTACGCATGGTATTAAGACTAAAGAGCAAGATGGTCAGCTGGACTGTGGCGTAAGTCCAGCTGATAACACTACCTGAATTTAGGGTGATAAATATTTGTCGTAATAAGATCATGCTGATGAGAACACTTAAGGCCTCAGAACCGTGAGCTAAGACCGTCCAGTAGCGCGTATTACGACGGTGAACTTGTTGCTCTAGGAGATAAGTGAGAATTGTCATTAGGGTGATCAGGCCAATCGTAATAAGGATGACAATTAACATTTTGATATTAAAAAGGTCTTTTCCTAAACTCGATAGCGTAAGTAGTTGTAACACAGTGCGCCCCCATAATTATTGCGTTTAATTAGTTTGTCCTTTAATCATAACACGTTACACAGGTAACTGTTAATACCAGTTTACAAGAATTTTGAAGTTGTTTTGTCATCTTTACTGAAAAATAACTCAGTCTTTACATAAATATGATGATGAAGATTGATTAGATACGGCATACTTGTTAAGTAAGGTTAAATAACATACACAATCAAAAGGAGTTTGGCGTATGATTCACGGGACGTTCTATGGTGTGATACTAATTAGTTTTTTGATCGGTATCAGTGTGCAATGGTATTTTCGTGAATACTTACAGTTATTGATTTTAGGCCACAGTATCGAAGTTTTATTTATGGTGGTATTGGGTTGGTACCAGTTCGGTGTGTTAGTCTTATTGCCACTATTAATTTTGTGGGGATTTGGACTTGGTGTAATTTATGTAATGAATCAATTTGCTTAATGGAGGGCGGTCCAATGAGAAGATGGTTTGTTAGACTGACATTAGGAATGATTATCGGTGCAGTTTTATTTTTATTTAGTTTGGTGGCTGTACATTGGTTTGGTTCATTATTATGGGGAGGTGTGCTTTTAGGCGGCAGTCTATTAGTCGGCTGTAATATTGGTCTAGAGGCTTTGAAGCGGCATTATCAAGTGATCACTCCGCAAGCAATTTTTCGTTTATTAAATTGGTCTTAAATTTAACACTAGCCTTTGTTTAATGAAAGCAGTCACCTTGGTTGACTTATATATTGATTCTAAATAGGCATCCCGAGAATGGTTTTCGGGATGCCTATTTAAGCTTGGTTGAGTGCCTATTGATGATTGATTTTGGTCATATCATGATCATCTGGTAATTTCAGTCCACGATTGGGGACGCTAGTAGAGAAGACAATCTGAGTACTCGTCTTGCCAAAGGTTTGTAATTGGTTGACGAACTCATCTAAGGCTTGGGTTGATTCAAAAACCACCTTCAAAATTTGCGAGTATTCGCCCGTCACACAATCGCATTCCAAAATGTTTGGAATGCCAGCAACAAATGGGTAAAAACGTTCCTTTTGAGTGGGCTCTAGTTGCAATTGAATGTAAGCTTTAATATGGTAATTAAGTTTTTCAAAGTTGAGATTGGCCTGGTAGTCACGAATGATGCCACTTTTCTTCAGGCGGGTAATCCGTGCGGAGATTGCAGGTGAAGAAATGAAGCATTGATCGGCGAGCGCTTTTAGTGAGATGCGTGCGTCGGCCTGCAAGGCGTTCAAAATCTTCAAATCGGTCTTATCCATCGTCAAAACGCCTCCTAAGTAATTATTAGTATCATAGCATACTTTCACAGTGTTTTTTAATATTTGACGTAAAGTTTCTATTGAAAGGATAGCTTCTTAACGTGCCGGTGGTGGTGAGCTGGCCTAGTAAGCTCAAGATTATAGCAAGGTATACAGACGTCACTAAGGAGATATGGTAAACTAAAAAAATGAGGTGACTAGAATGCAAACAACACGGATCATTGCTGCTGTGGCGAATGTGTGGCGGCAACCTGAGAATATCGCAATCGATACGTTAGCGTTGGTTAATACTGGCCTACAACCGTGGTTAGCACAATTAACAGATGCAGATACTGTAACGTTGGAACGGAACAATCGTATCGTGACACAGGCGCTATTCAATGATGTCTTTTTAGTGGAGCGATTTGTTAATGGATGGGCGTACGGCTATGTTCTTGATCAGACGGATAATCGTCATCCGCAGGGGTATCCAGGATGGGTGTGGGCGTCACAACTGTCAACTGTCCCATTGCCAGTTGTGACTGGTCCCACTGTAACTGTTCGGCGGGGATTTACCCCGTTGCTTCGATTAGACGGGCGGACGTTATTAACACTCAGTCTTGGAACTGAATTACCTGTCATTAGTAGTAAGGATCATCGTTATTATACGGTACAGACAGCGCTAGGAACGGGCAAGATTGCCAAACGCGCAACTCAGTTTACATTTAAGACAGCCAATTTGACTCGTGGTGCTATCCTAGTACGTTTAGGAGAAGAATTCTTGGATTTACGGTACTTGTGGGGTGGTGCTAGTGCGTATGGATTTGATTGTTCGGGCTTTGTCTACAGCTTGCACCGAAGTTTAGGGATACGATTACCACGGGATGCTCAAGATCAGATTGGGCAAGGGGGCGTGATTGACTTGGCAGATGCGCAACCTGGTGACTTATGCTTCTTTGCCCATGACCATGGACATGGTTCAGTTCACCACGTTGCCTTATATGCGGGTGACGGCTGGCTATTGCACGCACCAACACCAGGTAAGCATGTGACCTACTTACAACTAGCAAGTACTTATTTACAAGATGAGCTGGTCGTGGTTAAGCGAAATTGGTAATATCAGCGTGATTAATTGAATGTAATAAACTTAGAATTAATGAGGCGAACAAAGTGAAGCAAATCAGATGGTGGTTGATGGCACTATTATTAGTCGTTGGTTTAGCCGGTTGTGGTACGCAGCCGACGACCAATAAGCAGCAAACGGACCGTCAGACAACTAGTACTAAAAAAGCGTCACCATACGTGGATCGTCAGCGCCCGACATTTTACGTTCATGGTTTCCAAGGTAGCGCGAAGTCAACAAATACGCTGATTGCACATGCTGAGCAAACGGCCCATGCCCATAAGGTGTTGGTGGCGATGGCCAGCACGAGCGGTCAAGTAACGTTAACCGGTCACTGGAACGGTCGGGTGCGCAATCCGATTATTCAAGTCGTGTTTAAGAATAATTTGGCGCAGTATGATCAGCAGAGTGCTTGGCTAGCGAAGGTCATTACGACCGTTCAGCAACAGCATGCGTTTAAAACATATAATATCGTGGCTCATTCGGCCGGTTGTGTTGCCAGTATCAATATGTTAATGACACAACAGCCGACTAATTTTCCGAAAATCAGTAAGTTGGTTACGATTGCGGGTCCGTTTGATGGGGTGGTTGGTGAGGATGATGTTGCCAATCAGAACTCATTCTTGGCTTCTGGACAACCAAAATATTTACACGCGGCTTATGAATTATTGGCAGCCAAGCGAACCAATTTTCCCAAAAACGTACAATTATTGAATATTGTGGGCACATTGAATGATGGGAGTCATTCGGATAGCTTGGTCACCAATGTTTCAGCGCGCTCTATCAAGTATTTGTTGCGTGGTCGTCGTGTTGACTATATAGAAAAGAATTTTTATGGGGCCCACGCTCAGCATAGTCAGTTACACGAGAATGCTAAGGTAGCACTGGCCATTGATCGGTATTTATGGCATCGATAGTGTTTAGGGACGTCTTGACTAATAGTAGATCGTCTAGTGGCGAACGATTAGGTCTGATCTGAATTCTAGACCACATATAACTAATCATGATGGTGGTCACTAAAGAAGCACATCAAGCATTTGTTCATACTTGATGTGCTTCTTTAGTCGTTGCTAATCCGTTATTATCTGTAAACAAGGTGGACGAATACAGAACTATAGAAGGAATAGAATATAAGCCGTTCGAATAAGGTGGTACAACGCATATAGGGTAATTAAATAGACAATCGAGATACCGCCATATACGGCATATTTATAATTGCGCATGAAAAAACCTCCCTTATTAAATTACCTTAAGTTTAAAGCCAACACCTTATTTACACAATGCAAACGCCTTCATTAACCGGATAAAGTTAAAAACACTAAAATCAGAGGCATTCTGTTAGCGCTAATGGGTGAAATATGATAAAGTTATATATCAGCTCGGGGGATTTCACGCTGTCGAACTGAATTAACTTTGGATTTTGAATAAATTAATTTTTTGTATCACGTACTTGCCCCAGTATTTAGTATTAGAATTATTTACAAATTTCCTGAGCATTAGGAAAGGATGTAATTCAATGCGCGTTACCATTAATCGCGGTCAAGAGGTCTATTCTGATATACCATTAATGACCGCCCGACATCGCTATATCAAAGCGGATGTCTGGGAAATAAAAAAAGCAATTATTGAAAAGTCAGCTATTAACGGTTGGACAGTTCAAGCGTTGCAAGCAATGAATTAAAAAATAATCAACGGCCACGGCAGATGCCAGTGGCCGTTTTTGTAGGAGGTCGATTTGGATGGAACAACCAATCAATCAACGGCCGCTGATTAGTATTACTAATGTTATTTGGAGTTTTGATGTTGTGACCAAACAGCTGTTAGTCTTACTTGTTCAGCGTGATCACGCACCATTTGAGGATACATGGGGGTTACCAACCACGTATTTACGAATGGATGAGAGTGCCGATGAAGCAGCGTTACGGCTAGTTCGTGAAAAATTAGGTGTTCAGCTTGAACAATTCCATACGGAACAATTGGGAACGTTCACTGCCGTTGATCGGGTTCCAGGTGAACGCTCATTAGCTTTGACGTATATGGTCTATCTACCGGTCAAGCCAGAACTCGTGCCCGGTTATGGTGCCCGGGACGTCAAGTGGTTTGCGGTTACTCCCCGGGTAGATCGTGATGATCTCGTGGCGGACGGTCTGGCGTTTGCCGGTGTTATTGATTCACAGACTGAGCGGGATTTCTATCAACATTCGGCAAAACAATCATTAACAGCTGACCATGGTCTAATCTTAAAAACAGCTTTGCAACGCTTACGTAATCGTCTTGATTATGCACCAACGATCTTATTAGTGTTGGGCGACCAGTTTACGCTTAAACAGGCTCGTGAATTGTATGCGATTTTGTTGCGGCAGCCAGTTGCAACTATTGATAATTCTAACTTTCGTAAAACGCATGTTCATTTATTTACGGAAGTCGGTACTGCTCGTCCTAGTTCTTCTGGACGGCCGGCTAAGGTTTATCGACTGAAGTAGGTCAGTTGACACAGCATACCTAGTATGCTACTTTTATAACACCATAAAGGTAAAAAATACCTAAATATGATATTACGATTTGGGAAATTTGGGGGAGTATTTAAATGGATGAAGATAAGACAACTGGGTCTAAGCTGTTATGGGTAATTGGAACGGCCTGGTTATTTGATGCACTCGATGTGGCCCTGTTATCATTTGTGATGCCTGTTATCAAAGTAAGTTGGCAGTTGACGGCTGGACAGTTGGGGGCGGTCAGTGCGGTAACCTCACTGGGCATGATGATTGGTGCGCTGGGATGCGGTTACTTAGCGGACAAGTGGGGACGTAAGCCGGTCCTAATTGGAACGTTATTATTATTTTCACTAGGTAACTTGTTGCTAACAGTAACGCCTAATGTTGAATGGTTCCTGATTGTCCGCTTAATTACCGGAATCGGTCTAGGTGGTGAGTTACCGGTGGCTGCAACCATTATCGCTGATCACTTTACGGGGACGCAACGCTCACGGATGCTAGTCCTCGTGGATAGTTTTTGGGCATTCGGCTGGATTGTCGCGGCGCTGCTATCTTTCTTAATCATGCCGCACATTGGTTGGCGCTTGACGGTCCTGATTACGGCCTTGATGGGTTTGTATGCGTTACTAATGCGGCGACATTTACCAGTGGAACAGGGACGCCAGCAGTCGGAGAAAATTGCCTTTGGACAGGCTTTACGTCGAGTGTGGTCGGTTGAATATCGTCGTTCAACGATTTGTCTCAGCATTTTGTGGTTTGTGATCATGTTTGCTTACTATGGCATGTTTCTTTGGTTACCAAGCGTTTTAGTTCTACGTGGATTTTCATTAGTTCATGGTTTTGGGTATACCGTCTTAATGAGTTTAGCTCAGCTTCCAGGTTATTATTTAGCAGCTTGGTTGATTGGCGTCGTTAAACGTAAAGTGGTTTTGACAACGTATTTGCTTGGAACAGTCGTTAGTGCTGCGGCGTTTGGAATGGCCAATAATCCGGTGATGATTATTATTAGTGGTGCGTGGTTGTCGTTCTTTACGCTAGGTGCGTGGGGAATTATGATTGCCTTCACGCCGGGGCAGTTTGCACCAGTAGTTCGGGGAATCGGAATGGGATTTGCACAGTCGATTGGACGGATTGGTGCGACGATTGGTCCATTCTTAGTGGGGGCATTGATGGCAATTGGTTTTGGCATTACTGCCATTTTTATGGTGTTCGTGGCTGTGTTACTACTTGGTATCGGTGTGCTGTTATTGGGATTACCTAACCAAGAACACGCCAATTGAAGAGTAAGTGACCGATATAAATTAAATCGTAAGTTAAATTTACTTATACTATCTGGAACGATAGTGTGATTGCTATGACTGAATTCGAATTGATTTGCCCTGATAATAATTTTTGTTAAATGTAAATGAGCTCAATGGTGACGCGGCTTTGGGGGTGTCATTCGTTGCGAAGTCGATGCTAAACTCCTATGATTACAGCGAGGAGTTGAGGAAGATGGCAAAGACAAAAACACGGACGTTTTACCCCAATGAACGGTTAAGTGCCCAACTTGTGTTGGCAAAGCGGGCCGCCGAAATTCGAAACGATATTGTATTAGCAAAACTCGTTGCGCGGGCTCGTCAGCGGCTTAATCACAGTGGCGATATTGTTGTTATTGCGCATCAAATTGCGGTTGATTTGGGTTATTATTTAGTCTGTCATCAATATGAGATGCCCCGGGCGGCTTACGATTTGCTTGCCATAGCCTATGAAGTAAGTGTTGACGTGCCAGAAGCTGCCACGATTATTGAGTTACCACAACGAAAGAATTAGACTAGGACTATTATTTGCACTAAAAATATATTAGAATATAATGATAAAAAGATGTGCATGATTGGAGGAAATTGAATGGGAAGGTCTGAACAATTAAAAAAACTCGTCTTTGCAGGGTTGTTTGCAGCCATTATTTTTATTGGTATCAGTGTATTGCGAATTCCGTTACCCGCAATTGTTGGACGGCCATTTATTCATTTTGGTAACATTCTTACAGTACTAGCAGTGATGTTACTTGGCTTTGGGTATGGAGCTACGGCTGGTGCTGTGGGACTTGGGTTATTTGATATTTTGAATGGCTATGCCGCGACCTCGTGGCTAACCATTATTGAAGCCATTATTTTAGCCGCGATGGTTAATCTGAGTTTTAAATCAATTGGCTATCGTGAAGACCGCATCGGTCGGCTTTACTGGGTTTCTTTGGTGGCGGGGCTCACAAAAATTGTTACTTCATGGTGTACAGGCGTGATTGAAGCTTTAATGGTGGGGACGACGCTCAAGGTTGCCATGATTGGGTCCTTTACAAGTTTACTGGCTGCGACCATCAACGCGGTGGCCTGTATCATTATTGTGCCATTACTTTACCGGATTTTAGTACGAATCGGTTTTGATCGGCAGCGAGTTGGGACGGTCTAGCTTAATATAGTGAATATGAGAAGGTTACTCGAAACGAATCCATTCGTTTCAAGTAACCTTTTTTATATCGCAATTTGAAATTTAAGTACAACATAGTGTGATCAACTAACTGGCAATTGAACACTGAATTGCTAGTTAGTTAGTGCAATGAGGAACGTCTGAAAAGCAATCAGTATCTTAGCGTTATTTTAATATAATAAAAACCCGCTACCTAATTGGCAGCGGATCAAGTTGAACATCGGGTAATACTGGTAATGGAGATGGCGAGAGTCGAACTCGCGTCCAAGCATATTGCCCCTCGGATATCTACGCTCATATTCATACTATTTAAATTTCACCATTGCAAACGCCGTATGTCAGGGCACCCAGCAATGACTAACCTGATTAATCTCTTCTCGCAACTCCAGGTGGAAGCTTTGAGCGTCAGTCCACTAAATTTAGGACCCAGATCCAGAACATGGACGATCCTGGGAGGATCTACGTTAAGCGCTTATTAGGCAGCTAAAGCGTAAGAATTGTTATTATTTTTTGCAGTTATAATTTAAACTGAGCGTTTTTACGTAGACGCAACCTACGAAGCGCAATCCGAACTCAAACTATACCTGTCGAATCCAGAACATCCCCAAATTCAACAATCCCAGTTTAGCATAGCTCGGCAGTTCTGCCAACTATTCTGTCTAATGAGGGTAAAACAATGAGTCATGCAAACTTAAGATGAAGAGTGTGCTCGGTGACGCCGTAAGAAGTTCAGCATTTTATGGGTATTCATCGAAAGTGCCATAACTGCCAAGATAATTAGTAAGCCGCCCACAAAATCAAAGTTGGTTAGTTGAACATTTAGAAAAGTAATCGAGAAGACCGTAGCGGCTAAGGGTTCAAAGGCGTCCATTAAACTGGCTGTTGTTGGCAAAATGTCGCTCAAACTACGGGCAAACATTAAGAAGGGGGCCACTGTTCCTAACAGAATAATGATGATTAGTAAACCTAATTGAGACCAAGTAATTGTCAGATGGACACGCCACATGGGTTGTAACAATGTCAGAAAGATACCCGCAATGAGTAGTCCCCATCCAGTGACAGTCAAAGCACCATACTTAGGCAAAATTGTCCGTGGAATCAAGGTATTAGTAGCAACGCCAATTGCGGATAAGCCACCCCAGAACAAGACAACTGGGGAAATTGCCAAACTATTCAAATGACCGTGAGTCACAATCAGTAATGTGCCGATAAAGGCCATGATCATCCCAATCAATTCGATCCGACTAGGGGCCACGTGCTTAAATAGGAAAAAGTAGATACTGATAATAAATGGGCCTAGAAATTGAATAATCGTGGCAATTGGTGCATTACCGGCACGGACAGCTTCAAAATAACATAGTTGAACCGGAATGAGCCCCAATAAGCCATAACTAACCGCTGTCCAGGCGGCGTGGCGATGCTGCCAAATCTGAAAAGGATGTTTGCCAGCCAGCAGTCCCCAGATGATCAAGATTAGGCCGGCGCTAATCATACGGACTTGTGTCAACCACATTGCCGTCAGGTGTTGATTATTGATGAAGAGGGTGCTCGCGGCAACACCAGAAATGCCCCACAGAATACAGGCGCTACTGGCGAGCAAGATGCCCCGTAAATGATGTTGTTGTGTCAAGTTGCGACTCCTCTCTAAAACGATAAGCATTTTTCATTATAGCAAAACTTGGTCTGTGAACCCACGTTTATGAGGAAGATTTTATTATTCTCATTGGTTACTACATTAACGAAGAAACGAGTGCGTTTCATGAGAGCTCATGCTATGATATGAACAATTACACGCAAGTAACTATGCGTCTAGCGGAGGGTATGAAGATGAAAGCAATTATTACCGTTGTTGGACAGGATCAGATTGGAATTGTCGCCAAAGTAGCAAACGAATTAGCACGCTTGAAGATGAACATTGTCGATATTTCCCAGACATTGATGGATCATAACTTTACCATGATGTTGTCAGCGGAGTGGGATGACCAACAGCTGAGTTTTGCAGCAGCTAAGAAGGCATTGGAAACGCTGGGTGAGGCATCCGCGTTAACTATTCGGATTCAGCGGCAAGCAGTTTTTGACGCGATTCAGAAATTATAGGAGGTTACCATGGAAAGTCGTTCAATTTTAGAGACCATTCAAATGGTGGCTGAAGAAAATCTTGATATTCGCACGATTACAATGGGGATTTCATTATTCGATTGTATTGACAGTGATGGTGAGCGGGCTCGCCAGAAGATCTATGACAAAATTACGAGTAGCGCCAAAGACCTAGTTAAAGTGGCTACTCAAATTCAAGAAGAGTACGGGATTCCAATCATTAATAAACGGATTGCAGTGACCCCCATCGCCTTGATTGCGGCCGCCAGCCAAGATCACGACTATGTCGCATACGCGGTGACTATGGAGCGAGCAGCACAAGCACTAGGTGTTGACCTGATTGGAGGTTTCTCAGCGTTGGTTCAGAAAGGGTATCAAAGTGGGGATCGCAAGCTCATTGCATCAATTCCTGCTGCGTTAGCTGCCACGAGCCGAGTTTGTAGTTCGGTTAATGTTGGGTCAACACGGGCCGGCATCAACTTGGATGCAGTCGGTGAAATGGGTCATATCATTAAGCAGATTGCGGCCGATGATCCAGTCAATTGCATGAGCTTAGTCGTCTTTGCCAATGCGGTCGATGATAATCCATTCATGGCCGGTGCTTTTCATGGTGTTGGTGAGGCAGATCGTGTCATTAACGTTGGAATTAGTGGTCCTGGTGTGGTGAAGCGGGCTTTGGAAGAAGTTCGGGGACAGTCGATCGACGTGGTTTCGGAACAAATCAAGAAGACAGCGTTTAAAGTGACGCGGATGGGCCAATTTGTAGGTACGATTGCGTCTGAACGATTGCACGTACCTTTTGGTATTGTGGACTTGTCACTAGCGCCAACACCTAACGAGGGTGATTCGGTCGCTGAGATTCTGGAAGAAATTGGGTTGGAAAGTGTTGGTGCGCCAGGAACTACCGCAGCATTGGCTTTATTGAACGATGCCGTGAAAAAGGGTGGTGTGATGGCCTGCGAACATGTCGGTGGGTTGTCTGGTGCGTTTATTCCAGTTTCTGAAGATGCCGAGATGATTCGCGCGGTCAGTGCTGGTCGCTTAAATATTGAAAAGTTGGAAGCGATGACGGCGGTCTGCTCAGTTGGTCTGGATATGATTGCGGTTCCCGGTGATACTAGTGCCGCTACTATCAGTGGCATGATTGCGGATGAAGCTGCAATTGGGATGATCAACAATAAAACGACGGCGGTGCGGGTCATTCCAGCAACTGGTAAAGGTGTTGGCGATGTGGTTGAATTTGGTGGCTTATTTGGCCGGGCACCAGTTATGCCGGTTAATACTAATCAACCAACAGCCTTCATTAAACGTGGTGGTCATATTCCAGCACCCATCCACTCGTTTAAAAACTAAAAAGGATTGTTTTAGTGGGCTTTCGTCAGCGTACCTTATACCTAACGGATTGGTCTGAATGGTTGGTTAGATGGGCTCATCAATAAGTAAACGGAACACAGATTTTCTAATCATGGTGAATGGTAGAAGATTTGTGTTTTTGTTTTAGAACGTTATTAAGTGAGTGGAGTTTGTTGGCATAGATACTAATAGAGAAACGATGCACTTAATTGTCGGATGACACAGTTATTTCACAAAGCGTGCACGATTTGGTATTAATTTGTTGTTATACTAAACCTGAATCCTAGCGCGAAGTAGGGTATGATAATAGTAGGTTAATAAATGATGATTAATCAATAAAGTTAGCAATCGTAATTAACTTGGAGGACGTTGTACTATGAAATTATTAATGATTGAAGATAATAAGTCGGTCTCTGAAATGATGGCCATGTTTTTTAAGAAGGAAAAGTGGGATGCCCACTTTGCTTATGATGGTAATGAAGCAGTCGAAATGTTTAACGAAGATGTCAATGGCTGGGATATGGTGACCCTTGATTTGAATCTACCTGGTAAAGATGGCATGCAAGTTAGTGCGGATATTCGCAAAGCTTCACCAACTGTACCAATTATCATGTTGACAGCACGTGACTCGGAAAGTGACCAAGTACTCGGGTTAGAAATGGGAGCTGATGATTATGTGACCAAGCCGTTTTCACCGATTACGTTGATTGCCCGGATCAAGGCGCTACACCGGCGCGCTGATCTATCGAAGACGACGCCAGCTGAGCAACCAGCCAACGTGGTTAGTTCTTTTGATGTTCAGACGGATCATTTTAAACTCAACACTAAGACACGAGAGGCTTATTTAGCAGGCAAGCAAATTCAGGATCTGACACCTAAGGAGTTTGACCTACTCAAGACTTTAGCACAGAAGCCACGCCAGGTCTTCTCACGCGAGCAGTTATTACAACTCGTTTGGGATTACGAATATTATGGTGACGAACGAACCGTTGATGCACATATTAAAAAGTTACGGCAAAAGATTGAAAAGGCCGGACCACAAATTATTCAGACGGTTTGGGGGGTTGGCTACAAGTTTGATGATAGTGGAGTTGACGTTCAATGAAGTTGATTTATCAACAAATGCTGGCGTTCTTTGCCGTTATCATTACGGTGATTGTGGTTCTCGGGTTCTCATTTATTCGGACGACTAGGACGATGCTTTATCAAAATTCTTGGCAGCAATTACAACAGTACGCCGCGAGTATTGAAAAAGAAGCAATTCGTTATAATACGAAGACCAATCAAGTCGTGGGATTTAACCAACAATTTCTAAATGATGGCACGGTTATTTTACGCGATCAGCACATTCATTTTTCAGTCTATGATGCTAATAAGACCTTGGTCTATCCTAGCGGCGTGGGGACAGCGATGGACAGTGCTCCTGGGGGTTCGGTCTATGACCCTAAGATTTCGGCCAAGGATTGGAAAAAGCTCAAGCAGAATAAGATTATTACACAAGCGCCCCATGTTACGTTTCGGTCGCGTAATCACAATCAACCAGTGAATACGCCATCGTTGCGGACGATTGACGTGCTAGTGCCACTTTTCTATAAGAATGGATCGACTAAGAAATTTGTTGGAGCAATTTCAATTGGTTCGTTTGAACAAACGTTACAAGCGAGCGAACAACAGATTGAAAAAAATTTGTTCATCGCATTGTTAGTTTCAGGAATTGCGGCGCTACTATTGAGTTATATCTTAGCGCGTTATTCGGTTCGCCGAATCAACCGGCTACGTTATGCCACTCATTCCGTTGCTAACGGTGATTTCGATATTCAAGTGGATAGTAATCACAAAGATGAGATTGATGATTTAGCGGATGACTTTAACGGCATGGTCAACTCGTTAAAAACCTCTAATGAAGAAATTAAGCGGCAGGAAAAACGGCGCCGGGAGTTCATGGCGGATGCGGCGCATGAGATGCGGACACCGTTGACCACGATTAATGGCATTTTGGAAGGATTGGCTTATGATGCGATTCCAGAAGAAGACAAGGGTCATTCGATTGAGTTGATGCAAAACGAGACGAAGCGGCTGATTCGACTAGTTAATGAGAATTTAGACTACGAAAAAATTCGAACCGGACAGATTGCTTTAAATAAGACCAATTTTGATGGTGCCGAAGTTTTGCACAACTTAGTTGAACAACTCACAAAGAAGGCGGCAGCCGCTGATGATCAATTTAAACTGACTGTTCCTGAGAAGTTACCAGTGTGGGCGGACTACGATCGATTTGTTCAAGTCCTGTTCAACATCATGCAAAATGCCATTCAATTTTCGCAAGCTAACGTGATTGAAGTAACGGCTAGCCGGACAGATCACGCAACAGTCGTGGCGATTCAAGACCATGGGATTGGCATGACACCAGATCAGGTCAAGAATATTTGGGAGCGGTACTATAAAGCCGATCCATCACGAAAAAACACAAAGTACGGTGAATCAGGTTTAGGACTTGCTATCTCACACCAATTGGTCCAACAACATGGTGGGGCGATCAAGGTGGATAGTGTAGAAAATGAAGGAACGTGTTTTACCGTCACTTTTCCAGATGAAGGTTTTGATAAGCCGATTATTGATGATTAATGTGGCGCTTTGAAAAGCGTGATTAAATAGGTGACCGGGTTTTGAGATTGCATTGATCTTAAAACCCGGTTTTGTTAATGCGAGGCAACGTTAAGGTAGAACCGAAAATCGTGCGATCTAAACTGGTGATTTAGCAAACTGATTCTGACTAGTGCATTTCCGTATTTGTTAGCGTTCAACCTCGCACTCTGGGGCTAAATATGTTACCCTTAACAAGGCTACAAACAGCGATTTATCAATAGTTTAGATAAGATTTGAAATGAATAGGAGAAACAACAACTATGCAAAGAGTACAAATTACGGGTAATTCTCAACGTAAAGTCAAGGATGGTTACCCCTTACTCGTACAAGACGATTTAAAAGATCCAAGTATGAAACTAACTGATGGCTCCTTCGTGGCGTTAATGGCGAGTTCACAATTTATGGGTTACGCGTTGATTGCTAAGCATCGCCGACAATTAGGTTGGGTGCTTAGCTTGGATGAAAGTGAGACACCAACGACCGATTATTTCCGTAAGCTATTCAAGCAGGCGTTGGTTCGGCGGGCAACAAGCATGGACCCGCAGTTGCCACAACGGGTCTTCAATGCGGATGGTGACGGTTTAGGTGGTTTAGCTATTGATCGTTATCAAGATTATTATGTGTTTACTTGGTATGCGGAAGGTGTTTATCAACAACGCGAAATGCTTTACGCGGCTTTTGAAGCGGCGACTGATCATCAATTTAAGGGGATCTACGCTAAGTTACGGTTCAACGTTGAAGAAGCTAACTTGAAGAGTCAATTGGTAACGGGGGAGGCGGCGCCAGAACCGTTGCTAGTGACAGAAGGCGCAGTGACGTATCCATTACATCTTGCCGATGATTTAACGACAGGGTTGTTATTAGACATGCGGCCCATTCGTGAATGGTTGGCAGGTGCTGAATTACAAGGTAAGACGGTTCTAAATCTGTTTAGTCAAGAAAATGGGGTAACGGCAGCCGCAGCGGTCGCAGGCGCAGCCAAGACAATTTCGATTGAAACGAGCAAAAAGGGCGCCAAAGAAACTGCTGATCAGCTGGCAATCAATAACATTGATCCAGATAAGCAAGAAATTCGAGCAATCGAAGTGAACAGCTATCTAGATTACGCCCAGAAGCACCGACTAAGTTATGACGTTGTGGTCGTAACGGCGCCGACCTTTGCTCGAGTCAAGAAGCAAAAGTTCCAAGTTGCCACCGATTTGACGGACTTATTAACGGCAACTTTGCCCGTTGTTCGGCGAGACGGTCAATTAGTAATTGCAACTACTGCCAATAACTTCTCTATGAAGAAGTTTAAGGCTGCGGTGACGGCGGCCTTTGTTGGTAGTGATCGGCACTTTACGCTTAGTGAGACGTTCCGGTTGCCAGCTGATTTTGTCACGCGCAAGGCATATTTAGCAAGTAATTATTTGAAGGTACTGGTTTTAACGCTTGACAAATAGTCGATAGCGCATAATTTGAGCATCAAATAAAAAAAATTTAATGGGTATTTCGGGGACCGTTTTCATTAATTGAAAACGGTCCCTATCACTAAGAAAACGAATTCATGAAAATATAAAAATAATTATATACGGCTCTGAATACCTGATTATGACTGGTAAAACGGTTACTTAACTGGTAAAATATTTCTTTGTCGTTAGGCAAGAGAGAAAACATAGAAATGAGGATTATTAGTAATGGGAATTCTAATTGCACTGATTCCTGCGATTGCGTGGGGCAGTATCGGCTTAATTAGTGGCCGAATGGGCGGTACCGCTCGGCAACAGACCCTTGGGATGACCATGGGAGCCTTGGTATTTGGCTTGGCATTATGGGCGGTCGAACAGCCAACTTTAACAAGCAAAATTTGGTTGATTGGGATCGTTTCCGGGTTGTTTTGGAGTATTGGTCAAGGTCAACAATTTACGTCAATGAAGGCGGTCGGCATTTCACGGACGACGCCAATTTCAACTGGGATGCAACTGGTTGCTAATGCATTGGCTGGTGTGCTGTTATTTAATGAATGGCACGGCAACATGTATTGGATTGGTTCTGTTTCCGTGATTGTTCTAATTGCGGGGGCCGTGTTGACTTCCTTAACTGATAAGACTGATCCGAACCGTAGTGCTTCTGAAAATTGGGGTGTTGGGATTCGCGCCTTGATCTTATCAACGATTGGCTATGCTGGTTATACGATTGTGGTCCATTATGGTAACGTCAATGCGCAGGCGGTCGTCATGCCCCAGGCAGTGGGGATGTTGCTCGGTGCCTTGATCTGGTCCTTTAAGGATAAGCCATGGGTTGTTAAAGCTACTTATCGTAATATCGTCACTGGTCTGGTCTGGGGTGTTGGGAACCTCTTCATGTTTATGGCAATGGCCCAAATTGGGCAAGCCGTCGCATACTCACTTTCACAAATGGGAATTGTTATTTCTACGTTTGGGAGTATCTACCTCTTAGGGGAGCACAAGACGAAGCGAGAAATGGTTTACGTGGTGATTGGCTCGATTCTAGTCATTGTTGGTGGGGTTGCGTTATCCTTAATGAAGGCTTAGTAAAACTTTACTAAAAAGTAATTATTTGATTTATAGATTCATAAAATCTGTTTAAGGTGCGGTAACGGTAAGTTATCAGCACCTTTTTTGTTAATAATTGTATTTGTTTTTTACACAAATTACGAAAATTTACGAAAAAAGGGGGGAAGCGCTTTTCATTATTAGGCGAGCTATTGTATAATATGACATGTAAATACGTATAGAAAGAGGTAATAGTAAATGGCACACATTTCATTTGACAGCTCTAATTTAACTAAGTTCGTTCATGATAATGAACTTGGCGAAATGCAAGCTATGGTCACAGCTGCTGATAAGGAGCTGCGTGAAGGAACCGGCGCCGGTAATGATTTCCGCGGCTGGTTAAATTTACCAACAGATTACGATAAGGAAGAATTTGCACGGATCAAAGCCGCTGCAAAGAAGATTCAAGGCGACTCTGACGTCCTCGTTGTGATCGGGATTGGTGGTTCATACCTCGGTGCACGGGCAGCCATTGAATTCTTACACGAAACTTTCTGGTCATCACTTTCACGTGAAGACCGTAAATTCCCACAAGTTGTCTTTGCTGGGAACTCAATCTCATCTTCATACGTCAACGACTTAATTCACTTGATCGGTGACCGCGACTTTTCTGTTAACATCATTTCGAAGTCTGGGACGACGACAGAACCTTCAATCGCATTCCGGGTCTTCAAGGAACGTTTAATCGCGAAGTATGGTGAAGAAGCTGCTAAGGGCCGGATCTATGCAACAACTGACCGCAAGCGCGGTGCGTTGAAGCAAGAAGCTGACGCTGAAGGCTACGAAACTTTTGTTATTCCTGATGATGTTGGTGGTCGTTTCACTGTTTTGACACCAGTTGGTTTATTACCAATTGCTGTATCAGGTGGGGACATCGATTCATTAATGAAGGGTGCTGCCGATGCCCAAAACGAATACAAAGATGCCGATTTAACTAAGAACGAAGCTTATCAATATGCTGCTTACCGGAACATCTTGTACCGGAAAGGCTATACTACTGAAATTCTGGAAAACTACGAACCAAATATGGCGATGTTCTCAGAATGGTGGAAGCAATTAATGGGTGAATCTGAAGGGAAAGACCAAAAAGGTATTTACCCATCATCAGCTAACTTTACGACTGACTTACATTCATTGGGTCAATATATCCAAGAAGGTCGTCGTAATTTGATGGAAACGGTTGTTAAAGTTGACAACGCTACTAGCGATGTTGACATTCCTAAGGAAACCGAAAACCTCGATGGTTTGAAGTATCTTGAAGGTAAGACGATGGCTCAAGTTAACACCAAAGCCTTCGAAGGGGTTATTATGGCCCACGTTGATGGCGGTGTGCCTAACATGGTCGTTAACATTCCTTCACAGGATGCCTATACGTTAGGTTACACAATGTTCTTCTTTGAAGCTGCCGTGGCCATTTCTGGTTACTTGAACGGGATCAACCCATTCAACCAACCTGGTGTTGAAGCTTACAAGAACAACATGTTCGCCTTACTTGGCAAGCCTGGTTACGAAGAATTAACTAAGAAGTTAACCTCACGCCTTAGTAAATAAGGGTTTGTGACACACTAATATTTCAAATTAATAAAGCTCCAAAACGTTGTTTTGCTTTAAATGGTTCCCATTGTGGTTCCTAAAAGCGTAAAAAATGCGTTTTGGAGCTTTTTTAATTGCTACTATTCAAATAATCTTCCAGCTTTGACATCGCATCTTCTTTTATCTTGGGGGTAACTTCTGCATACATACGAGTAGTGGTCAAATCAACATGGCCCATCAAGTCTCTGATGTTTTCCATATCGACGCCAGCTTCACGCAAGCGCACTGCGAATGAGTGGCGGCATCCATGAACATTGAGATGTTTTAGGCCGGCATTTTTAGCAATGCGCTTCATGGCACCTTCAGCCCCTCGTGAAGATATAGGTTCACCAACATTGCCAGCAGTTAAATAGAAACGTCTAAATACAAAATCGCTTGAGGGATCAGATTGCAGATTTGGGCTAATTGTAACTACTTTTTGCAATGCTGATTGCTTATTACGCAGTTCTAGTAATGCAGTATAAGCACGAGCAGTTAACGGTACATTACGAGAGCTGTGCTCTGTTTTGGGGTCGTCCAGGGTAATTGATAGGTAAGAGTCATCAAGTACTTCACCGGACTCTCTAAGCTGCCTTTTTTGGTCAGCTTCAGCCCGGTAGAGTCTATTTTGGTCTATTGTCAAAGTGCGTTTGTTGAAATCCACCCGAGACCATCTCAATGCCAAATCTTCGCCGAGTCGTAAACCGCAGTCGAACATTAGCAGGAAGAAGGGGTACCATGATGGTTGTTGTTCTTGTTTGGCTGTTTCCAGAAAAACATTAACTTCATCAAGAGTATAGTAACGAAGTTCACGTTTTTGAGGCTTGAATTTCCTGGAAAACTCAACTCCAATAGTTGGATTAGACTCAATAAACCCGAGCTGTGTTGCTTTTTTTAGAGCGTTAGAAAGTGTTCCGTTTATTGATTTTACGGTAGCCCAGCTTAGGCCTTGTTTTTTTCTCCCAATTCCTGTTTCACTGAAAAGACCATTGATAAAGCGCTGATGTTCTACAAGAGTGTACTCGGTTAATGGATAGCTACCAATTCTTGGCTTGATATAAGTCTCAATGTTTTCACGATGAACAATACGTGTACCTTCTTTTACATTTAACTTAAGATGAGTTATCCAATAGTCTAGAAATTCTCCCAAATTCCAAGCTTTTTGAGGTGTAACGTTTCGTTTGTTTGAAATTATTTCTGCTTCTACTAATTTTGCAGCGTCACTGGCTGATTTGTAAGAGGTGAACCCACGACGATGGATCTTCTTCCGCTGACCGGTACCTTTGTCAGTTCCAGCGTAAATATTGTATTGATATCGCGTTTTGCCATTTTTTAACTGATATTTTGAAATGGTTGCCATAATAAGCCTCCTTGATTCGAACTTATGTTCTCTGAAAAATAAAAATATATACCCCGTGATGGGGTATAAGCGGGTAACACATAAGTTACGTGTTGTACTTAATCTGACAATTCGAATCTTGAATAAAAGCTCTTGGTGGGGCTATAAATTTGTTAAGAAGCCATATAGTGGTTACTAGTAATTAGTGCGTTGAGTTGTTCAGAGTTAACACTTTTATAGGAAATTGTTTCAATGAATGATTCCAGTTCGTCATGTTGACTAATATCTAAACTGTGAATGCGGGTATCATTTTCTAAGTCAGATAGCATTTGGGATACTTTTTTATCGGCATTAATAGCATTTTTAGAATCATTTATTAAAAATATCGAGCTATCATAGTCGTATCTAGAGCTGAGTGTAACCATCTTTACATACCAGTCTTCTAGTGCACTTTCTTTAACTGGTGAAGAGTCAATAAGATTAAGAGTTGTATTTTCTCCATATGCAAAATCAATATTGAATTTTATTTCTAACGATTTCGAAGGGCGTATTTTTATATTTTTTTTAATTTGGTTTCCAAGCAAATCATGGGCGGTGAAAATATTAATCATTTGCTCTTTAGGAGTTAAGATATTAACAACATCATCTAATTTGAAATATTCATCACCTACATATTCGGACACTATTTGATTGAATAGGAGCTCTTCATTTGCAGTCACAATAGGCTTAGGTTTTGAAAAGCGAATTTGTTCTGGTAAATTGTGTTCAATAGTACTATCTAACAATTGAACCGAAAAATCTGAATCTAAATCACTCAGTATGAAGCTTAAATATTTCATGGTTGTTTGAAACAAATCTTTTTGATATTGGTTTAAAGCTAGTCCACGTATCTTAAAGCTGTTGAATGGGATAATTCTATATTTTGCAGACTTATCTCGTTCATTAAACAAGAGTGCACCGATATTAATTGACTCGTTTCTCATACTGTTTTGATTATACGAAATTATTGAGAATTGGTACTTTTGCCTTTGTGCCATTCTATCTGTCCTCCTTTGTAATTTGTAAATATGTTTTGAGCAATATTATACTCGATAAAAGGTTTAATCAAACTTTTTTGTCTATTTAAAAAATCTACATAAGCCTGTTTCTGCATATTACCACCGGAAATCCAATCGGGAGTAATGTTAGAAATTGTATTTACAAAAAAAGTATTGGTTAACGATTCAATTTCAGCAACCACATCACTAAAAGGATTATTTGAACTAAAATCTAGTTCGCGTTGTAATGCGTCAAAGACAACACCGTATTTGAACTTAGAAGCTTGATGCATTTGTTTGCTTCTATTCAAAAACCAAAACATCATAGTTGCTGAGTATGATGTAGTTATGCCTGGATTTACTTTTGGGTTATTAAAATTTAACAAGTCGATTTTTCTTTGACTTACAGGATCTGTGTTCCAGTACGGAGAGAAGAAACAAAATCCGTAGTCAATAGATACTAACCACTTACCATTGTTTTGATATTGAAAGAGGAGATTTCCACCATTTGTAAATCGATCAAGATTAAGGGTTAAAAAATCTAAACAGATAAGATTTGGAATTATTTCCTTATTTACAACATTGTTAAATAGAGCACGCCATCCACGTATAGCGTACGGCTGACTGTGATCAGTGGCTAATTTGAATACTTCAAGTAAGTCATTACCAATATTCGGTAATTTTTCAGTAGCGAAATACTTTCCCTTAGAAAATTTATATTTCCATTGTAAGTCAGGAAAATTAGAAAGTGTATCAACATCAATGGTTATTGTAGCGTAATTTGGAGTAGGAACGGCTAATTTTTTTGCAATTTCAGAAACTAATGCTTCTTGAAAGAATTCTGCATCTTGCTTAGATGGTTTAGTTTCTGTAGGATACATCACCATATCGTTCTTTAGTATATATTTTTTACCATCTGAAGCAGTTATGGTAATTGGCTTGCTACAACCTTGTTTTGGCAATTCTTCTTCATGAATCATGTCGATGTATAATGCATCATCGTTCAAAAAATCGCATCCTTTCATAATTATTCCTGAATTTTTGATCGATAATAATGGTCAAAGCGAGTGACGGGAATCGAACCCGCGACTACAGCTTGGAAGGCTGTCGTTTTACCACTAAACTACACTCGATCTTTGAAAAAGTATTGCTGATTTGAACTGTAAAATTCACTTGTGTTTTAAAGCATATATAGAAGCAATTACAAACATTATATGAATAGTATGAAAATGCAATGTTGCTGTTAATCCATAGATAGCACTTGCTATATTGCGAGTATTGAATAGCTAACGACATTTCATGTAGCTAAGATTGAATAGAATATTTTTTATGTTTGATGGTTATTACATCAATGATTGTAGTACCAAAGAAAACAAGAAATAGCCAATAATACAAAATTGATCAGATTGAGTATCCACACCCAGTGTAATTTTTGTTTACGCATAAAAATCCTCCTAAAGAATTCAGTCTTTTAAGACTTTCAGATCTGGAGCCGGTCAATGCGAGCGGCAGGAGTCGAACCTGCATCTGAAAGTATCTAGTCAGCAACTCAAAGGAGTACTGTTCTACCATTGAACTACACTCGCGAGAATGGACCTTGTTGGGTTCGAACCAACGACCGGACGGTTATGAGCCGTCTGCTCTAACCAACTGAGCTAAAGGTCCAATTAAGTTTTAAATGCGAGCGGCAGGAGTCGAACCTGCTTATGTGATTACTAATTGACAAGAAAAGAAGCACTATTCTACCGTTGAACTACGCTCGCGTTAAAGCCCAACTAAGGGCCAATTATTTACAGTTAATCTTTTTTGAGATTTGTGTATGATATAACCCAAGAACCCACAGATGAGCTAGCCTTCTTAACTTTTACCGTAACTGTTTCACCTTTATTCACCTTAGGATTTTCAGAACTTACGAAATCCAAGTGCTTGCCAGTTTCAAGGTTATAACCAAATGCGCTATTTGGAATAACTTTATTGACCTTGAATTGAACGGTTTTTCCCTCAATATCTTTATTAGCATTTAATGCTGATTCTGCTGTTGAAGCAGTATAATCAGGCTTTTTGTTTCCACAACCAGCCAGTGTGTAAATTATAGCTATAATGGCTACAAAACCAATATTCATCTTTTTCATAACAAATTCTCCAGTCTTTACATGGTTTATTACGGTTAGAATCAAGTCAATATTTTAATTTACAGAATATGTTTTTGTCCCAATAGTTTGGAAATTGGCGTTATTGAATTTGACCGTTACATCATTTTTGTTCTCTAACTTGAACATAACCGCCGCCTGCGTTGTTTTCCCTGGCAACAATTTATCATTTAGGCCATCTTCGTATTTTTGTATTGGATTATTACCGTTATCGTCATATTTGGGTGTGCCGGGCAAAAGTTGTTTGTTTGCTGTATCTGTTTTTTGATAAGCATTTACTACAGTATAGATATTTGAAGGATCCTGTTCCTTTTTAGAGTTGTTAGTAACGTCACAATAGAGAACTAAAATTTTAGTTCCGTCTTCGCTGCCATCACGGATTTCCGATTTCGTAAATTTATAAGTTTCAATTCCGGCTGAGAAAACATTATCTTTAAACGTCCATTTGTCATTTGACGGATCAGTCGATTTTGTTGATGAAACTTTTTCTGCCTTGGAGCTATTAGCGGAATTAGTTTTAGAACTATTATTATTTCCGCATGCGGTGAGCGACAATGCGGTTATTCCAGCTAGTAATAAAATACTGTATTTTTTCATTGATGTTTCCTCCAATATAATTTATTCCCCAAATCCAATTTCAATAACATTTTTAAAAATTACAATTAATAATTGTAGTAATAATAATTCCTACGTTGCTTTTGTTTGATGGTTTGACCGACATACAGTTGTGTACCAGAGTCTCCAAGACCATCTTTATATACGTGAGTGATGCCGGTGCTACTATCATCTAATCTGTAAAGCATACCGTAATCAGTTTTCCACCCATAAGCCATTCCCTGTGAAGTTTCTATAGACGAATATGCAGAGCCAACGTATTTTTGTAAAGTTTCGACGTCTTTTTGCCCAAAAACCTTAGCAAATGATTTGAGTTCACCTTCGTTTACTCTTTTCTTGCTAGATTCTTTAGCTTCAGCCTTATCTTTTTTTATAGCAGCTTTATGAATTTTATCAGGAGATCCATCAAACAATTTATCATTTTCAAAATCTAAGTCATCAGATCCATACATAAGCGTACTTGAGCTCTCGTCTGTGGGCTTCCCCATAATGGAAATTACTTGTGACTTTGTCATGCCAAGCTTAATTTTATTAAAACTGTATACTTTTTTCTTTGTTTTTTTAGCGCTAGCTTTATTTTCGCTTGAAGATTTTTTAGCTACAGTCTTCTTAGTGTCACTATTATTCTTGGAAGACTTCTTTTTGATGCTACTTGTTTTTTTTGAGGCAGCCTTCTTCGAATTACTTCTTTTGCTGCTTGATTTGTTCGAATGCTTTTTGTTAGAATTTTTATCGGCGCTTTCAATCTTTGACGTACTGATTTTTTTCGAGTGTGCTATCGTGTCCTTACTGCTTGCTGTGTTTTTAACTGGATTAGCTATCAATCCTACAACAACAAATAGAAAAGATGCAGCGAGAGCAATCAAGCCATATTTAAAAGATTGTTTTGAGTTGGCTCCTTTAATAAGTTTGAAAATTCCCCGACATATAAAATATATAAATATTAACAATGAGATGAAGAACATTATCTCGGCAAAAGTTTCCATAATTCCTCCAAATTAATTGATATTAATCTCCGTCGAATGGTACCCCGTATTGATAGGACAGTTCTCTGTATGAATAGGGAATATGGCCATTCTCCTCAATAAACAACATTCCCATCAATCCAACTGAAAATTCATCAGCTTCACGTTCAAACTTAGAATGTCCGTGTTTAACGGAAGTGTAGTACCCAATTAGCCCCTCATGGAATATAACGTGTCCTAGCTCATGACCGAGTATGAAATACTGTGTAGGCGTGTGTTTAATAGAATTATTGAGTAGTATGATAGGCTCTTGGTTGTCATAAGCATTTTTACCCAGAGGCATTGCCCCAAAATCACACCATTCCACTTGTATGTTAAGCTTTTCCGCAATTACAAACGGGTCCGCTGTGTGATAACGATTGACAATAGTTTTAACGATATCTTTTACTCTATCCATAGGTACAACTCCTAATCATGCTTGTGGCGTTTCCAGAATATTGTTGCCATTGCCACACGCACTTGTTGTTTTTCTTCTTCAGTAAGATCTTCACCCCCATAGGTCATCGAACCCTCATTTGCTTCAAGAAAATCCTTCAGGTCAATGGTATCTTTCTTGGTTGCCCATTTTGGCGTGCCATTTTTTCCAAGCAAGTAGTCAGTTGTCACGGAAAAACGATCTGCAATTTTAGAAAGTGTTTCAAGATCAGGCTGTCGTTTTCCTTGTTCATAGGAAGCCAGTGTTGTTTTGGCCATGCCTAATTGCATTGCTAATCTCTCTTGCGTTAGACCAGCTTCTCTTTTTCGTAATTCTTTAAGGCGTTCAGCAAACATTGATAGGCCTCCTTCATTAATTATAAGATTACTACGCATAATGCGTATTTTGTACAGAAATATAAAAAGTACTCGTTTAGAGTATTTTTTATATTGACTAAGTACGCGAATTGTATTATATTAATAAGCATCAAAGGTACGCGAAACGTATTACTTAGTTAGGAGGTGTTAACATGCGTCATTGGTTAAAAGAGTGGAGAGACATCAACGGACTAACGCAAAAAAAGGCTGCTGAATTTCTCGATATGCCAGAGACAACTTTAGCGTCTTACGAACAAGGGCATAGAACACCAAGTGTTGGTAGAGCTAAGAAAATGGCTGTAAGAATGAACAATATATCGAAAAAAAAACGTGTTAAATGGACTTATTTTTTTGAAGATAAAGTACACAATACGAGTAAATAAGGAGATACCAAAATGAAACAAAAACAAGTAACACAATTGTTAGTCGAGTTACACGAACTTAATAAAACGCTCAAAACTATCGTAAGTAGTCTTGAGCGCAAAGAAGTAAGCCATGATATTTTCCCAGGGATTGCTTTTAAAGCTGCCCCGGTATCAAAAGAAGAGTTTGTAAAACATTATGGTGAATACGTAAAGAGATGTAGCAACTAATATCCGTATTCAGAAAGGAACTGGCTACTGCGTTCTTCGTTAGTAGACCATGCATCAAAGCGAACAATTGAAACACGTTGTGATTTTTCTATCTTACTAAGTTCTTGTTTCAGTTCAGTGATTGTTAGTTCTGATTGAATTGCAATCTGAAAGGGAAATATTTGAACCCATTTATCTGGAGATAGGTTCTCTAAAGTTGTTCGAATGGCCACTGCAAATTCAGAGTTTAGATCTTTTTCTGGATTAAAAGTTACTAAATAGTTATTCATTAATATCACCTCCTTGCAATTATTATATCGCAGGAGGTAGCGAAAGAAGGCGAGCAAATGAAGTTTATACCAGAATATTCGAAGAACAATCCAATTTTTCCATCAACCATTAAAGTCGTTCAAGGTAATCTAACCGTTGATTTAGAAGTAGGCGTAATTAGTTATGGAACGAATGCGTTGAACAAAGAGAATTTCAATGAAGAAATGGCAACCGCCTATAGGGAATTTTTATTGGAACTTGGGATTACTGATTTGAATCCCGTATTGGACATCCCAAAATGATGTGAAACAAGGTTGTAAGTCCGGACGTTGCTTTTTAAATTCCACAGTCGCACTTTTAACAGTTGGTACATCATAGTGATTGTTTAGCCAAACAATATAGTAGTTAGTAGATTGATCTGATTCATCGAATCTTTTCAATACGTCATTGATAATTTCCTGTTCATTCATATTTATTCACCTCCTTGCGATCATTATATCGCAGGGGGGCAGCGAAAGGAGGTGAGAGCGTGATTAGTATAATCATGGCACTTATTGGGCTTTATTTGGTTATTATTCACGCAACCGTTGATCTCGAATGGTTGAAATGGTTTTTGCTAAGTCTGGGTATTTTAGCTGCTTTGCTAACTTTGACCCTTCTTGTAAAAGGATATCTTCCATTCTGATAAAAGCGTCATCGTATTCTGTATCTGCGTCCTCAAAATCAGTATTGTCATCTTCTAATTCAAGCAAGTTCATAAAAGCACGAAAGAACTTAGGAAAAATCTCAGCACTTTTTGATCCCAACAAATGTGTGTGACTTGAAATCAAATCTAAATACTTACTGCGAGCGCCTAAAGACAACTCACTAGGCAATATATCTTCCGGGGGTGTTATTAAAAGTAAATTGAAATATGGCACATAAAGCTTTTGGTACCGCTCGCGTAACACATCATATTTTCGTTGGTGTGCTTGTGTGTTTAAACCAAAGAAATAGGATATTGCAACGGCAAACAAAGGAATACTGGCAGATACTATCTTCACTAATGCAATTGAAGCAGATGCCATTAGATTCATTTTTCCACCTCGTTGTAAGGCGGAAAGTCGAAGAAGTCGTGGACGCTGATGCCGAGAGCAGAACAAAGTGAATGCAATAGATCTACTTTTGGAACACTCTGCCGGTAAATGAAAGAACTCACTGTTGATTGAGTAACTCCTGCTAACGTGGCCAAACGATTAACGGTTAAATTACGCTCGCGCATAAGATCATACAAGCGTTGAATTATTAATTCTGATTCAGTCATAAAAGATCCTCCAAACGTGTTTGCGTTAATCGTAAAACAAATTCATTTAAAAAAGTTACGCTGTTGCGTTGACAATTTACGCAATGGCGTTATAATAAAAACATAGTTACGCAAATGCGTTAACTCTAAGGAGATGAAAACATGATTGGCTCAGAAATTAAAAAAATTCGTTCCAAGCTTGGCTGGACACAAGCAAAGCTAGCTGATGCTGCGGGCGTATCACAGAGTACTGTAAATACTCTTGAGAACCGAACAAAGCATCCTGATGCTGTAACACTAAATTTACTTGCAAAAGCAATGGGTGTAACTGTGGATGACTTATTAGAACCAAAGGAGGTGGCCAAGTAATGGAAGTCACACAAGAACAATTGCACGAAATGATCCAATCAGAGGTAAACGCAGCTATTGCCGCCAAAAGACTAGCACCAGTCAAAGCAAGAAACACTGCTTGGATGGAGCTTAAAAACGATATTTCGAAATTTGTCAACGAGAAGTACGGTAAGAATCCAAAAGCTTATTCATTGTCAGACGCAGTTAAAACGATCATTAGGTTCCATTTAGGTGTGTCTAACGTATATCAAATTAACGAGAGCAACATTGATGAAGCGCGTCGAATATTCGAGTTACTAAAAGCAAATATTTAATTTTCAAAGAACGGAGGAAACAAAATGACACATCTATCACGAACTACATTAATCAATGCACTACTTCGTTATTTCCCGGAGACACCCCGGGTTTCGCTTGAAGCAATGAGTGATGAAAAGCTGAGGATTATGTTTCAACACATCAATAACGAAAATAGTTTCAAGATTCGGCAAATGGATTACATCTCTATTTAAATTATAGGGAGTTGCCTTTGCAAGAAATCATAAGATACTTGCAAAAATTCAGGAGGGGACAGAATGCGGAACCGATTCGCAGAAGAGCTAACGTTAACCTTCGAACGTATGGGCGGACATAAGCAGAGAGAAGTTGCTGATAAGGCACATTATTCTGAAAGCACTGTATCAAGAATTAGAGCGGGGCTTAAGAAGACTGACCCACAGACTAGGTGGACGTTAGCGAATGCAATTAATGATCTACGTTTGAAATATACTGCTGCGAGTTTGGACTACGGCACGATTTCGTTCCAACGCGATCGAAAACTTAAAGGTGACATGTTTTCTGCCTTGGTAAAGCAACGAACGGAGCAAAGTCAACGAGAGCAGTTGGAACCAGAATTTGAGGCTGCGATTACAACGGAGCCTAAATTTAGAACTCCGGAGCAAAATTTAATCATTCAACGTTATCCAAGAGAGTATGTCGAGGAGATTAGCGCTGAGATTACAGCATTAATAAAACAGGCTGAATATGCAGGCATAACGATGTCGCAACTGCAACATGTGATTGATGAGGTAAATGATAGTACCGGTGGATAGGAGTGATAAAAGATGCAAGTGGTTTCCATTAAAAAGAATCCTAAGTATCAGGCAGGCGGACAGCCTAAAAAATGGCTCAAAGGTGTTGAACTTGCCGCTGAATGGAATGTTTCGCCATCAACAATAAGCAACTTGGCGCGACGTGAAGACTGCCCATTGCCGTCTGATGTTGCATTAGGGGCTCGCCAATATAATTGGGCGGAAGTTAGCCGTTGGCGAGCAGAAGAGAATAAACGCAAGCAGGATAGGAGGAAATAGCAATGATTACATTACCAGATTGGGTAGCATCATCACTATTAACCTTAGTAGCCACTATATTGTGGTACAAACGTAAAAATATTCCACATTGGTTTGGTATTTAAGGAGATGAAGACGATGAAGTTCACGTTCAGGATCGGAAATGTGCTTTACAAGCAAATCACAATTGAAGAATTGAATAATGTTTTTGGCAAATTTAAGGAGATTGAACGAATTGGAAGTACGCAAAGTATCGCTAAAGCCTAAATTCGAGTACGAAAAAAGCTGCTCGAGTATTGGGAGTACCCGTGCAGCTAAGACGCTTAATAATTTTATTTTCGAGTTCTATTGTACTCCGAAATTGTCGTTAAGACAACGTTTAGCACGGAGGTGGGCAAAATGAACGGCTACGATAGCTGGTTAATTGACCAAGAAGAAGCTGTGGAAGGCTGGCGTGATGACGAGCCCACCGAGGAAGAGCTGATTGAAAGTGGCGTCATTGCTGATTATTAAATAAACAGGAGGTTTCAATTATGGACGCAATGTTAAAAGAAGAGCTCAAGACGGTTACAGAGCGTGAAAACGAAGGATTCAAAATTGACTCATTAGAGAAAGCTGACTGGGCATTAAAGAAGCTCAAGGCTATTAAAGCGCATGATGATGAAATTGGCCGGGTTGCGAAGAACAATATTGATCAGGCAATTGAATGGCGCGACCGGGAGCTTGATAAGAACCAAGCCAACCGCGAGTATTTCGAAGGACTATTGACTGACTATTTACGTGATCAACGGTTAGTTGACAAGAAGTTCAAAATCGATACCCCTAATGGCCGTGTATCAACTCGTAAGAACCCGGCTGGGTTGGCGTATGACGAAAAGATGGTTTTAAACTCACTTCGTAATCAAGGTATGAGCCAATACATCAAGGTCAAGGAGTCTATTGATAAAGTTGATTTGAAAAAAGCTGGTCGCATGGTTGGTGACAAGTTTGTCATGGAAGATGGCGAGATTATCGCTGGTATTACTGAAAAACCGGCAACTGAGAAGGTCACGTTTAAATACTAGGAGGAACCGATATGAGTGAAGCAATCGCAAAAGCAGAAAATCAAACGAACAGTCTATCCCTAATCATGGGTACTGATCAAAACAAGATGGCTAGCGAACTACAGGCTATCTCTAATTTCCAAACTATGGTTCAACATCAACTAAAAGATGGTCAAGATTTTGGGGTTGTCCCTGGCACACAAAAACCGACATTATTGAAGCCCGGAGCTGAGAAAATTCAAATGCTGATGGGTGTAACGAGTGAGTATAACGTCATTGATAAGGTTGAAAACTACAAGGATGGTTATTTCGACTATACCGTCAAGTGCGTGCTGTATAAGAGCGGTATGCAGTTAACTGAGGGATTAGGGTCGGCAAACACAAAAGAGAGTAAGTACGTTTCTCGTGATGGCTTTTCAATGAAAAACACGGTATTGAAAATGGCTAAAAAGCGAGCTCAGGTTGATGCCACACTGACCATCGCTAGTTTATCAAATGTCTTCACGCAAGATGTCGAAGATATGCAGAACTTTAACCAACGTGAGAATAATGAAACCATGACTTATGATGAAGCCTTTAATTTGAAACTTAATTTTGGCAAAAACAAAGGCAAGAGCATGGGAGATGTCTTGAATGAGAATCGTGGCTATATTGAATGGCTAGCTGAAAACGCGCAGAAACCTGAATTTAAGACTGCTGCTAAATTATTACTAGCTGGCAAGCAACAGCCCGCAACTGACGATGAAGTAAATGAAGATTTTGACCCTACCACCATCATTGCTAGTTCAAAACAGACGAGTGAGATTGCTAACCTTGCTGGTGAACTGGCCACCCAAACCAAGAATGGTACACCATTATCAGTGACTAATGAGGTTATTCAACAAATTGTCCCTGATTGGAAAGGGACTGACGACGATTGGAAGAACCTGACAATAGCACAAGCAGAGGATGCTAAGAGTCAGCTACAAGGATTGCTAGCAGCATTTGATAAGAAATAAACATTCGAATTGGCTTGAATGCAGCAGTGACTGAATCCACCAGGTGGGTGAAAGGCCCATTAATAAGGACAGGAGGTGCGAGATGGCCCGTCCAATTAAGAAAGGAATTGACTATTTCAACTTAGATGTAGATTTTTTGCGTGACATTAAGGTTCGTAAAATAATGCGTGCTTGTGGAAACCAATCGATTGCTGTACTAATCTGCCTGCTCTGTAATATTTATCAAGATGAAGGGTATTACATGACGTGGGATGCTGATATGCGGTTCTTGGTGGCTGATGATATTGGTGCCAAGGAAAGCGCAGTACAGGACGTGGTTTTAAAAGCAAGTGAGGTAGGGTTTTTCGACGCTGAGATGTTCAAGCAAGAAAAAATCTTAACGTCTAAGCGAATTCAAGAGAACTATAAATTAGCTTCTCGGCAGAAGAAAGATAGCTCAATTCTTAATAAATATCGTTTACCACGGGTTTCCAATACTGATAACGGGGTTTCCAACGTTGGAAACGAAGTAAACATCGCTGACAATCCCCATAGTATATCAGAACAAAGTAAATCAAATAATAACAAAACAAATAAAACCAAACCGCGTGATCTTCGTGACCGTATTCAACAAGAGTTTACTGAACAGGTTTGGTCCATCTACCCGAAAAAGCGTGATTTTCAAAAAGCTTATGACGCTTATTATGCAGCCAAGGTTGAGGGAGCTAGCTTAGAGACCATTGTTGCCAAGATTAACGAGTATAAGGCTTATTTAAAGCTACACGGCACAGGTGAGTATTACACAAAAAGCTTAGAAAACTGGCTGGGTGGTCGAGGATGGATGGACGAATACGATATGACACCACCAAAGCCAAAGGGTAAGGCATCAAACGGCCGTAAGGAAATTATTCCAAAATGGGCGCAAAATGGCGCTTCTCAGACGGATAAGCCAAACTCAAGCGATAACCAGCAGGACGATATGAGTGACGAGGATTTTCTAGCGCTCGTGAACAGTCAGGAGGAAGCTAAATGAATTGGGGTAATCAATTAGTCAAGTTAGCCGCTAATCATGCCTATGAATCATCGGCACTGCATTGGACTAAGCAGCGTATGAAGCGGCATTTAAAGGTCGGTGGTAGTGCACAAGATGAGGTGTGCGCTCATGAGTACAAGCTATTTGCACTCGAAGTTTTAATTATTGAATATCAGCGGGATGGCTTAAATTTTGATTTGACCCAATGTTGGGGTAAGCCAGCCGAGTATTTTATTGATCTAGAGCAAGCTAGACAAGGATTGCAAACGGAGGTAAGCACATGACTGAAACACAGGTGCTAGTAATTAACGCTGATCTACCCGATATCGATCACCCACTAGCAATCGGGCCAGAACCGGAAATGTTTAAGCTCACGCAACATAACTACAAATCTGGTGAATGGCCGTTTCCAGTTAGACTTGTGAAGCCTGGAGCTAAGCCATGGGATGATACGACCTACCTAGCTAGTATGCGACCAGATCCACAGACTGAGGAACGTGAGCAGCTCAGGGCCATTCGCCGCGCTTACCATGATGACTGTCACACAATTAGAAGCTTAGCCATAAAGACGGGGTTTACTAACCAGCAGGTAAGTCACCTTGTGCATAAATACAGCCTTCGCTTGCGCAACCAATACTGGCGGGCTGAGAAGTATAACGACCCGGACGACGTTATCACGGGTCAAACGATGTATTTGCTAGGAAACAAGCTTGGCGCCCCAGCTGATTCAATCAAACAGGCAAGCTACTCAAATGGCATTGTCTGTGGCTACTACATTAGCCGGGTGCCACGAATATGAGCAAAGTTGTGATTAAGGGCGAACTACCTAGCTTAAATGAGTACATCAAGGCTGAACGGGCCAATCGGTATGCGGCAGCTAACCTAAAGAAGCGGTACACGGCCTTATGTAGTGTAGATGCGCGGGCTAGTCGTAATTCTGGAGTCGAATTCAGTTGGCCTTGCAAGCTTAAATTTACGTGGTACACGAAGAACAACCGGAAAGATGCAGACAATATTGCATTTGCTAAAAAGTTTGTACTTGACGGCTTCATGAAAGCTGGGCTTTTAGGCAACGACAATCGAAAACACATTACAGGATTTCAGGACGAATTTGCCGTTGATAAACGAAATCCGCGAGTAGAGGTAGAGGAAGTTACGGAGGGCGTTAAACATGCGACAAATGAAGGAGATTGAACGGCAGTCAGAATCTATTAAAATGATTCAATTAGGTGCGGATGGAGCGGCCTTTATGTACAGATATGACAATCAATACTATTCGATTATTGCTAGTTATGGTGGCGATTGGGACCATGTTTCAGTTAGCTCAAAGAATCGTACGCCAAGTTGGGATGTTATGGCAAACATTAAAGATATCTTCTTTGAGCCAGAAGAGGTTGCAATGCAGCTACACCCAGCACAAAGCAATTACGTTAATTTTGATGAGCATTGCTTGCATATTTGGCGGCCACAGCACAGTAGTATTCCGCTGCCACCGGTTGATATGGTTTAGGAGGCTGGCAAATGAGTAAGTTATCAATGACGTTAGGCCATGAGGCAGTAGTTGCTTATAAGGTAGTGCTGATGTTTCAGGGTGAAATCATGAAAGATGATCCCAAGATTTATGTGCAATATAGTGCGGCGTTCAAAAAATGCGAGCAACTTAATCATTTGATCAAGTCAGACGATTACAAGTGGAAACTTATGTGCGCTAAAGGCTGGTATGACGTTGACCCGAATGACAAGGGGGGATTAGATATGGATGCTGAAATACCAACATGGGCCATACAAGCGGCCTGTGAGGCTATGGGATATGCCGATGAGTCGGAAGTAGCGTGGGAAGACTACCCGCTGGTTATGGCGATGGCAGAATCAATGGAGGGCGAATGATGATCCATCATTACATTACGAGATACGAAGAAAATAAAGAAATATGGGTTGAATCTTGGTTACAAATTAATTTATTTGGTAAATGTTATTGCTTTAGCAAGCGAAAAATAAAAATACTCTCGAAATAAATTCGAGAGCACCGCGTTCAATTCTTGGACCATTTATTACCGGATTTTTGAGTTGGAGGTAGCCGGTCACCTTTTTGAATGTGAACAGTCCGACCGTTACTCAAGTTTCCACCACGAGGTCCAACTTCATGATAGGTACCAGCAGGTTTGTTGTCAGTACCTGGTTTGATTGGTTGTGCCATACAAATCACCTCACAATATAAATTTACATTGATAATTCAATCAACTTCTAAAAGATAGCACCATTCACATAAAAACTCAACATATAGAGTTTTTAACTTTGAAAACACAATATACAGAAGAAGGTGGTTAATATTTGGAATCAAGTGGAAATTGTTCTTAAACAGCGTCAGCTTAATATTAATCAACTGGCAAAGCTGATGGGGCTAAAAAGTAATGCAGTCCTGTATGAGTTTAAGCATGGCAAGATTAAACGACCGAGTTTTGAATTAATGGAAAGAATAGCTGACGCATTAGACGTTAGTATGGATATTTTTCGACAAAATAATACGGAGGACGAAGATGCCTAAACACACTAAGAAGCGTTCAACGATTAAACGGAAGCACCGGCGCATGAAGCAACATGCCGAGGAGAACAAGAAGGATGTTGGAAAATGTCAAACTTCAAAGTGATACTAGATGCTTCCTGTGGATCAAGAATGTTTTGGTTCGATAAACATAACCCAAACGTAACATACATGGATAAGCGTAGTGAGACAGTGACGGCGCCTGATAGTAACTTGGGACGTAATCGGATGATTGAAGTGAAGCCAGATGTGATTGGTGACTTTCGCGACATGCCGTTCGACGACAACACGTTTTACATGGTAGTGTTTGACCCGCCGCATTTAAGGTATGCGGGTAAATCGTCATGGCTGGCCAAGAAGTACGGCACACTTGATGAGACTTGGCCGTTCGATTTGCGGCAAGGTTTTACCGAATGTATGCGAGTGTTGAAGCCTCACGGCACGTTAATATTCAAATGGAACGAAGAGCAAATTAAGCTGAGTGAGCTGCTAGATGCGATTGGTTACCAGCCGTTGTTTGGCGATAAGCGTGGTAAGACTCATTGGTTGGTTTTTATGAAGGAGGCTTGAACACGTGAAGCTTTTAGAGTTGCTTGCTGATTGGGTGGCGTGGACAGCAGTTTGCTTCGTAGTTGTTGGCGGCATCAAGCTATTTGTGATTGTCATAGGATGGCTATTCTAGGGAGATGGTGACGATGAGCGATGAGTTGAGATGGCATATCACAATTGTTCGAGAAATTGAAGGACTAGAAGTTCAAACGGAATTTGATACTCCATTTGAATTAAAGCATTTATTAAAAACTATGTCTGATTATATTGGTGATGACAAGCCCAAGATGGTCAGCATTAAAGTAATTGGAGATGGCGACGATGATTAAGTTTAGAGCGTGGGACAAGGAAAACGAAATCTATCTTTACAATGTGCAAGACGCTTATGACATGTTGAGCGGGTTCGTAAAATATGATGATGGCGAGAATGCTAGCTATGACGAGTGTTGCTTTGGCGATTTCTTAGATAATAAACGGTATGATGTTGAACAGTTTACCGGCTTGAAAGACGTGAATGGTAAGGATATCTATGAAGGCGATATTTTAGAAAATCGGAAGTATCGGTCAATTGTTAAATTTGCTAGCGGAAAATTTTTAGCTGACTTAATTGAAACTATCCAAACCTTTGACCTTATAGGTGAAACTCACGGTTCAAAGGTTATTGGCAACGTGCACGAGAACCCGGAGTTATTGGAGGAAAAGAAATGAATGTAGTTCAAGTTGATGAATTAAAGATTGCAGTCAAAGCACATAATATTAGCCTGTTTTCAAAACGATCAGAATTTAATATTACTCCAAAACTCATTCGTATTTTTGAAGATGCAGGGAAGCAAGCTTGGAAAACGCTGAATTATCATGATGTGACCGGATTCGGAAATGATTACTATGAATATTATGATAAGAAGCTTGATAATAATGGTTACCTTGGAATTAGAGATGATCGTTTAGTAATCGATCGACCTTATGAATCAGATGATAAGCTGTATCAATTCAATAAGGCCAGATTTGAAACTTTTATGTATGACTTGCATTTATGGGATGGACACAAACGACTGACACCGAATACGCCAAAGCAATCCAAATGAAAGCCACAGTTGCCAACCTGGAAATGAACGCGGCACTGACAACTGAGCAACAGGCGCAAATTGGTCAGGACTTCATTGCTGACATTATGGAGTTGAGTGATCGTGAGAGTAAACAAAAAGCCGCCTACTAGGGCGACCAGTCACAGGACCACTCGAATGACCGTTGCTAGTATAACATATAAAAGGCGCTGCCAATGCTGACCGCGCTACGATTGATACCTACAAAATTAATTATAGCACAGTCAAAACAAGGGGTGGCAGTGATGGAGAGCATTTTTAAGGACGTGGATGAAGAACGAACAATTGCTAATGCGGAACGGGTGCTAAAGGACTATTGGAAATGGAGACTACGGGCGCGCAGGGTTAATTTCAACCTGCAAAGCCCAGCAATGGACGGAATGCCTAAAAGTCTTAGCTATGGCAACCATATTGAAGACAAGCAAGTTAGTAAAGCTAACGATGATTTTATGGCTAATTTAGTTGTCAAGGTCATTGAAGCTGTCACAATTGATGAAGAAACGGAGAAATATTCAGAGCTATTAATGCTGCTCTATGTTAAACGGTATTCGAAAACTAAGTGCATGATTAGCCTGAATATCTCCGACAAAACATTTAATAAGTATTTGAAACAAGCTCAGTTAATGTTTGCTGAGGTATATCCTGATGGCGTGGAAGACCTGATCGTTAAAAAGTATGAGCCAGAGATTATTGCTCACTACGACGCAGACTGAATTTACTCCGACAAAATTCCGAGTAAATTCCGACAAGTTTCCGTGTTGATTCCGGTAAATGAGTCAAAAAGGGGAGTAAATTAGTATTATCGAATGTTAGGCAAGCCACCCCAGCTTGTTAGCCTAACTTCAAGTGGCCTTAGCTCAGTTGGTAGAGCGCCTGACTGTTAATCAGGTTGTCGGTGGTTCGAGTCCAGCAGGCTACGTTAGACGGGCACAGATGTACAGATTTTGTTGCCTCCTTGATTAAGTTGATATGATGGCCCGTCTATTAAGCAGATATGATCTAATTGGCAAGATGGCGGTCTCCAAAACCGTTTATGTTGGTTCAAATCCAGCTATCTGTGTAGCCGGCGGATTATAAGGGGTGATGTGCTCCTCTCTGCCGCCGGCATTAGTCTTCATGTTTAACGTCGGCCGTTAAATGTGAGTATCGCTGTGGGCTAATTGGCAAGCCACAATGGGATGTAGGTTCGAATCCTGTCAGTGATATATGTATTTGTCTTCAACTTATAGTAATATAGAATCATATTGTTTGGAGGCGAAATATTATTAGGGGATTGTTTAGGAGTGTAATAAATTATTTTCGAGTTAACGAAGAGTATAAAACTGGTTTTTTAAATATGGGAGCAGTTACTATTAATGCGGCTACTATTCTGTTATTTTTTATAACTAATTTTGTCGCTATATTGAACTCATGGCAATATACAGTACAAGAATTTTATGGGAGTTTTTCCTTAATTATGTATTGTACAGGAATTTTCATGTTGGCTTTAATGGGTCTTGAGTTCTTAGCAATTGGTTTTAAGAAAAAAAGATATTCTATTGCTATTATTGTATTTATGATAGTAAATATTATTTTTGTCTATAGCCTAGTCAGTACTTGGAAAGAATATTGGATAGCATTTATTTTTTTTGTTTACTCTATTTTTGTTGGGGCTTTTATGTGGCAAATGGAGAAGTATCTATTTGGTATAGCTAAAAAAATTTGGCATAAAATTCCACAATTTAGTGATACAGCGCAAGTTGCATTAATGGTTGGGATGATTACGGCATTAGTAACAGTGCTGTCAAAAATATTGGAATGATACAAGTAAAGGGCTTTTCAAACTGCTCTCGCTTTTTAGCGGGAGTTTTTGTATAGTTAGGTTAGTTTGGAGGAGAAAATGAAGTGGATTAGAAAACAATTGAATAATAAGAAAGTCAAACATATTAGTAATACCATTTATAATTACCTTAGTGATAGAAGACAAGTGGGTTTTGAACGAGTGCTGCTTAGATTCGTATCGCTAATTTTGTTTGTTGATGCAATTAATGGGATAAGCCGACTGAAGTATTTTCATTGGCTACATGATATACTCTATTATTTATGGTATAAAGAATTTTTGGTTTCGCATTTCTTTGTTGATCATTATGGAAAGTTTAATTGGATAGGAATTACTTCGATTCTTGCAATAGCAACATTAATTTTTAACACCTTGGATCGTCGGCGTCAATTTAAGGCTGATTTGATTTCCCAAAGTCGAATTACATGGATTGAAAATGTTAGAAAAGCAACGGCTAAATATTTAGGAACTTTGTATGCTTATCAAAAAACGAACAATGATATAAAAATGATAATGAGTAAAAGAAAAGTGAGAGCAGCAACTTCAAAAGAAGAGGATGATTTTGATAGGCTTTGGATTAAACAAAATGATTTGGTCATAAATTTGTTTGAAGCGACCGAGCAAGTGGCTCTTTATTTTAATAAAAACGACGAAGAAGATCGCAATGAAAAAATATTAAAATTGATTAGAGATTCAGCCGATAAGATCAAAGCGGATTTGATGCAATTTGGCGAAGCATATAATGCGACAAATACTCCGGAAAAGGAGAATGAGCGTTTGGAAGTTTGGAACAATCTGCTTTCTATTACTGAGGATGTCAAGGTATCGGAAATTGGGAATGAAATTTCAGATTATCTAAAGATAGAGTGGGAAAAAGCTAAAAATGGTAATTAAAAGTCAAACGTCATATTAAATTATGGCGTTTTTATTTTACATAAAATTAGGGAAATGGTGGTCATGGCAGTGATGATACACAGCAAATACGGGTATGAGCCACCTGAATGGGTGCAGGCCGATGCTCGGCTAGATAGATGGATTAAGAAGCGTCGTGCTAAACAGCATGGCGCTTTTAATTTGGAAAAACTACCAGTAGGACTCAGTAGACAGTTTTTCTATGCACAAGAAAAGAGCTGAGTAATTGAACTCAGCTCTTACTGTAAATAAAATACAAAGGAAGAAAGAAGTACCTGAAACAAATAATTTAATTACCTGCTTCACTATTTACTGTAGCACGATTGGTTTTATCTTGAAATAAATATGCCGACGTTTGCAAAAAAGACTATTTATTTGCGTATGGATTTAATTTGTCTCGGTATAAATGGCATAACAGGATGAGTTAAAATAAATTATGCAGATGGCGTCTTCATTGGGAAGAGATCAGTTATTAAAACTGTTTACGTTGGTTCAACTCCAACTATCTGCGTTACAGATGATGACTGTAATAACCTTCAAACTACTCTCGCTTTTTAGCGGGAGTTTTTTGATACATACATCATAGAAAAATAGGAGTACAATAATGAGTAAAATTAAAGTTTTAGAGGCTGGCATGAAATTAAAAAAAATAGATTTAAAAAATGTTGGAAATATATCAGATCTATCGCTAACTTTCAATGAACATATGAATGTGATCTGCGGGACTAATGGTATTGGAAAGACTACTATACTTAAAGCACTAAAGGCCCTTTTTGTTTTTAGTGAAAATGATTTAAAATTAAAATATGGGACAGAAAACGGTAGTATAAAAGCTACATCATTTAAGGATAGTACGAGGGAGTTATCCATTAAATCTGTATTTCCGGCTGATGATAATCGGAATTCAGAATTTGGGGGCGTTTTTAAAGAAAATGCTGTTAAAGTTATTGTTAACCCGGACAATCGAAGTTTAGATTATCATCAGTTGAATACAATTTCTAGATACCCTGTATACAATAGTTCTGACGTTAATAACAGAGATTTTCTAGAAAACAATGTTAATAATACTTTGAAAACTTGGTTTATAAATAGAATTATTGCAGAAAAAATGGATGATGGATTGAGCGAATCAGAGAAATATAACATTAGGAAGATGAAGGAATCTGTTTCTATAATTGATTCCAATATCAAATATAAAAGAGTGGATGTTAGAGATTTAGAAATTTTACTGAATGATCACGGAAGCGAGGTCTTTTTTGAATTCGAATCAACAGGCTTTAAGAATATCCTTTTTATTATTCTAGGGATTATAGAGGAAATAGAATTTCGCTTTAAAAATATGAAAATCGTAGATTTTGATGGTATTATTCTTATTGACGAGGTCGAATTACATTTACATCCTGCATGGCAAAATAAGATCATTGATATTCTAAGTGAGATGTTTCCAAATGCACAGTTCATTATGACGACGCATAGCCCTGCAGTACTCCAAAGCTTAGATAGTCAAGAAATTATACCCCTACATCTTAATGATGGAAATGTCGAAGTTAAGACCTTGGATTTAAGTAAGTATGGATTAAAAGGCTGGACGCTTGAAGAAATTTTATCAGACGTCATGGGTGTTGGTATGCTGAAAAACAAAGTTCTTCAAGATTCTTTAGATTCGTTTAGCAATGCGCTTGATGATGATAATGTCGAGTTAGCAAAAAAAGAATATGAACAGCTCAATGAAATGTTACATCCTGAGAGTGAACTTAGACAGATTCTGGAAATACAAAAGGCGGGATTATTTTGATACACATTAATAGATTACCCCGACCGAGTAAACTAACAGATGAGATGGTAAAAAGATTAACTCAACAATATAAAGACGATGGGACATCTGTTTGGAACAAGCCATATATAAAAGACACACTTTTAGAAATGACGCATCATAAATGCTGTTACTGTGAAGCTCCTTTAAATGAACGGGGTGGCTTTATGGAAGTGGAACATGTTCATCCAAAACATGAGTATCCCGATGAGGTCTTAGATTGGGAGAATTTGCTACCAATCTGCAAGAACTGTAATATTAATAAATCATCTTATGATACAAAAAAACATGGATTTGTAGATCCCTCTTTAGTGGACCCTAAAGACTATTTCCAAACAAAAAATTATCGTTATATACCTAAAAATGATGAGGCACGGGCTACTAGAAATCTTTTGCGATTAAATTCAGCGGATACTTTAGTTTCAAAGCGTATTACTATTGGTAATGCGATATTAGACAAGGTAGAAAATTTATTAGAAGATGTAATTGAGCATCAAGGAAAGCCTGATAAGTTGCTTATTGATGCTAATACACTGCGTGAAGTATTAAAGCTGGTACAACCGGATAAAAATTACAGTGCTATTATTTCTTCTATTCTTTTAAATGATCAAAGTTTTAATAGAATAAAAGTAATAATTAAAAATGCTAGTTACTGGGATACTAGTTTGGAAGACCTCGAGAAGTCAGCTAGACAAATAGCGTTTGATGAAGTTAAAAATTAAATCTAAAACAAGAAGGGCAATCTAATTTTGATTGTCCTTTTGCCAACCTTACATGTTAAAGAACTTGATCTTTTTATATGATTGTGTACATAAATTTAGGGGTGATGTTATGGCAGTAATGGTTCATAGCAAATACGGGTATGAACCGCCAGAGTGGGTGCAGGCCGATGCTCGGCTAGATAGATGGATTAAGAAGCGTCGTGCTAAACAGCATGGCGCTTTTAGTTTGGAGAAAAATAAGGAGGTGCAGCATGCGAGCGCAAAAGAAACCAGTAGTTATTGAGTATTGGCAAGTAACTGACCTAGACATAGATGATAAAGTCCCAGCTTGGATTTTTAGTGCAATGGCTGATCGTGTAATGAATGAGGCTAGGGATGGATGGAACATCAACACCTTGGAAGGCAAGATGCATGCCAACGTGGGTGATTACATCATCAAAGGAGTTCACGGTGAGCTTTACCCATGTAAACCAGATATTTTTAAGCAAACTTACGACTTACTAGATTAGTGAATTTCATATAAAAATAAAGGAGGGCGAGCAAATGGTACATCATTACATGACGAAATACGACGAAAATAAGCATTCTTACGTTGCATCGTGGATTCAAATTAATTTATTCAAGCGTTGTTATTGTTTCTCAAAACGCATTAAGCAATTGAGCTAGACTAATTAATTCCAATTAATGGAGGTGTGGTGGTATGTAATGGATTGGAATAGGGTAAAACAGGAGTACGAAACAAGTTCGACGACGCTAAAATCGTTAGCTGAAAAGTACCAAGTTAAGTCCACCACATTGCGGAGCCGGAAGAATCGAGAACACTGGCAACGTGCAACGAAAAAAGTTGCAACGCGACGCAATAATGTTGCAACACAAATATCAGATGAATTAGAGGCAAACAGCGAGCTTAATGAAAAGCAGAAGCTGTTCTGCCTTTTTTATTTGCAACGATTTAACGCAACGTGGGCATATCAACAGGCCTATAAGGTTAGTCATGAAGTTGCATTGCGTGCTGGACCCAGGTTGTTGGGAAATGTAGGAGTAAAGCGACAACTTACCGAGTTAAAAAATCAGCAACGTGCCGACCTGTATGTGACCGCTGACGACATCGCCCACGAGTATGCTAAGCAGGCGTTCGCAAGCCTTGGAGATGTACTAGATTACAAGGTGCATGAAGAGCTGGTAGTGGATACCGATGGCAATGTGTTCCTTGATACTGATGATAACCCAGTCAAAAAACACGTTGCTGATATCTACTTGAAACCGAGTGATCAGATTGATTGGTCACTGGTGCAGGATATTCATCGCGGTAAGGATGGCTTGGTGGTCAAGTTGTACGATAAGCAAAAGGCATTGGATAGCTTGTCTAAGTTGATTGGTGCTGACGATGATAATGTTAATGAGCAACGGATTCGCAAGCTTAAAGCTGATGCAGATATTGCAGAGGCTAAGGCTAAATTGTTACGAGGTGGTAAGGATAATCGACAAGTTAAGACTGATGAGTATTTGGAAGGATTGAAGGCGATACTTAAGGATGAATAAAAAGCAAAACATACTAAACCAAATATTAACTGGCAAACAGCAGACAGTGCTACGTCAAGGGCTTTTTAACTCTGAATGGAAATTAATGGTTAATTACGGGGCTGTTCGATCTGGTAAGACAATCGTTGATAACTACCTGTTCCTTTATGAATTGAAACAAACCGCAGAACTAGCAAGTCAGCAAGGCTATGATAATCCCCTTTATATTCTTGCTGGGGTATCTAGTAAAACAATCTGGAACAATGTGTTGAATCCATTAGTCAATGATTTTGGCATTGATTTTAAGTTTGACCGTTATGGTAACTTTAATTTATATGGTGTCACGGTTGTTCAGGCATATACCGGTTCAATTAGTGGCCTTGGGGCTATTCGTGGTATGACGGCATGGGGTGCGTATATTAACGAAGCCAGTCTTGCCAATGAAGAAGTGTTTAACGAAATCCGTGACCGTTGTTCTAAGGGTTCTAAGCGCATTATTTGTGATACTAACCCTGATATTCCAACACATTGGCTTAAACGAAATTATATTGATAATCCCGGCCATTCTAAGAGTATTATCAGCAATCATTTTGTACTAACTGATAATACTTTTTTAGATGATGATTATATCCAGACGAAAAAGGAAACAACGCCTAGCGGCATGTTTTACGATCGGTCAATATTAGGGCTGTGGGTTAGTGGTGAAGGTGCCGTGTATCGTGATTTTGACGAGCGTAAGATGGTTGTTTCAAATGATATGATCCCGAGCGGACTGAGCTACGTTGTTGGCGTCGATTGGGGATATGAACATAAGGGTTCCATTGTAGTGTTTGGTGTCAGTGAAGATGACACTTGGTATTTACTTGAGGAGCATACGCAGCAGTTCCGTGAAATTGACTATTGGTTGAATATAGCATCAAATATTCAGGAACGGTACGGGCAACGGATTCCATTTTACTGTGATAGTGCCCGGCCAGAACATGTTGCAGCATTTAGCGAACATGGAATCAATGCAATTAATGGGTATAAAAGTCGGTTGACCGGCGTAGAGAATGTGGCAAGTTTGATGAAAGCTAGCCACTTTTTTGTTGCCAAAGAGGCAATTGATAATCGTCAGTTTAGTACCGGTCAAGATGGTTATCATTATTTCTTAGATGAAGTTTATCAATATGTTTGGGATGAGAAGACTGGCGAGCCTGTGAAGCAGAATGATGATGTTATGGATGCTATGCGGTATGCAGTTGCTTCACAGATGAGAATGATGCGGATAAGCCAAACTAATAATCATTCTGTCCAAGCTAATACGCTTAGAAACTTTGGTATTTAAGGAGATGATGAATCATGGTAAACGATGCAAATGCACCCACAACCATGACACCATGGGCGTTTTATCCCAAGAATGCGGATGTAAAAATGCTGAATGGTCCACGGTTTGATCAAGATGCTAACCGGGTATTCAAGATGAGTGCAGATAAATTTGAGTCTATTAAGAATAACCCTAATGCGCTGGGAATTGTAGTCAGTCGCTTTATCAATCGGCATTTTACACATCAGTTAAAACGTATTTTAACCATGCAACGTTATTACATTGGTGTGAATGATATTAAGTTTTGGCAGTCCGGTAAAGCAACTAATCGTGCTGATAACCGGATTGCTAATGAGATGCCAAAATATATTACGAATATGCGGGTTGGGTATACCTTTGGGAATCCAATTCTTTTCCAATACAATGACGATTCAAGTCAGATGGACACCAATCGTGATGAAGTTAATACGGCTATTGATGAGTTTAATCAGCGGACTAATGAAGCTTATCACGAGAAAGTGATGAAGAAAAATCTGTCCGTAACTGGTCGTGCTTATGAATTAGAGTATGTCAAACGCAACACAACAGACTTATATGTCATGGCTTTAGATCCAAGCGAAACATTTGTTGTTTATGACACTGATCCAGAGCAGCACTCGCTGTTTGCTGTGCATTATTACTATGTTGAAGATGATGAGACTCCAGTATGGTATGTTGAAGTCTATACGGATGATCATACGATTCGATATGAACCTAACGGCTATCCTAATTCACAGTTAACTTTCGATGACAGCAATCCGGATAGCTACGAGGAACATTACTTTGGTGGTGTGCCCGTCACTGAGTACGTTAATAATGATGAAAGACTCGGCGACTGGGAAGGCGAAATGGATAACTTCGATGCCTATGATAAGGCAATCTCTGAGATGGCTAACAGTGAAGAAGATTTCAGCAATGCCATGTTAGTAATTACGGGTGAGTTTGACTTTGGTACTGATTCTAGTGGGAAGCCAAAGACTCATCCAGATGTTGATGGAGCCAACCGTTATATGTGGCTTAAGCCTGCACAGGCGCAGGGGATGAACAGCGATAATGTTATTCAACCTTCTGTTCAGTATCTGACTAAGAATTTACCTATCGATGCTTGGAATGCATACGTTAAGACTCTCAATGACAATATGCATAAGTTTACCAATTCACCCAATGTATCAGATGAGAACTTTGCCGGTAATGCTTCAGGGGTAGCAATGTCATATAAGTTATGGGGCAGTGATCAGGAACGCGCTACTCAACAAGAACTGTATGCTCATGGTCTAATGCGTCGATTGCGATTATTGGGAAACTACTGGTATACACTCGGAAAAATCAAAGATTCTAATTTGATTGAAAATGTAACGCCTGTGTTTACCCCTAACTTGCCTAAGAACGACACCGAAATCGTCGACAACGTGCAAAAACTTTCTCAAACAGGTGAGTTCAGCCAGCAAACTTTATGGGAGATGGCACAAGCTGTAACTGGAATTAAACCGGATGAGGAACAGTCCCGAATGAATGCTCAAACTGAATCTGAACCAACAATGACCATGCCAGGCGACTACCCTGATACATTTAATAAGCCATCTAATGAAACTGAACGTCAAGTAGAATCCCATACTGCTGAACCTGACGAGTCACAGCCAACAGGAGTTCGATCAGTTGGCGAGGAACAACAGGACACTTTAGTACAGGCAATTGTTAATCAGCGACAAGCACAGCAAGGTGGTGCTAGTTAATGGAACGAAAGGCTGTTCTGCAACTGGCACAACGTGTTTATGGTGAGAACGACAAACGTGTAAAAAAATTGAATGAATTATTTAAACACGCTAATAACGAAATTGTGGACGTTCTAAGCACCTTTATTGCTGATGAGGTTAATTGGTCAGCTCCAGCCCCCAAAGCCCAAATACAGGAGCTGATGGACGACATCGCCAAATTAGCCGTGTCTGCCGCTATTGATGAACGCCCGTTTGTTAATCAAACATTTAGAGATGAACGAGTTAAGACTTATGGTGATGTGGCTAAGCAGCGAGTTAACCTAATCGTTACCCAGCTGGCTATAGATCAAAAACAAGTTATCCAAAGTAATCTAAATCATATTGACCGGGCACCACTAGTAAATCCGCAACCGGATCGTGCTGTGTATTCAAGGCATAAGTCAGACATAGCGGTGCAAAAAATTGTGGGTGATAATCATCAGGGTTGGCAGGGAGCTTCTTGGCAGGATCGAATCTATAAAGAGAAGTCTGCGTTAATGCGTCAGTTAGACGATCAAGTAGACGATGTATTGAAGAATCACTATAAGCCGCAGGATTTCAGCAAAGAGATTGCAACTAAGCTTGGTGCGTCGGAAGGACGTGCAGAACGCATTCTTAGAACTGAATCAAGTGGCGAACTGTCAAGGCAATTAATTGATGATTTTGGTCAACGAAGCGTCAAACGTTATCAAATTGAAGCAGCTCTGTCAGTAACGACGTGCGAGGAATGTGAGGCGCTGGACGGAACAGAATATAATATTGATGAAGCTAGTGAAGGGGTGACACTGCCACCATTTCATCCTAATTGTCAGTGCACAATTATTGAAGTCGCTGATAATGATTACAGTGTTGATTTTAGTCAAATGCCAAAGAATTATGGATTGGATTAGGGCCACTTAAATTATGTAAGTGGTCTTTTAATTTGCCCTTTTTTCGGCAGCAAGCGTTAAAGAACAGCTGACAGTTATACCACTTAGAAAGTATTTTAGGAGGAATTTTTATGTTTAAACGATTATTACCAATGAATTTACAGTACTTCGCTGAACCAGTACCTGGCAGTGGTAATGAGGCAGATGCCGAGTCAGCTAATAATTCTCAAAATGGTAATGGTGATGGTGGAAATAAGGATAACAATGGTGAAAATGGGTCTCAAGGTACCGGCAAGCAGTTTGATCGTAAAGAGGTCCGGGGGTTAATTTCAAGCGCTATTGATGATTTTAAAAAGAAGTCTCTTCCAGATCTATTGGAGCAAGCACGCCAAGATGGTGAAAACCGTGCCAATATGACTGCAGAGCAACGTGAATCAGCAGATCAGAAAGCCCGTCAAGCTGAGTTAGACAAGCGTGAATCTGAATTGAATCGCCGTGAATCAATTAATGCAACACGCGATTTGCTGGCCAAGGAAAACTTACCAGAAGATTTTGCAGAAGTGCTGAACGATGTCGATACTGATAAGCGCGCACAACATGTCGAAAACTTTGGAAAAGCTTTTAATAAAGCCGTTCAAGCTGGTGTTGAGGAACGCTTGAAGGGTAAACAAACTCCAGGCCAAACTGTAAATAACGGCAATGATCGTGAAAATACTAAATTCGCGCAAGAGTTAGCTGCAATGGCACATCCAAAGAAGCCTGCAAGTGATTTCTTTGGTCATAAAAAATAAGGAGGTTTAATCAATGACGATTAAACGTGATTTTATTTCAGAAACCCAAGTGCTGGGGAATGTACAACAGAAGGTAGCGTTGCCTGGACTGATTAGTGCAACTGGTGTAACGCCTAACAGTTTTGGCCGGAAAGTTATTCCGGCTGGGACGGTAGTTGGTGGTGCTAGTTCGTTTTTAGACGATTCACAAGCTGTATTGTCAGTAGGACAAGACGCCAAAGCACAAGGTGTATTAGAGCACGATGTAGATGTTACAGCTGGTGATGCGACTGGTACAGTCATTATTTTTGGCTTTATTAATACTGCTCGTATTGCTAGTGGAGATGTTTCAGCCGATGCTAAAACAGCATTAGCTGGTAAAGTTACATTCTTCAATCGACCATAGGAGGACTGATAAATAATGAATATTTTTGATTTAGTAAATGCAACTAATATTGCCGCATATTGGGAAACGATTGCGCAGCAAGAAGCGCCATACTTTGGTGAAACTATTTTTCCAAATGTTCGTCAAGTAGGTATGACGATGGACTGGTTGAAAGGTGCAACCGGAGCACCAGTTGCTTTAGCACCATCAGCACTCGATACTAATGTTGTACCACGGGGACGTAAGGGACTGAGCAAGTTAACTCAAGATATGGCCTTTTTTAAAGAGTCTAAATATGTTGATGAAAAGTTACGTCAGCAGTTATTAATGCTAGGCAATAGTGCTGACCAAACACTACGTGATACGATTATTGCTCATATTTTCGATGATGACATCGAGTTGATTAAGGGAGCTGCATTGCGGCGTGAGATTATCCGGATGGAAGCTTTGACAACCGGTAAAGCTAAGGTAACTGGTAATGGTGTTGATATGACTATTGACTACGATATGCCAGCTGAAAATATTGGTGCCTCAAAGGTTGCTTGGGGGGATGCTAAAGGTAACCCATTTGAAGACTTTGACCGGATTACGACACAAATTGGTAATAAAACGGGAGCTACTATCTCACGTGTTGTTATGAACCGGGTAACTTGGAATACACTTGCAAGTAATGATGCTATTAAGTCTACTTTGCTGGCTAGTTCTGCAAGTAAGACTAATGTGGTATTACCAAAGTCCGTTATTATGACTTACCTGGAAGATGAATATGGCTTGAGTTTTGCTATTTATGATAAAGGGTACCTTGGTGCGGATGGTAAATTAGTTAAGTTTATTCCAGACGGTAAAGCAGTTTTTATGCCAGCTGTTGATCTTGGTAATACACATTTTGGGACGACCCCAGAAGAAGCAGACCTGTTATCTTCCAATGCGGCACAGGTCCGTATTGTTGATACTGGTGTCGCAGTTACAACGACTACGAAAACTGACCCAGTGAATGTTGAAACTAAAGTATCTATGATGTCTTTGCCTTCATTTGAACAGGCTGATTCGGTTTATGTATTAGATACGACCGCAGGGGCGACAACCACTACAAATATCTCAGGATCTGGTGCCGCAAGTAGTACAACGACGGGTTCAGGAAAGTAGTTCACGGAGGGCTTTTTATGAATGATGAAGAGCGAACTGAGCGAATTAAATCTTTACTGCATGGGATAAAACTGATGCGTGATTTAAAAGATGATGACAACGTTCTTGATGATAAGCTGGAACTTTATATTGGTGACGCATTGGATGCAATTGGCATCTATATTAACCAGGCTGAGGTACCACAACAATTAGATGGAGTCGTGCGCAAGATGGCTGCGTCTAAGTTTGTCCAAGAAGGTGCAGAGGGAACTACGGCTACATCAGAAGAAGGACTATCTTTTACTTTTTCAGATGACGACATGAAGCCGTTCGCTACGTTACTAAATAAGTATGTAGACAATCAGTCTGGTGCTAACCGGTTAGGATCGGTGGTGACCTGGGATTGAAAATTGAAAGGGTCTATCTGTTGGCTAACAAAACTTCAACGCCAGCGGGGTCATTAAATCGTAAAGCTGAGCCAACTTTGCTTGAAATAATTGCGGATGCACGAGTTAATCAGATGGGTGCTCAACGACAGATGACTGTTTTTGGCAAAGTATATGTGGACGCTAGAATTGTTCGAGTAATGGGTGAGCATGCCGCTAACAGTATTGGCCTATCTGGTATGAGTCTCAAAACGTTTGCGCCAAGTTATGCAATTACTAAAGTAGCCTATCACCAATATCGAACGGATTTTTATATCATTGTTGATAAAAAGCAAGTTGGAGGTGACTAGATGTCAACTGATAATGAGCATATCCCAACAGTTAGATATGGTATGACAGATAGTTGGTCGATTCCTATTAATCAATTAATGCATACTATGGCGACAGTTGGCAGTGTGCAAGGCGTTACGCGCTTACAACGACTGCAATACGCACTAGATACAAATGCTAAGAAAGTTATTCATAATGCGGGTGTTGATGTGCAGAAGAAAGCTCGAGAAATTGAGCGTGTTAATGTTGGTGGTAAAAAATCAGGATACAAGCCGACAGGAAATTTAATGCGAAGTATTGATGCACATGACAATTCAGAAGGAATGCAGACTGAAATTGCACCAGAAGCAATGACTAAGCAAGATTATGAATACGGTCAAGCTGTTGAGTTCGGTACGAAGGATGGTAGAATGCCTGCACAGCCATTTATGAAGCCTGCTGGTGATGAAATTGGTAGCAAGCTGAACGAGACCGCCAGGGAAGCTCTTAAACAAGCCATTAAGGAGGCGTAGCTGTGGAACCAATATATCCGGCCGTAGACCTATTATTAAGTGCCCAAGCGTCTTTAACTGGTCTTAATCTGCTGGTATTGCTACCGAGCGATGAAGAAGATAATTTGACGTTTCCGCAAGTTACTCTGCAACTTGATAATGTTACAGATACTAGTCAATTAAAGTTTATCAGCCAGGATCAGCTAACCTTGCATGCTGATTTGTACGTAGACCATGATTCATACGGTGATGCACTGAACTTACAACAAGCTATCACAGATCGGTTAAAATCATTAGTTGGTCAGAATTATCCCTTCATGGCGCTTCATTATTCTAGTCGGATTCTTACCGACAATTCACTACAAGATCGGACGTTATTTCATGTACCGATTCTTGTAGACTATCAAGTTAATTACTAATTACTTACTGACGCTTAGGCGTCTTTTTATTTAGAAAGGGGCAGAAATATGCCAACAGGAATTGGAGCAACAACAGAAGTTATCAGTCCAAAATTTGCCGATAAATTTATGTACTTTTGGAAGCGTGATAGCTGGCCAAAATCACGTAAACCAGAGGTAATGGGCCTACAAGGTGCTAGTTCTGGGACGAACACACGGACGGCTTCAAACGTCCAAACCAAAACGGTCACGTTGAAATCGTTGGGTGCTAAAACACAGCAACGAGTTGTTAATTTGGTTTATACCCAAAATGACAGCCTATATCGTGAATTAAATGATGCTTGGTCAAAAGGCGAAGTGATTCATTTATGGCGTGTTGACTTTAATACGTTACAGGGGACTAAGCCTAATCGCAGTGCAGAAGCTGAATATTCGCAATGCCTTGTACCGCAATTGCCAATCACTGAAGGTATTGGTGCTATTACGCAATCAAATGCAACGTTTGAAGTTCAAGGTGAAGCCGTTGATGATGAGGGCGGCAAACCAGCTCGGGTTACAGAAGCTGATTTAGTTGATGGTTCATTCGATGTGATGGATAAAGCCCTATATGCATTTAGTCATGGTCAAGATGTTGGCGACAACAGTGCGACGACTAATATTCCTGATGAATCACAGCCATCTGATAACACAGCAAGTAATGGTTCAGCCAATACAAGTAAGTAACTTTTTTAGAAAGAAAGGATTTTAAATTATGCAATCTTTAAACATTAACGGTAAGTCATTAACACCAGTTATCAATTTTCGCTTTCGGTCGGTGCTAGGTAAAAAGATGGGTGATGAACAAGACAAATCTGGTTTTTCAAACCTAATTACTGGATTGGTACAATCGGATCCAGATGCTTTGTTAGCATTCTATGAAGCAGCACTAGCAAGTGATCACCCAAGCGACAGTGATTTGTATGATGCTTTAGATGATCAAGTATTCAAAGATACTGATTCCGAAGAAGCTGCCTTTAAGGATGCGGTTAACGCACTAAATGACAGTGGTTTTTTCAAGATCAAGGCCAAAGCCTGGAAGAAGCGCAACGATCAATTGCGAACCGTCTTGCAAGCACAGCTCGACGCCTTGGCCGACCAAGACGATCAACGATCAGCAACGCAGAAGACCGGGATTCAAGTTGGCCTCGATCAGATCAACGAAGCAGAGAACGCTTTCGACAAAATGACAGCACCAGTAGCAAACAGTCAGACAGCCTCAGTCAATGGTTAGAAGGGGCTCGGCGTTATATTGGTATTACTGATATTAATGCTTTTTATGATTTAACGGTCTCAGAATATAATGCCATGCTCAAAGGAGCATTGCTGGCTAGAATTGATGATTTACATGCACAGAAGCAAGCTACTAGTTTTACCAGACCGGTTCTTATTGCAGACGGTGAGAAGAACCAACAGTACGACCAAGAAGTAACAGAGAATTTGAAGCGACAGGAATCGCAGATAAAACAACAGTTTGACCCGTATTTCATCAAACAGCAGCAGAATAAAAATGAACAGACGATGGAACTGTATCAATTAATGCACGGTAATGGAGGTGGCGACTAGTGGGCGCAGATTATGTAGTTGATGATAAAGTTCGTTGGTCGTTTGTCGATGATGTCACGGCTCCATTAACGCGTGTTAAGCAAATGTTAACGGATGCCCAGAGCTTAGTTAATGGATCAGTGAATCCAACGAAAGCACTGGAGGACGCATATAGAACATTAGGGACCAGTGGTGCTGATTCGGTTCAAAAGATAGTTACTGACGCTAAAGAACTACAGTCGTCAATGAATTCAATTCCCAAAGATACCAAAGTTGATGTAACAAGTAATGCACAAAAAGCCATTGATGATGCCAAGAAGGTAAAGGATGGCTTGGGTGACATTCCGAAGACAACCGATGCTGATGTCAAAGTCAATACGACTGATGCAGTAGCCAAAGCCAAAGAGCAAGTTTCGTTGCTGGGAAAGATTCCCAAAGACGTTAAGACTGAAATTTTAGCTCAGGCCAATGATGCTGGCATCAAGAACTTTGACGCTATTTTGGATAAAGTTCCGCGAAAGGTCAAAACCGATCTGACTGCTAACGTTAATGATGGTCAGGCCATTAATTTTGCGAAGCTATTAGCTAAGATTCCTGAGTCAAAGCGCATTTTATTGGAAACTGAAGATAAAGCTTCACCATTGATTAAGAACTACACAAGTACTGCTGAAGAAGCCAGCAAAAAGACAAGTTCTTTAAAGAGTGTATTAATGGGGACTTTTGCAGGGACGATTATTGCGAATGGAACAGCAGCATTAGCTAATGGACTACATGAGGCTACTAAAGCTGGGGCGGAATACAATATCGCTCAAGATACAATGCGCATTAATTGGAAAAACCTGACAACAGAGGTTCCTAAAGATGGTCAACAGCTGGTTGGTTTCATAAACGATTTATCTCAACATTCAATTTATTCAGCAGCGTCATTGGATAAGATGGCACAATCTTTTTATCATGTTCATTCAAATGCGCAGGAAACTAAGAAGTGGACTCAAGATTTTGTCAACTTAGGATCAACGCTGCATGTCAGTAACGACGCACTCGCTGAAGCTGGTGAACAATTTGCAAAGATTGATGCTGGTGGCAAAGCAAATGCCGAAGACATGGGGGTTATGATTAATCGTTTCCCTATGTTTGGTGAAGCTTTACAAAAAGTAACCGGTAAATCAATGAGTCAATTGTATGAATTATCTTCCCAAGGAAAATTAACTGCTAAGTCTTTTGAAAAAGCTTTGGATGAATTAGGTAAGAAGTATAAAGGCAGTCAGGCTGAGGCCTTAACCTCATTTCAAGGTATGTCGATGTACATGCAAAGCCGAACTAGCATGCTATTTGGTGATATTGAAAAGTCATCATTTAACATGTCTAAAAGTGCCTTGGCTGATTTGCGTAGCTTAACTTCCGATAAATCTATGGAACAATATGCCAATTTAATTTCGGGTGGTTTATCTAAAATAATGGAGGGCGCAACTAGCATACTTTCTTATATTGCTGCACATCGTAAGGATATATTAGCTGTTATTAGTGACATTAGCGAAATTATTGGAATTTTAGCTAAGTCTATCTGGTCTACTATCACTGGTGTATTTAAAGGTGTTGCAAATGCCTTTGGCTTAGTCAGCGATAACGCCAAGAAAACCAATGACCCACTGAAGCAGGTCGAATCTGCTTTAGATAGCATTTTGAAACACAAGAGCGCAATCCAAGACTTTGGCAAGATTCTGGTTGCTGCATTTGCTGTGAAGAAGCTAACGGAATTTGTTAAAGGGTTCAAAGAGTTGTCAACTACTCTTGGAAAGACAGCTATAGGTTCAGGGATTATGAAGTCCTTTACCGCATTTTCAACAAAACTAAATGAAACTAAAAAGGTTTTACCTGCATTTGGGGCAGCACTAAAAGCAGTGCCGTTCACCATCTGGATTACAGCTATTGCAGCAATTGTATTAGCTTTAGTTGGGTTGTATAAGCATAATAAGAAGTTCCGTGAGTTCGTAAACGGGCTTGTTGATACAATCAAAGTTTGGTATAAGGATGCTACTAAATGGCTTGGTAATGCTGTAACGTGGATCAAAAAGACGTTTGGCCCGTTCTTCAAATCAGCGGTTAAATCGATTCAGTCAGTCTGGAAAGAGATTGAACCAGTGGTTTCGGCTGGAATTAAGATGGTTCAGAAAGTTCTTAAGCTTGGCATGGCAGTAGTAAGTGCATTTTGGAAGGTTGCCTGGGGTTATCTGTCGCTTGAAGTTAAAAAAACTTGGACGATTATTAAGCCGATGATTGATATAGGTATGGCTGTGATTAAGGGCCTTATGTCAGTTGGAATGGATATTATCAAAGCCATCTGGAAAGCTGCTTGGAAGGTTATTGGTACGGTGGTCAAATCTGTTTGGAATGTGATTAAGCCACTAATTATTGGGGCAATGAATGTCATTTCTGACGTTATTCAGACTGTTCTTGATATTATTCATGGTAACTGGAGTAAAGTCTGGAGAGATATCAAAAATATCTTTTCAGACATTTGGAAGGCTATCTCGCAAGCGATTAAAGCCTACATGAATGGCATGCACGATATAATTTCATCAGTATTAGATGCAATCAGCACCGTTTGGTATGGTATGTGGCAGGGATTAGGAGACTTCTTCAAGAATATCTGGAAAGGTATCAAGCAGGCCGCCCAAGATGGTATTAACGGTGTTTTGAGCGTTATTAATGCTGGCGTTGATGCAATCGATTCAGTTTGGAAATTCTTCACTGGTCATAAAACCAGTGTTCACCATTTAGAGCCAGTTAAGTTTGCCCAAGGTGGCGTCGTGCATACTCGTCTATCGATGGTCAACGATGGTGCCGGTCAGAACTGGAAGGAACTGTTACAACTACCTTCTGGTGAACTCAAGATGACGCATCAACGTAATGCAGTGCTACCTTTGCCAGTTGGCACACGAGTATACAATGGCGATGAAACAGCTTCTATTATGACGTCTGCCGGGGTCGATCATTACGCAAACGGTGGGATTGTTGGAAATGCGATTAATTGGACTAAAGGTAAGCTATCTGACATTGGCTCATGGATTGGTGATAAAGCCGAAGCTGTCGAGAAGTTTCTTAAAGATCCAATCGGTAATATTTCTAAGTTGTTGCATAAGGCTACTGACGGCTTATTTAAAGGAGCAGCTAGTTTTGGCGACTTAGCTAGCGGCACCATTAGCAAGCTATCAAGCATAGCAGTGGATAAGTTCAAGGAAATGTTAAATAGCACCAAAAAAACACTGGAAGTATCTGACGGTAAAGCCGGTCATTACAACCCGGGTTTAATTGAAAAAGCCGCTAAGATGATGCACATTGATAGTCTTCCGGCAGGTTTCAGTGAGCTTTTGCAAGCAACTATCATGAGTGAATCTGGTGGTAAGTCTGTGATTCAAACCATTCACGATGGCAATAGCGGCGGTAATGAAGCTGGTGGGATTCTACAATTCACACCAGGGACATTTGCTGCTTTTGCGATGCCAGGACATACTAATCGGATGAACCCGCTCGATGAGCTATTAGCTTTCTTCAATAATTCTGATTGGCGAAACAGTATTGGACACACCGTTATTTGGGGTGTTCCAAAGGTTGATTGGCTGCATAGTGGTCCACAAGGTAGTCGTCGGTTAAGCTCATTTGCTACTGGTGGTCATCCTTTAACACCACAACTTGCGACGATTGCAGAAGATGGTGACGAGTTTGTTGTTAACCCGCGTAGAAGTAATGCAATGCAATTGTTGAATGATGCTTATGAACGCACAATACAAGAACAACCGCAATTACGTAATGCAACTGAACCTAATAGTGTGAGTGTTTTGCCACCAATGTACAGCACACAGAGCAATGAGCCTGAGCAGCTTAATAATTCATTGTTGGAACGGGTTATTGAACGGCTGGAAGAGATTCGTGATAAGGATAACGATACGTACTTAGACGGCGAAAAGATTTCAGCAAGTAATGAGCGAGTTGGGGCTAGTAAGTTTCGCTTAGCAGGTGTTCAAGGGCAAATATAAAAAGCACCCCAATTTTGGGACACCTTTTTTAGTTTGGTTTAATCATGTCTGCGTAGGCAAAAATGACATTTTGTGAATTAACCGTATCAAATTGACTAGTTAAACGATAGTTACAAAATCCTGCAGCTTCATTGGCTACACAGATGTTTTCTAAATTTTTTAGCAGTTTTGCTTGAACATGGGGTTCATTTTGACCAGATGCAAAGGTTTGTATAATTCCAGTTGAATGGTAGCCTTCTGGAACTGGGCCAACTGTTTCAACCAATTTACGCTTGTCGTCGCTATTGCTTTTACCAAATAGTGGCATTGTCATTACCTCACTTTATTTAATGCTTTCAGTATAATCCAACAAAATCAGAATAGAAAGGAGGAGCGTATCATGCAAATATTTTCCACACGAACTGATAGGCCCCATGCTTATCGCTTTGGCGAGACTGATAATAAATTGCCGTTCAATCCAATTGAATATGCTATCAGTGCTGATGGGATTAATTGGGTGTCTTGTTTTGATGTACCAAATTTGCAGGGTGTTTATATGTATGACGCAACTTTACCCGATGTCAATCCTACTGATACCTACCAAGCATTAGGACAACAAGATGGGCAAACGCTAATGAGTTCACGATATGATCAACGCGACATTGCTTGCCAGTTTTATTCGTTTGGCATCGATGAAGCTGACCAGTCGCTAGGCTATCAAGCACTGGAACGATTCTTGTATGCACGCGATGAATTCTGGATTACATTTAGTAATCATCCTGGAATTAAATTTCGTGTAAAGACTAAGACTTTTAAGCCGACGTACCCTAATGAAAAAGATTTCTACGCTACTGTCACATTTAATAATTCAGCAGGGCTGGGTCAATCTCTGGGAACTACTCAAGAAGTTGAAGACTTTGATTCTGAATTATGGGCACTTGGCCAAAATTTAAGATTAGATCAAGACCCACAATACAGTTTCAAAAATATGGATACATTCACGGTTGTAAATATCGGTGATATTATGATTGAACCGGATATAAAGCAACACCCATTAATTATTACGATTCATTGCAACGGCAAACCGACATTAACTAATACGACTACTGGGCAAATATTCAGTTGTAACCGTGTTTTAACTATGAATGATGAGTTGAAATTAAGTGGTGTTAATCCGTTTATAAACGGGCAACAATGTGGATCGGACACAAACCATGGGGTTATCTCGTTACAACTAGGTGATAATCAATTTACGTTAACTGGCTGCACAGATTCCAATATTAGCTTTGATACGCCGTTCTACTATGTTTAAGTATCCAATGTTATTAGTAAGAGATCGGTCAGGCAACCATGAAGAACGGCTTAACATTAATGATGCGCAAGATACGTTTCAGGATGCATGGGTTTTAAATCAATCAATGGAAATATCATTTACTGCACGTTTGTTGCCACAATACGAACAGGCTTTCAATTTGTTGCAAGTTCAAAATTATGTCATTTATGGTGGTCAACGGTATGTCATACAACAGGCTGTTCCAGCGATTGATAATGGAATACTGACTAATCAAGTTAAAGCAGTTCATGTTATGTATGAGGCACTTAAAAATATTCGTAAAGAAGATATTAATGCAGGTACGCTTACTTATACTTTTCAAAGTGCTTGTAATGTTTTTGTAGCGGATAATGATCAAGGAGTGCAAATTGACTTTACGGGGGATTTTCAAAAAGTTCAAATTGAAAACTTAGGTAATAGTTCCTTCCTTGATTTTTTAACGAGTTATTTGGATAAGTTTGGGGCAGCAATGATACCAGACAACTTGATGATTCACTTTTGTTCACGAGATACATTCCGCCATGATACGGGTAATATGTTTGTTTATGGCGGTAATACGGATGCTGTGCATCTATCTTTCGATTCCACTAGTTTGATCAACCAATGTTGGTGTTATGGAAAACCAGTTGATACAGATAATAGTGATAGCAGTAATGATGCCACAAAAGGAAAGTATTTGGTTAAGTTTATCTGGAACAATCAGAGTAGTATTCAAAAATATGGTTTGCAACGTGGGGCTGCCGTATCAGATGAACGTTTTACTGATCAGACCTCGATGCAATCATATATGGACAGTAATATGCAGACAGAGCCAACCATTCAACTAACAATGCAATATTTATCGCGTACAAATATTGCTAGAGGTGATGGTTGGTTTTTACGTGCTCCCAGTATGGGATTAGAACGTGAGGTAACAGTTACTGGGATTACACAGAATCCATATAACCCGGTAACATTGCCGACGATTACATTAGATAATACGGCTGCCGCGCTTAAGAGTATCTCATTGACTTTAAATAATCGGGTTAATAAGCATGACAAGACTTTAACTGATTTAAAAGCAGTAGCCAATGGATTAAGGAATGCTGAAAATCATTTTGTTGGTTTAAGAACCATTGATGGAGGTGTATCAAGTGTCAATTATCAACCAGACGCATAAACGCTATCTAAAAGATGACGATGGCAATGTATATTGGCCAATTACTTCGATAGATTCAGTTATCGGCTTGACTAAACTTTTGCCAGTGGTCGCAACGGATAAGCAAGATGGATTAATGTCTGCAGCAGATAAGCAAAAAATCGACAATTTAAAAAAGTATGAAGCTGCTACAGATACAATAGAAGGGTTATTAAGTGCTAGTGATAAGCGAAAGCTAGATAGTCTAAAAGCAGAACCGATTGATGCTATTAGAATCAAAGATAGTGCTACGGGTACTATTTTTAAGCTCAGTATTTTTAATGGTGCAGTTTCAGTGATAAAGGATGATGTAAATGGTCAATAAATTAGTTACTAAAAATATGCCAACAGGTAATCGTGATTTACGAAATACGTTAATCTCTAATTTTGAGATTATCAAGCAAGCTTTAAATGATTTTAACAGAGGTTGCGGTAATGCCAAAGCTAGTTTGAGAACGGTTACAAAAAGATTGGCCGAGATTGAAACACAGCTCAAGAAATTGAGTCAGCAGCCTGCACAGTTAACAAAGTTTAAAACGGAGATGGAACAGGAGATTCGGGCGATTATTTTACCACCGTCAGTGGAGCAAGTGCCTGATAATTCGATGATTGATGAGGAGCAAATTCAGAACTTCTTGACGGATTCTAACGGCATTAAACATGGGACTATGACGGCACGATTGATGGCTGAATTTGAAATTTTCAAGATAAAGTATTTAAGTTCTGGTGGTGCAACAACGGCACCACCGAAAACAAATGATCTGTTAAAACACCCTTTTGCAGTTACTGATGCCGGCATTGTCTCCATGGATTATATTGCTGTTTCGACGCTAATGCGCGCTAAAAAAATTGGAATTGTTGGAGATAGTGTGGCTTTAGGGCTGCACGCCAGTGAAAATTTTGGCAAGCTGTTACAGCAAGAAATTCATTGTGAGGTGCAGAACGTTGCCGTGAGTGGTGCTAAGATGTCTAATCACCACACGAAAGCAATCGTAAATCAAGCTAAGCAATTGTTTGGGTGTGACGTGGCCATCATACAAGGCACCGATGATGATTGGCTAGGAGATATCCCTATCGGAAAGGCCAGTGATCATAGTGATCAGACGTATTTAGGCGCATTACAACTGGCAATTAAGCATATTCGTTCTAGCAATCCCCATGTTAAATTATTAGCGATGACGGCCACTTTACAAACACCGGTGGCTGACGGTCATATTCGACGCACTGATAAAACAAAGAATAAGCTGGGGTTAACACTACATGATTACATGAATGCAGAGAAAGCTTTGTTAGATGAACTAAATATTCCATACGCTGACTTCATGATTGCAGACGGTGTTTTTGATCCAACTAATCCTGCGTTTCGCAAAGCCATGATGAGTGAAGGACTGCACCCTAGTAAAGCTGGCCATCAGTTAATTGTCCAAAAGCTAGCTCAAAGTTTTTACTGGTTTTATGGCTAGAGAAAGGAGTATTCATGGCAAATCAAGATTTAGTATATGACATCACCAAAGTGCCTAATTTGCAGCGCAGTCAAGAAGCTATTTATGGGCGGGTTGGCGATGGGGGTCTTAAGGCTATTACGGTTAAAGTGTTGTCGAACCAAACCGATTATAATTTGACGGGACTGACACCCAGATTTGAAGGGGTCAAGGCTGATGGTACCGTCATCATTGATAGTAGTGGTGGGACGATTCTTGAACCGCAGGAGGGCTTATTTAGATATGTGTTCCCACCACAAGCTTTTACGGCTAAAGGCGACTATGTCCAAGCCTTTTTTAAGCTTATGCGGGGTAATCAAACTGATTCAACGATTGATTTAGTTATTCATGTACAGGCCAATCTGGTCGAATTTGGGATTAACTCGACGACGTATCTTACAGAATATCAACAATTAATTGAGCAATTGCACACTAAGGAAGCTGATTTTGAAAAGCAATCAGCAGTAAAATTACAAGCGGCACTGAATCGAGTTACTGATTTATCAAATCGTCTAAACACCTTACAAGGACGACTGGATGCCAACGACTTTATTAGTAAAGTTGATTTGAAACAGGCTCTGCAAAACCATGCGCTGATTGACCAAACAACTTTGAAACCGGACTAAGGGGATGAAACGATGCAAAACATTGTTACACAAGAACAACGGTTGGTGTTTAATCTAGATAAGTTAGATAAGGATCCGGTTAATCAAGTGATTGGGCGACAAGGTGATGGTTTCCAAAAAACGATTGATGTGCAATTGCTAGTTGAAAATCAGCCCTATGATTTAACCAAAGTTAGTATGATCGGATTTAAGGCGATAAAACCAGACCAAACTATGATGGTGGATTATGACCATGCTCAAGTAACGGATGGCAAAAATGGAATCTTCACTTACACGTTTGGTTCTGGTTGCTTTGCAGCAGTCGGTGATTACCAAGAAGCCTATTTTACCGTTGTTGGCTATGATGGCACTATTGACAGTACCAATCTGTTTCGAATTAAGGTTATTCGAAATTTAGTTGATCAGACTATTCCTAGCATTGATTATGTTAGTCCAATTAAAAAAATCATCGACTTTGGTCATTTGAAAATTAGAACCGTACTAGAAAGACTGACAACTGTAGAAAAAGCTACTAAACAAGAGTTGGCTAGTCTCGTAGTCCAAACTAAACAGAAGACTAATCAATTACAATCGGATTTGCAAAACCAAGTCAATAAGACTTTAGCAGCTGTAAATGCTAGGACAACAACAGCCTTGACTGATCTAAAAGCTAACACTATAGCAACTGTCAATAAAGTGAATAAGACCATGACTGATACTAAGACTAAGTCAGAAGCTTTAATATCACAAAATGAAAAAACGCTAGCACATGCTGAGCAAGCTAATGCTGATGCATTGGCTAGTTTTAATCAACAAGCCCAAACGACACTGGCTACTTTTGATGGTAATTCTAAAAATCTTTTAGCAGGTTTGTCGCTTAATAATCGGAATTATTGGTTGAACACGTACCGGTCTATTGTGCTAAAAGGTAATGGGCAGGTTAATCAAACTACTGGTGATACAGTTTTACCAGTAACGGTGGGCTCGCTTAAGGCTTTGGGATTAAGTAAAAATGCAACACTTTATATTACCTATGATTATATGACCAGTGGCGCTAAACCAAGTGGTCATATTTCTTTAGGGTTTAATCAGGCCCCTGGTACCAAACTAACTACTAATGACTTAGCCATTAAGCCTAATGGTCATGTCGCCGTTGCTATTAAAGTTGCGGCTTATCCAGAAATATTAACGAGTAATATTACACATGGACGAATCCAACTAGACAACGTGCCGCAAGATGTGCAAGTCACAGTATCTCATCCTAAGTTAGCGGTGTCTAACCAAGACACGGGGTACTCAATAGCACCGGAAGATTTGATTGATAATATGTTACAAATTGAAAAAGTAAAGGAAGTGTGATCAGTGACCAACTACCTAGGTTACATTAAAGACCATAATGGCAATGTGATTTATCCGTATACTAAAGCCGCAGCTATCTTAGATTTATTCAATGTAGTGGTGGCTAAAACTGGTGATCAACTCGATATTCGTGGTCGTAAAGATTTTAATGACGGGCTTACAATCAATGGTAAACAGGTTTTGCTAACTGACGATGACTTTAAAATGGTTGCCAGCATTCCCGGTAATGATATTCACAATATTAATCGAAGTGGTTTGTATCATTATGGGGGACAAGAAAAAAATCTGCCATTAATGAACGGCCTTAATACTAACGGTTATCTAGTAGCGGTATTTGCCAACCCTGATCATGGGATCTTATTATTTATTGGCAACCTCACTTATACTGAAAAGTATCAGGGAAAGTGGTTGCCACCACATGCAACCATGCCGGTTAATTTATGGCAAGGCGCGGCCAAAGTGGGTGATACGATGCATTTAAGAGCACCTATCAATGAATTCGATGATTTACAGTTTGTGGTGGGGACGACTCTGGGGAAAACATGCCTAAGAGCTTCGTCAATAGCAAGTGGGACACGTTATGTGACACAAGTCGGTCAAACCGGTGATGGAAAAAACACTCGCTCAGTTGAACTGACCTTACATCCCAGCAGCGATGGCCATAGCTTGACGATTGCGCAAGTATTATTTAATGCGTCACCAGGCAACTCAGCACCAGTTAAAGATGCGGTCTTACAACGAATCGAAGGAATTAGGGGGTGAAACGATGCAGTTATTAGTAAATGATCAGCAAGAGATTACGAGCTATGCTATTTTTGGTGGTTTAGTGGGTGGAATCGATTATGCTGGTCCAATTCCCGATACTTTTATGGTTAATTTCCAGTCTGGGCGTTATTTATTCCAGCAGAATTTGATTGTCGTTAACCCGGACTATGTGGTCCCGAGAATGCCAATTGCGCCTACAAATCCAACGACGGAACAACAATTAATACTTCAACAAGCCACTGATATGATCAAATTAAAACAAATGGTCATGTTGCAGGCTAGCCAAATTAAAAACTTAAGTAAGGAGCGGATTAAATAATGATGTCGACTTATGAAGAATGTTTAGTTTTCAAGTCTTGGGGCGAAAATGATCCTAATTATTACAAGGTTTTTGTTGGCTTAGGCCTCACAACAGCTCAGTATAAAGAAATTACGGGTGTCGATTATGTAGCAACATCAAATCTAGTTCAACCAGAAGGAGATGGAACTAGTGAAGTTTAAAAACAAGCTAACGCTAACGGGAGCAGCCATGATGGCGGCTCTTTTTTTAGGGCTGAATGCCAATGCTGCTCCTCGCATGGATATGGTCGATGTGTCGAATAATAATGGTTATATGAGCACTGCAGAGTATGTTTCGATGCGTAATGAGTTTGGCGTCAAGGCCCTTACCGTCAAGATTAGTGAGGGCACCACATTCAAAGACGGTTACGCCACTAGCAACATCAAGAACGGTCAAGCAGCTGGTTTATACGTCAACGGCTATCACTTTGCCCATTATACGACTAAGGCCCAGGCCATTGCCGAAGCTGATTATGCTGGTCAAACAGCTAAAGCGGCCGGGTTACCGGTGGGCGCAGTACTGGCAACGGACGTGGAGGCCGAAGAGCAGGGCAACTTGTCCCAAGCGACCAATGATCACAATAACGCGGCCTTCATGCAAGAGATTCAGAAGTTTGGCTACCGGGCCGATATTTATACGTCTGGATCGTGGGCTAACAACAAGATGACCATCAAGAGCAAAACAGGTTGGGTTGCTGGCTATCCGTTTGTGCCAGCTGGCAAGCAATGGTATACGAATAACAATGCCTGGCAATGGTCGGGTGCGGCCCATTTTCGAATTAGTTACGGTGGCTTTGACGTCAGTCAACTTTATACTGATTACTACACGGCTGGTCAGCATTCTTCTGTGAAACCCAATGATCCAAGCGCCGTTAAGCAACAAGACCGGCAAAATAATCGCGCCACTGAAACTATTCCTAATCAGACTTATACGCAAAATGGGCTGTTCTGTCCGAATGCAACCCTGAATGTGCGAACTGGTGCTGGCACGGGGTATCCGAAAATTGCGACGTATTATCCGGGCGAAAGTGTCGTTTACAACCAAGTGATCGTTAAAGCTGATTATGTCTGGGCGCGCTACCTACGGTATAATGGTCAATTTGGCTACATCGCCTTAGGTGAAAATGGTGGTCAAAGTTATGGTAAACGGCTAGTTAATCAACATACCTATTACACGATCAAATATGGTGATAGTTTATGGACCATTGCGCGGCGTTACGGCACTACTGTCAGTCATTTAGCTAGTCTTAATGGTATGCGGACAACGTCCTTAATTTTGCCTGGTCAACGACTGGTGGTGAGCTAATGCCGCAGTTAGATGATACGACCAAATTACTCATGAGTATTCAAAAGGATGTGGCCGCCACCAAAACAAAAGTCGATAACATTGAAGCCAAGCTAAAACAGGTTGATTTAACTGATCAAAAAGCGGAGAAAGCTTTGGCCAAATCAGTTGAAACGGAGCATCGAATGGATCGGATTACTATGATTCAAAATTGGGTGATTGGGGTGTTATTCAGTGGTGTTCTAGTGACGTTATTAGTATATATAGTGGAGAAATTTCTATAGGGGGAAACTACAATGCAAAAGATTAGTTTTAGAAACGCAGAGGGTCGTTGGAATAGTAAGCTAATTGCTGGTTTGATTTCGTTATTGCTAGTGCTTGTTCAACAACTCTTAACGGCTTTTAATATTAAAGTAGTACCAGCTGAGTTGCATAGTACTGTGGCGATTATTAACACGATTTTGACAATTTTAGGGATGTTAGGTGTCATCACTGATGTACAATTGGTAACGACGCCAACTGATTTGGAGGATGAGAATCTCAAGGTCGCCGCTAAAGCAAATGAAGTTGCCAAGAGTTTTAGTTCAGATAAAATGCCAAAAAAGGTATCTCAAAGTAAACCTGACACAGCTACAACCACCAAAATTTTAAAGAAGTAGTATAATTAAATAATGAATTTGCTAATCCCCTACGTTTTGGCGTAGGGGATTTTTTTGTAAAAAAGATAGTCACCTGATTGTGGGAGGAGGTGACTATCCAGAAATTATGAAGCTTTAATGGAGGACTATATGTGAACCTAATTGTGAGGCTCATCTCTAGCATAGCCTAACCAGACACGTATTCAAGGTAAATGCTTAACACGGTTTAAAGACCCAATATCTGGCGTATGATGTATGGTAAAACTATTGTTTAACTTAATAATTTCAGGTTCTATTTATCAAATGTAGGGAGGTGCAACGAATGCAGAAAATTAGTTTACGCAATACTGATGGCAGCTGGAACGGCAAATTAATCGCTGCCTTAATATCTTTGATAATTGTGTTAAGCCAGCAAATCTTGGCCATGTTTGGCCTGAAATTCACCGGGGCCTGGTCAGCAATCGTGGCGGTAGCAATACTATCCTAACCATTCTAGGCTTGTTAGGGGTCGTGACAGACGTGCAGACGGTCACCCCGCCAACAAACCACAAGCAAGATAATTTACAATCAGGTGAGAAGTGATAAGATACGAATATTTCCTCCTTGATAGTTCCCATATAACTGTGAAACACCCCTGCACTAACATGTGTGGGGGTGCTTTAGTCTATCCTTATAGATTAGGTTGCGTTGCAAAGTTTTATGGGTCGCTACCTTGCGGAATTTTTATTTTTAAATAGTTCATCTACAGTAACCTCTAACACTTTAGCTAAACTGAATGCTAGAGACAAAGTAGGGTCATATTTATTGTTTTCTATGGCATTAATTGTTTGTCTTGATACCTTACATTTTTTTGCTAAATTGTCTTGAGATAATTTCATTTGAGTTCTTCTAGTTTTGATTAAGTTTTCCATACTAGCCACCAAGCTTTTTTTTATTATATCTTAAGGATATGAAAAAAACTATTGCTGTTACAGTGAGCAATGAGAATGGACTAGAATTATTATCATAGTTATCAAATGATAAATTAAGTGCTGTTGTCATTAGTTTTGACACACAGTCTAAAACAAGAACACCTACTAAAATAGAAAAAGTAGATGTGCTAGATTTCCAAACAATAAGTTGTCTTCTTTCATCTCCTTTTTTTAATAGAGACACTACAATACCTAAGTCTAAGATTAATAAAATAAAACCTAATATCCATAAAGCCAGATAACCTTTATTCATAAAATCTCCACTCCCTAATTGTAAAAAGTTTTTGTCATTTTTATTATACCAACATCTATATTTGTGTCAAATACTTTTTACATAAAGTGAGCTGAGACGTTCCTCTAAATAACTACCGTGAACTACTCAGCCATGAATGACCGAGCTTCTGGGAACACTGCTGACTTACACAGTCGTGGCTGGCACGATGTGCAGAGGTTACAGCTATAAACATGGATCGTCAGTTAAGCGCTTAGGATATTCTTGACGGCGTTAATGTCGCGATCATGGTGGGCACCACAACGTGGAAATGTCCATTCTTCCACACCTTGTGCGATATGTTCTTTACCACGCATGACGTATTGGCAATCATGACAAGTTTGGCCTGAAATTCACCGACGACTGGTCATCAATCGTAGCGGTGATTAATACTATCCTGACGATCTTAGGGTTGCTAGGAGTGATTACAGATGTTCAAACGGTCAGCGCACCAACTACTGCTGAAGATCGGCAAGTCGAAGCAACCGCTAATCAAGTGGCGGAAAACATGGACAAAAAGACTACACAAAAATAAAAATAGTGCTAAGATAACCCATGGGAAAGTATTCCCACCATTTCATAATATATAGCTTTAACTCCGCCCTCTACGTTTATGCGTGGGGGGCTTTTGTTGTGTAAAAAGATAGCCACCTCGAGGGAAGGTGACTATCCATTGTGGTAACTAAAGAGCGAGGTGTTCGAGAGATGTGTGAACCTATCGTTAGGTTCGCCTCTAGTATAATTTAATTAGCTACATATTCAAGTCAGTCAAATGCTTAATGTAGTTTAAAGCTGGTGCTTCTCACGCGTACTACACGGTCAAGTCAGGTGATATTTGGTGGTCGATTGCCCAGCAGAACGGCCTGAACGTATATACGTTGGCTACTCAAAATGGTAAATCCATTAGCTCAACAATTTACCCAGGCAATAAACTGATGATTAAGTGAAAAAATTCGATTAATAGTGCGGGGATTTTTAAGAATAAAGTTACTTAATTGTAAAGATGAGTAAAATTTAGAAGTTAGGCAAATGATATTTAATGATAAAAAAGTAGTCTGGTGTGTTTTTGAAATGTGATTTCAATTAAGTTATGTTAAATATGATATACTTTCTATAATGTAGTCTTTCAGGAGGAGCATGTTAATGAAGCATAGAAAACAGTCTGATTCAGTAGTTGGAAAACAATTAAGAGAAGAATATTCAAGTATAAACAATGCACAAAAAATACAGGAGGAAAAGGAATTAAATAAAACTACTGATTTTTTTCTGGATCTTTTAATTTATTTCATTAGCATGATTTGGATGTTCTTTGCTTTTATGGACACATCTAGTCTTACTATGCGTTACTTTGCGATTGTCAATTTTGGTGTTCAAACGATGTTTAAGTTGGCAATGCATTTAAGCTTTTATAGTGCTATGCATAAATATCATCCTGAAATGAGAATAAGGTGGTTAGCTTTCTGTATCCAAGCGCTATTCTTTGTCGGATTACTAGGACTTGTTTTTGTTTTTAAACTGGTATCAAATGTTCCGGGTGACTCAACCTTTTCTGACATTTTAAAAAGTCTTAGTGGTATAATGACGTTGTTAGATGGAGTGCTTATTTTTTTTGTTGGTGTTTTGGATAAAATATGCTGGACTTTTATATCTTATACGGATAAGGGGGACAAATAAATGTTAATTGATATTTTGGCTGTTTCCATTATGTTTATGTTTTCTCTTATTTTAGTTAGCTTGGCTGTATTTATTGTTGTTTTCGCTTTTTTAGGGGATATAGATACTACTTTATTTGTTATAAAAGACTCTATTAGTATGAGTATTTCTAAAAAAAAGCAAAAAGATAGTATTCAAAGCACTACTGAAGTTATAAATATGCTCTTTAGGAAAACAGCCGAAAAAATTTCTGGAATGTCAGAAAAAGAGTTAGCAAAAAAGATTAATTCCAATAAACAAGAAGCAAAGAAATTTAAAAAAATTATGACTGATACTCTAAAAAAAACAGATATAGAGTTTGTATCCGAAGATGATATCACATTTTTTATGAAACGAAATCGTAGTTTTGGTGTGGTACAACAGTTTATTTCAAATTTAAACCAATATTCGCAACCCAAATTTAACTATCTTAGAAAACTTGGTAAGCAACACAAAGAAGGCCTGATAAGTGATGAAGAGTATTTACAAAAGGGTCTAAGAGCTATGAATAAGACTGATAAGGAACTTAGGCTTGAAATAAATGAGGCTAAAAGAAAAAATAGTAATTTTTCAGCTAAGGGTCTTTCATTTCAGATTATACAAAAAATATTTTCTTCAGATGAATCTGTAAATATAAACACTTTATATAGTTCAAAACTGGTTTTATCTTCTTAAATAATAAAAAACGTTAAAAATGTAAAATAGGTATATAGTTGTCAGATATTAACCTTGATACGGCAGTTAAAATTGATTTTTAACTACAAAAGTTGTAATTTTAGACAAAACAAGAAAGATCCACACTGGCATTTTTGCCGGTGTGGTTTATTTTATGTGTTATTGGGTACATTAATATTAAAAATTTAAAAAATCATTACTTTGTGGTTCCCACCGTGGTTCTCATGAATGTAAAATAAATAAAAAACATAAAATTCTGAAAGCTGAAATATCAGTGTTAAACAAGCATTCTGCAATAAGTAAAAATTATGAATTCTGGTTATAAACAAGAACAACATGTTTGCTTTACTTGGCAAGCCTGGTTACGAAGAATTAACTAAGAAGTTAACTGCCCGTCTTAGTGACTAAGGTGCTAGCACTTTAGAAATTAAGATGGAAGCTCCCAAAACAAGCAACTATCAGCTGGCTGATAGGCTGCTTGCTTTGGGGGCTTTTTGCTTATCTTTCTTACGCTGTGTTCGTCGCTGTTAATCTGAAATTTATGAATCACAACGTTGTTGACGAAATGAATTGCTACGTCCGCAAGATGACCCTAATTTAACATGGTGGCGCTCGTAATTTTTGACCGCGCTGGTCGCACTAACTTTGAATGACACCACGCAATAAAAAATCTGCCGACCTATCTCGAGTTTAATCGTGAGTGGTTGGCATGTGATTTAATAGCAGACGGGTTATAATAGATTAGGTGTTAAAGGACAAATATAGTCATGCATGGTAGTTGCTTGCAACGATGTGTGATGTACGTGAGGAGTTTGAGATGCGTAAATTAAACATTATCGAAAGTATCATTATTGTTCTCGGGTTACTAGTCTTTTGGCTGGGGAGTGAAGTGACAGTAATTAGGCAACAATTGCCATGGTTGCAATTTGCAGGGCTGATTGTCGTATTTGTGACTGGTTTAGCGGATGCGATTTACCGCGTGGTCACGAAGCGATCCTTTTTTAAGTAGGAATCCTGCTGATTGAAGTTGGAGTCATTAGGTTTAATTTAATATGATGAAGCGTTCGTTACTGGCAGTCAGTGTGCCTAGTAATGGACGCTTTTTAGTTCATGCCTTGAATGTGTGGGGTGCTTGGATTTATCTCTGCTGACGGTTAAGTCTTGATTGCCGTCATAAAATAAGTTCGAAATAGAAAAAATTTTATTGTAAAAATCAGCAAAATGGGTGATGTTTTACAAATTGTAACTACCAAGTAGGCGGTTTATTAGGATTTAGGATGATTATAATTTTAATTATGAATGATGACTACAGGTATTCAATAACGCTTTACATCATTCACCAAAAATCGCAATGTTATTAATGAGGAAATGCATCGTGGGGAATGTAGTTAAAAAAATAGTGGAGGTACATATATGAGCTTTTTAGAATTACACGATATTCGTAAGGCCTACACCTTAAATCACCAAGAAAATGTCATCTTAAAGGGCATTAACTTAAACTTTGAACGGGGCGAGTTTATTTCGATTCTTGGGGAGTCTGGTGGCGGTAAGTCGACACTGATGAACATCATTGGTGGGTTAGACCATCATTATGATGGGGATGTCTTATTGGACGGTCAGTCCTTGCGCTCAATGAATGTGCGGCAAATGGACCGGTACCGGCGTGAAACCATTGGCTTTATTTTTCAAAACTTTAACTTGGTAAGTTACCTAACTGTCTTGGATAACGTCATGCTTTCACTAAAGATGACCAAAATATCTCATGGGCAACAGGTCCAGCAAGCACAAGATTTGCTCAAACGGGTGGGACTTGAGCAGCAGACCCACCAATATCCGAATGAACTGTCGGGTGGTCAAAAACAACGGGTGGCGATCGCCCGGGCGCTGGCGAGTGATCCCGATATTATCATTGCGGACGAACCAACGGGGGCCTTGGACAGTGAAAATACCCAAGAAGTGATGGATATTTTATATTCGATCGCTGCGGAAGGAAAACTCGTCATTACTGTGACCCATTCGCAGGAAGTTGCTGATTACGGGACACGCATTGTTCATTTAGATGATGGTCAAATTCATGATGAATTAGTGATCGGGGCGCCTTTCGACGTGGTCGATAAACAACTGACGCGTTACCGGACACTTGGTTTTCGGCAGATGTTCCGGATGTCTATGCAACATATGCGCCGAATGTGGCTTCGTTACCTGCTGATCATCTTTGGATCGTCGATTGGGATCAGTAGTATTGTGGTGATGCTGGGACTAGGATCAGGGATTCAAAATTACATGAATCACCAGATTACATCACAAGTCAATCCAACCGCTGTGCAAGTTTCAAAGAAGACGGGGAAGGTCAGCACGGCCGCGCGTAAAAAAGCAACCAGTGCAGCAGCTTACAAGGAGGCCGTTAATCAAGAACAAGTCACAGCGGCTAAGAACGCTGAAGTGACGACCGCTAATGCCAAGCAATTAGCAGCGATCAAGCATGTTAAGTCCGCTAAGTTGGGCTATTATACGAGTACTCAGGTAAGTTATCAAAAAACAACGGTGACGGCGAGTCTCCAGACAGATAACCCGACAATTTTGAGTAAAACCATCAAGAATGGGTCGCGCCCTGGCACTGACCAAGTCTTAATTGGTCGCAAGTTAGCCAAGAAGATGATGGGGAAAAAACATTATCAAAAAGCACTTCATAAAAAATTGACAGTCAAGTTGACAACGGTTAATCGTAAGAATCAGGCCGTAACGGTCAGTCAGACGCTGACTGTCAGTGGGATTACGGGTAGCGATGATACCAGCGTCGTGGTCTTGCCACAAACCGTCAAAAAGATGTTAACTGCTAAGAATGTGGCTTACCGACCAAATTTTGCCATTGTTCAAATAGATAAATTGGCGAATGTTAAGCAAGTCGAACACAAAATCAAGGTAATCAAGGGAACGAATAAGAAACAACAATATAACTATACCGGAATCGGTGATTTAATTGATTCATTGAATACTTATATTCGTTTAGCCACTAACGTATTGACCGGGGTGGCCGGCATTGCCTTATTAGTCTCGGCAATTATGATCATTGTTGTTCTATACGTTAGTGTTTCTGAGCGGACTCGGGAAATTGGGGTTTTACGTGCACTTGGCGCCCGGAAGCGCGATATTAGCCATTTGTTCTTTGCTGAAGCCTTAACTATCGGGGTATTAGCTGCCATTATGGGGTTACTGTTTGGTGAAGGTTGGCAATTCTTAGGCAATATGGCGATCTATAGTTTAATCAAGTATCCAATCGTTCGAATCTCCGGGGCAGCGATGTTGGGCGGCATCACAGTCAGTGTTGTCATCAGTTTATTGGCTGCTTTGGCACCGGCACATATGGCGGCGCGGCTAGATCCAGTCGAGAGTTTATCACATGAATAAAAGTGGGGGCGGAGCAAATGTATTTCTTTATTACGAGCAAAATTGATTCGACGCCATCGGCTATTGAGTTAGCCATGATTCAGCGTCAAAAATTATTCACGAAGCATCGGGTACCCGCGTTGATCGTGACCCGTAACTTTGTGCGGGACTTGCACCAAAATATGCAACTCATTGGGTATGATGATGAGTTCCAGGTCAATATGTATGATTATTTTCAGGGCACTACGAATTACGAAGGCGAACCGTTAACTGCGGCCAATTATCCACGGGTGACGGGTGAAACGCTGGAACGGGTCAGCGCTAATGAATTTGACGTCATTCAACGGGAACAACGGCAAAAAGCACTGATGTTAAATGCGCAGGGTAATATTGATTACGTCGATATTCTCAATCCACAGGGCGCGGTCAGCCGACGCGACTACTATGACACGCGTGGATTCTTAACGGTGGCGCAATATTTTGATGATAAGCAGAATATTGTGTTAGAGCAACACTGTAATTTGCAGCAACAACCAGTCTTAGAGACGTTTTTTCGGCCAAATGAGAAGCAACAACCAGTTGCCACTCATCAACGGCTGTTAAACTATCACGGGCATAATTACGAATTTGAGGACTGGGATCAGTTGACTGCCTTTTTCTTAGATGCGTTAAATGCTGAGTATGGTGGTCACGGAACTATGATCGTGGATCGTAGCGATGCCGGGATGAATCCGATTGTTAAAATGTCCACAGCAGCACGCAAGTATGAGTTCTTACACAGCAATTTCACGCTGGACCCACTTGACGTTGTGAACTCACCAATTGTACCATACACTCAAATCGGGTTAGACCATGCCAGTCAAATGGCCGGTTTGATCATGTCCACGCAAGAAGGGTGTGATGATATGACGAACCACATTCATAATGTGATTCCAACTTTGGCGATTCCAGTTGGTAGTGTAAGTGACGAACAATTAGCAGCTCGTCCGGTTGACTTTAAGGATCGGATTGAGGGCAAGGTGATTGCCGTTGCTCGCTTGTCGGCGGAGAAAAATTTGGAACAATTGATTAAGGCGGTCGCCTATGTTCATGAAAAACAGTCGAATGTGACCTTAGATATTTATGGTTATGGTGATTCATGGACTGGATTTAAAGAAGAAAATCGGTTGCGGGCCTTGGTCAGTTCGCAACGTTGGCAGTCATTTATCACGTTTAAGGGCTTTGAGCGCGATTTGACCCCGGTCTATAACCAAGCACAACTGATGGTCCTCACTAGTCAATATGAGGGCTTTAACTTAGGTGTTTTAGAAGGGCTAAGTCATGGCGTTCCGGTGGTTGCCTATGATATTAAGTATGGTCCGGCAACGATGATTACGAATGGTGAAAATGGGCGCTTGATCACGCCAAATGATTTAGTTGAACTTGGCAAGGTGATTTTAACGCTCTTACAACACCCTAAACAGTTGGCGAAAATGAGTGAACGGGCGTATGGCAATAGTAGCCGTTTTTCTGAGGCTATGATTTGGCAACGGTGGAATGATCATGTCATTCAGCCTGATATTCAAGCAATGAGGGGAGTTACAACCAATGGAAACGCATATCACGTCATCGGCTAAACAACCACATGCCAAGTATGGGACCCGTGATTTATTGAGATTGATCATGACCCATGCTCACCCGAAGAAGGGACTCTTTGTGATTGGAATCCTGTTGTCGTTTGTCGCAACGATTTGTAGTCTTGGCATTACGTTGATGTTGAAGGAATTTATCGACGCCTTTAACCATGGTACTTCGGGTCAACTGTTGCTTCGGTTAGGCGCTGTGATTGTCGTGCAGCTATTTGCAAGTGTTGCGTCGAGTTTTCTACTTAGTTATACGGGGGTCGACGCCGTTTCGACGTTGCGGAGCGCGTTATGGCAACATATCGTGGACTTGCCGATTCCGTATTTTGACCATAACCGGACGGGGGAACTGTCTAGTCGGGTAGTTAACGATACATCGACGATTTTTGAATTGATTTCAAGTCAGTTTTCGAACGCCATTAATGGGATTATCTCAATTGTGGGTTCCTTGACGTTAATGTTGTTATTAAACTTCCGCTTAACGATTATTATTTTAATTGTGGTCCCACTAATGGCCGTGATTATCGTCCCAATGGGGCAAGTGTTAGCGCGAATTTCCAAAGCGATTCAAAAAGAAACGGCCAACTTAAATAGTGCAGCGGTACAAATGATTGGTCAAAATCGGTTAGTGAAAGCGATGGTTGCTGAAAAGGCACTGAAACAACAGGGAAAAGATCAAGTTGATCGGATCAAAGGCTTCAGTGTCCGTCAAATCAAGCTGATCTCGGTGCTTAATCCAGTGCTAAACATCATGTTACTGGCCGCCATTTTCATTATCATTGTTTACGGTGGGATCCTGGTACAAACGAACGCGTTGACAATTGGAAGTTTAGTAGCTTTCTTAATGTATGCCGTTCAAATGATTTCACCACTGAGTAGCGTAACTGGCTTAGTGACTGCCTTGCAACAAACGGTCGGGGCAACTGAGCGAATCGACAACATTTTAGATAGTCCGGAAGAAGATAAGCGGTTGTCAGGCGAAACGCTGTCAACAATCAATACGGTCGACTTTGATCACGTTGATTTTGGTTATGAAAGTGACAAACCGGTGCTTAAGGACATTGATTTGACGATTCATCGCGGTGAGCGGATCGCCTTGATTGGTGAGAGTGGTAGCGGGAAAACGACCTTAGTTTCGCTCTTAGAGGCTTACTATACGCCAACTCGTGGTGAGCTGGACGTGAACGGCGAGACAATGGCCAGTTATACGATTCCCTCGATTCGTAATCAGATCGGCTACGTGAGTCAAGAAGTCGATCTAATGCCAGGAACAATTCGCGACAATCTGTTATTAGGGTCAACTCAGGCCGTGCCAGATGAACAGTTGAGTGTATTATTAACGCAAGTCGGTCTGGCCGATTGGTTGGCGGAGCTCTCGGCAGGTCTGGACACCGACGTTGGTGAGCGAGGCCTCAATGTCTCAGGCGGACAACGGCAACGTTTAGCCATTGTTCGCGCACTCGTTCGTCAACCTTCATTATTGATTTTAGATGAAGCAACGGCTAGTCTTGATAATCAGAACCAGGAACGGGTCACGCAGCTATTAGCGACCCTGCCAGCTGATTTGACGACCATTACCATTGTCCATCGCTTGAATCAAATTGAGGCGTACCCGCGGATTCTCTTTATGGAGGATGGCCGCATTACAGGAGATGGCGATCATGAATCCTTATTAGCAACGCATGAACGTTATCGTGACTTTTATCGGCTGCAGTATCAACACGGTTAAAAGAGGTTTTAGTGAAATACTGTTTGATTATTAAAATTAGTAAGTGGTTATTGCTGAGTGTTGGCAATAGCCACTTTTTTGATTCAAAAATATGTACTTTGCTGGATATTGTTGGTTAATCCGTGAAATAAAACCGCCGTGAAAAATAGAAAAAGTATTAATAATTTTAATAATAAGTTAAAAAAGCGATATTTATAATTATTTTTTAGGGAATAAATTTCCCGATGGTATGGTTCATAATTCGGAAAAAAAGAGAATATTTTACTGCAAACGACTATGCTGAAATGCTTATGCTATCAGCGGTTTAAACGCTTTCGTCTAGCACGGTTAACTGGTGATAAATATAAATAATATTGATAATGGGCTCAAATTTTGACCGTTAATAAAACGCGTAAGTTGTCCATAGTATGCACATTTACTGATTGAATATGATACTGCCCTGTATTTATTCAAATATTAGTAATTTTATTGACGATTGTGGGGCGAATTAGTTAATATTTAAATCGTAAACGAGGTTACTTGTTTCACGTTCGCATTAGTAATCAATATTAGTTATTTAACAGACTAAATTAAATTAATGATTATTGAGTCGCTAATTTGTGAACAATTTGTAAATTTTCTAAGGAGGATATTAACATGAGTTTCTTCAGTGATTTACATCTCTTACCAGGAACCCACACATCATCGCATACTAGTTATGTCAGCAACCAACCACTTGGTACTTTCTATCAGTTTGTGTTGAACGTGATCGCCGCAATTAAAGGTTAAGTGTTGCTAGAGACAGATGCTTGAGAATCTAATGATTAATTAGTTGAATTTTCTAAGCGCTTAATCAAATTTGTCGGAATTTAATTTGTTTTCCAAACTCTCAAGTCTTTTCATGTAGCTGGCCAGACTTGGGAATTTAACCATTAACTAACTTAAAAGGAGGAGTTATTCATGAGTTTCTTTACTGATTTGCACTTCTTACCAGGAACCCACACGTCGTCATACACATCAAGTGTTTCCAATGACATCTTTGGTGGCTTCCACAGCTTCATCTTAAACTTGATTCCAGCAATCAAGAGTTTGTTCAGCAAATAATCACAGCTAATTTTATAGGAGGATTTCAAAATGAGTTTCTTTAATGATTTTCACGTATTACCAGGTACCCATACTTCTTCATACACATCAAGCGTATCCAACGATATCTTCGGTGGTTTCCACAGCTTCGTATTAAACTTGATTGCCGCATTCAAGAAGTAATTTAGTCAAACAATTATAGGAGGATTTACATTATGAGTTTCTTTAACGATTTCCACATTTTACCAGGTACCCATACGTCATCATACACATCAAGTGTTTCCAACGACATTTTCGGTGGTTTCCACAGCTTTATCTTAAACTTGATTCCTGCAATCAAAAGCTTATTCAGCAAGTAATCACAACTAAATCTTTTAGGAGGATATACATTATGAGTTTCTTCAACGATTTTCACATTTTACCAGGTACGCACACGTCATCATACACATCAAGTGTTTCAAACGATATCTTCGGAGGTTTCCACAGCTTCGTATTAAACTTGATTGCCGCATTCAAGAAGTAATTTAGTCAAACAATTATAGGAGGATTTACATTATGAGTTTCTTTAACGATTTCCACATTTTACCAGGTACCCATACGTCATCATACACATCAAGTGTTTCGAATGATATTTTTGGTGGTTTCCACAGCTTCATTTTAAACTTGATTCCAGCAATCAAGGGCTTATTCAGCAAGTAATCTTAACTAATCTTTCAGGAGGATTTATATTATGAGTTTTTTCAATGATTTCCATATCTTACCAGGTACACACACGTCATCATACACATCAAGTGTTTCCAACGATATCTTTGGTGGCTTGCACAGTTTCATCTTGAACGTTATCAAAGCGATCAAGGGTTAATATATTTAGATAAATAAATTAATCAATTTATTAATTAATATCTTGATATTATTTAAATAATGAGGGAGGATATACATTATGAGTTTCTTTTCAGATTTGCACTTTTTACCAGGTACGCATACGTCATCACATACTAGTTATGTCAGCAACCAACCACTTGGTACTTTCTACCAATTCGTATTAAACGTTATCTCAGCCATCAAGGGCTAATAATTAACTAAACTAAAGGGGATTAATCTCATGAGTTTTTTCAATGATTTTCATATTTTACCAGGTACTCACACATCATCATATACATCAAGTGTTTCAAACGACATCTTTGGTGGGTTACACAGTTTTATCTTAAACGTGATTGCCGCATTTAAGGGCTAATTCGTTAAATATAACTGAATGCCAACAAAATCGTTATGGTGTTATTAAGCACAACACGATAAGCACGACTAAGATGATGGGCTGGCAAGTGATTTGTCACCCATCATTTTACATAAATGCAGAGAGTCGTGGGTGCTCGGGGAGGATTCCATATGTCAAAAGATAATCAAAAAATGACCGGTGATTCAGTTTATCGGGTAAAGATGTATAAAGATGGCAAGCGTTGGGTTTATGCCGGCGCAACCACGTTAGCTTTGGCTGCAGGTTTAGCATTTGCCAACGTTAATGCTTCTGCTGATACTGCTGCTAGCTCAGACGCAACTACGGAACAAGTTTCTAGTGCTGCCAGCTCTGCTGCAACTAGTTCAACGGCGACTTCATCAGCTGCTACGGATGCCAGTTCTGCATCTTCAACTAGTCAATCAACTTCAACAGCTTCTGCTGCAACACAGAGTGCTACTTCAACAACAAGTGCTTCAAGTTCTGTTGCTAGTCAAAATGATACAACGCAAACCGCTGTTGCAACTTCTGCTAAAGTTCAGTCACGAGCCGCTGGTGCTGATACAACTGCGACAGTTAAGCAGGCAACACCAACAGTTACTGCACCGACGTCTGGTGCAACGCCAAAGGTCACTAGTGAAGCAACTCTAACAACGTCTGAAGCTGCTAGTGGTTCGACTTCAGAAGCTACATCTACTGTAACCAGTGGTGCTGGTCAGGTTGTTAAGAATAATATTACTGCTACGGGTGCGGATAAGGTAAGCTCCGTTGTTAGTGGGACGAATTTTGCTACCAAGGCTGATACTATTTATGATGTGACAGTCACATTATCCAAAAACTCAAGTGTTGATTGGACAGATGCTAATGGCTCATTTGCATTGAAAGGGAACGTCGCTTCTGCAACTGGTACCTGGAAATTAGCGTCATATACAGTTGGTAACACGCTAACTAATGGGGTTATTACTGATGGTACAACCACAACGCTTACTGATAATGATGCAGCTGGTATGCCTAGCATCGTTTACGCCGATTCACTCGCAGATAACAGTTATTTACAACTAAATTATCTTTACACTGCTACCACCAGTAGTGCTGCCAATGGCGGTTTAACTTTTACTGATATTCCAAGTGCTGTTCATGATACTGCAGCGGGATCGAATCAAATCGGTTGGGATTATACAACAGACGTAACTACGGATACAACAGTTACAACTCCAGCTGAAGATGCTCAGGATGTTTCGGTGGCATATGTTGTAATCACTGGTGTTAATTCTGATGGTACTCCAAAGTATACTAAGATTGATGGCGGCGTAACTAAGAGTGGCAAAGTTGGAACAACCTTCACTATTAATCCAGCAACAATCGATGGTTATGCCCTCTATGGTGCAAGCAATAATGTTACTGGTGATGCAAGTGGTCTAACTGGTACAGTTGATACAGATGCTACTAATAATGAAGTTGTATTAGTATATGCTGAAAATACTGGTATTGTAGTTAACTATCAAACTGCTGATGGTTCAACTGTGGTTACGTCTAATCAGTATACTCAGGGTACTGATGGAACCTTTACCCGTGCTGGTGGTACTTACAAATTGACGGCTCCAAGTCTCGATGGTTATACCTACACGGGTTACAAGATTGGTGACGGTGATGTTCAATCAGGTAATGTTGCTGCTGGTACGCTTGTTGCTGGTGTTAATACAGTAACTTTTGTATATGCTCCAATTGTCGAACAATCTGATATCACTGTAAACTATGTTGACGAAGCTGGCAACGTAATCAAGGATCCAACTACTTCAACTGGTGATAACGGCACGACTTACACGATTGACCAACCAACCATTGATGGTTACACGTATAAGTCAGCTAGTGATTCTTTGACTGGAACGTATGATGGCAATAAGACCATTACCTTAACTTACACCAAGAATGCGGCCCCAGTTGAACAATCAACGATTACCGTAAACTACGTTGATGCTGATGGTAAGACGATCAAAGCAGCTACGATCCAAACTTTGGACAATGGCTCAACATATACTGTTGATACGCCAACGATCGATGGTTACACTTACAAGTCAGCTGATGCCGCTTTGACTGGTACGGTTGATGGTAATAAGACGATTACCTTAACATACACCAAGAATGCGGCCCCAGTTGAACAATCAACGATTACCGTAAACTACGTTGATGCTGATGGTAAGACGATCAAAGCAGCTACGATCCAAACTTTGGACAATGGCTCAACATATACTGTTGATACGCCAACGATCGATGGTTACACTTACAAGTCAGCTGATGCCGCTTTGACTGGTACGGTTGATGGTAATAAGACGATTACCTTAACATACACCAAGGATTCAACGACACCAGTTGAAAATAAAGCTAACTTGACGATCAATTATGTTGACGCAGATGGTAACACCATCAAAGCATCCAACGTAACTGAATATATCGTTGGTCAAGCTTACACGGTTGGTCAACCAGAAATTGCTGGTTACACTTATGACCATGCCACTGGTGATGCCATCGCCGGAACGATTGCTTACAACGGTAACACAGTTACCCTTGTTTACACGAAGAACGGTGGCACTACTCCAACTGAACAGACTAAGACGATCACAGTTAACTATGTTGACGCAGATGGTAATACGATCAAGAGTGCGACGACCACAACTTACAAAGTTGGGGACACTTACACGGTCGCAACACCTTCAATTGATGGCTACACTTACAAGTCAGCTGATGGTGCTTTGAGTGGTACGGTGGCTGATGACGCGACGATCACCTTAACTTATGCTAAGAATGATAATGGTGGTACAACCACAGCACCAACGACTGCACCTGGTACTGGTGACAACGGCAATAACGGTGGCGGAACAATCACGACTGCACCAACAACGGCACCTGGTACTGGTGATAACGTCAATGGTGGCGGTACTGGTACAACTACTACTGCGCCTGTTACGACACCAAGTGATGACACTGTCAACACTGGTTCATCAACGACGGCAACTTCAACTGCACCAGCAACCACGGTTTCTGATGATGAAGTAACGCCAACGACGACTGCAACTAGCAATGGTACGAGTGGCGTTGTTCCTGCATCAGCATCATTACAACCAGTTGTGACGACGAAGACGACTTCTGATGCGAAGACGTTACCTCAAACTGATGAAGACGAAAACGGGACTGCCTTGGCTGTCCTAGGTCTTTCAACCTTATTGATGGGTTCAGCGCTATACTTTGGCGTTTCTCGTCGGAAGCATGAAGCATAATAATTAGAATAGCTTGATTATTTGCTGAACGGATGGAAAGGTCAGGGATGACCTTTCTACTCTTTGAGCAAACAATCAAGTTTATGGAGGAGTTGCATTATGAAGATGTTCAATAAAAAGCGCAGAGATAAGAATGAGGATTATCGTAATCATTCTGAGCGTGCAACGGCGACTTCAACCGTTGCTGCTCAGAAGCCAAAACCAAAGGCAACCCAAAGTAGCACGACCCCCAATGTTCGGTCGGCTAGTGGTGTCCGGCCAACTAGTAGTAGCGTAACGGCTTCGACTAGTGCCCCAGTTAAGGGTCAAAACCGGGTTAATCAGCGGCGTGCTACCCAAACGGCGGCAAAGAACAGTGCGGCGATTGAACGTGAAATGGCTGATTTAAACAAACAATACCAAACTTTACGTGGGGAGCTTAAGGTTCAATTAGTTCAGGACCGTAAGCACGAAAAGCAACAGTACGAAACCTTAGTCGCCGAACAACTAAACTTAGAACAACAGTTAAAAGATGCTAAGATCACCTTATCTAAGCAGGATAAAGTTGTTAACACTAACGATGGCGAACGGCAAGGGATGGTTAAGACCATCAATGCTTCTCAAAAACGTTATGATGATGCTAAGAAAGCTCTTGCTAAGAGTGATCAGACCATCAAATCGTTAGAGAAGAAGATTACGCAGTCAGAACAATCATTAGCTGATTTGAAGCAAAATGAAGCTGACATGCGCAAAGCAATTCAGGGCGAACAAGACTTAAAGAAGTTATTCGTTTTGATGAAGCAGCAAGAAAAGCAAGCTCAGGACCTGTACCAAAAGAGTGACGCAATCAACAGTGAACTCGTGAAACTCCAGAAACGTGAACAGACTGAAACCCGTGAACGTTCGCGGAAAGAACACGCGATTACGAGTGCGGAAAAAGACCTACATACCGCTCAAGATGCGTTAGTGGCTTATGATCGTAAAAAGAAGAGTGCCCAAGATGAACAGGAACGTTCACTTAACTTGATCAACCAGAAGATTAATCGGCTACAACATGACTATGATCAAAACGCAACGATTGTTAAGGGCTTGCAACAAAAGGTCGAAGGAATCGATGCAAAGTTAAAATCGGATTACGGGACGACGCACTTAGTATCACCCGTTGAATTCGATCAGTCGGCAAAGTACTTCTTATTCAGCACGGACTTGATTCAGTCATTATCTAGTGAAGAAAAAGCTTCAATGGAAATGATTATGGGCTTACTAAAGAGTGAGGTTAAGGATAATGCCAACGTGATTACCGTTAACTATAATGATAGTTTGCCAGATATTTGGAATAATTATCAAGCGGCTGGACTCGTTGACAAGCGTACCGGATTATATAATATGTACTATACGATTCAGGCGAAGGTTCCAGGGGCGGTTGCAAAGACTAAGCCAGAATTACCTGATAATCCGGCATGGCAGTATAAACGTAATGCTGACCAGCAGATTGTGTCCATTGCCGATGATGGTGGCAACCCAATTATGACGTTGAAGTACCGTAAGAATGGTGCCATCTGGTATATGACTTATTTCAATGGTTCATTAGCAACTCGTCGTGACGTCTATGATGCTGCTGGGTTCTTATCAGTTACTCAGTATCTTGATCGGACGAATAACTCACAAGTGACACTAGAAAACTTCTATCGTCCAGACCACTCTTTAGCAATGGTCAAGCAATACGGTAGTAACCACGAATTGTCAATTCAATTAGTGAATAAGGAAGAAGCCATCACGAATGTCTTCCATTCTGAAACGCAATTGTTGAACTGGTGGTTGGCATCAGTCTTACAACAACAAAACAGTGTGTTAGTGATGGGTATCAATTCACCATTATTCGATCAGTGTTTGCAAGCAACGAACGATAGCTTCCATCTTTTACCAATCGTATCTGCTGAGGATTTGGATAACCAACATGTTCAGGATATCATTAGCGGTAAGAGTAAGTTGTCAAGCTTAGTTGTGACGGATCATGATGTTCAGACTGCGATTGAAAAACAAATGACGCGTGATCTTGAAATTACGATCATGCCAGCAGCAGAAGTCCGTGCCTAATCACGGGGTTGTTGATGATGCCTTGAACGTGACGCATGAATGGGGTTTTAATAATGATGAAGACTAATACCAAAAAAGCCAAGTACGATGATGCGGAACTGTTCGAGAAAGTTTTAGTGGGCATGTCCTGGCTCGAAAGCCATCTTCGTGAGATTATCCAAACGATGGTGACTGATGCGGATGTGTCGTTTGAACAGTTCTTAATTCTTTACTATCTTGACCATAGCACTGATCATCGAATTACGGTGAAAGAGCTAGCCGCTGACCGCCACGTTTCTTCTTCAGCGATTTCAAGGAAGCTCACTTACTTGATCAACAATGATTTAATTGTGCTAAACATTGATCCTTATGATCGCCGGTATCGTTATTTAACGTTAACTGCGAAAGGTGAAAAATTGGCGCGAGTTATTGAAAAAGTTAATGAAGAACGTCTCGGTAAGTTCTTAGATGAATTTGGCCGGATTCGAACTTCTGAATTAACTGATGAGCTTCGAATGGTCAGCAAAGTTTTAGTAGATACCAAGGAAATAAAAGGCTAATAAAAAGAGCAATTCAGCTGTCAAATAAGCTGAATTGCTCTTTTTGTCATCAAATATTGATTGCTAACGAGAATAAGATAAAACCACCAAGTAACATTGCAATAATTGCCACGACCACCCATAGCACTTGACGCATACTGTGGCGAACTTGGCGCTCAACGTGATTCTTTGCTTGGGAGCGCTCATGTTGGGCATTGAACAACGAAGCATTCGTGTCCTTGACCCAATCGGCACCACGTTGTCCATAGTAGGGGTTGGTGTTATGGTTGATCGAGTGGTGGACCCGACCATTTGATTTGGGTGACGGTTGATAACGCCGCATCATAATCCTCTTTTCAATGGGTGTTAGTTTTTTTGAGCCTTATAAGGAACGGCATAGTTTTTCGGGGCATCGCTAGCTTTTGCATACTTCCAGTGTCCAGACATTTTTTTCTCTAGTGGGGCACCATCCTTAATGCAAGTAAAGCGTGAGCCAACTTCATTCTCAATGATGAAGATCCGGTTAAACTCGTGCCGCGTCTGGACAATGTGACAATCATCGTGATCGATACCAAAAACATCTTTGTATACCAACAACATTATCTCCTTTGTATTGATTTCAAAATAGTGACGATTTAAAAGGCTTCACAGACAGTCTACATAATCTATTATAAACCCCGATTCAAGTCCGTAAACCGTTTTGTTGGAGAAAAAAGAAAATTTCATTTGTTTAGCCCTGATTAACACAAAAACACTAACGCAAGTCGAAGCCTACGTTAGTGTTTAATCATGAATTCTAATTGGGTATACTGGGCTCGAACCAGTAAATTACGGATTCAGAGTCCGCTGCCTTACCAATTTGGCGAATACCCAATAACAACTATTTAATAGTAACTTTTCCATCAAATGCTGTCAAGACTTTGGTGAAACTTTATGCATGTTTTTTGTATTTTTTCTTGAACTTAGTAGCAGTGGATGGCTAAACTAATTGATGGGAAGGTGAGAGCGTGTCTAAATCAGAATTAGATCGTTTATTTAATCATTTACGGCAACAGCTGATCGTCTGGGCTGTCACGTCAATCGGCTTAGCGGTTATGCGTAATTTTTTGTTACCGCAATTATTGACATTTGTTTTTTGGGGCAGTGTAGTTTATTGTTTGATTTTGTTCGTTGGGTTAGCTGTTGTTACGGTTTTTCGATGGCAAAAGTCATAATTGATTTGACAAGCCGCTTATCATTCGGTAAGATAATAAATGAATTTGTGCCCGCTGGTCAAATTGGTTAAGACGTCGCCCTCTCAAGGCGGAGTTACGGGTTCGATCCCCGTGCGGGTGATAAAGTGATAATTAATGAGAAGCAATCAAGCGTCAGAATGTTGATATTCCAACATTCTGACGCTTGATTTTTTGCTATTGATGCCAGATGACGGCGCTAATATTTGGTGTTGATGAATTTAAGTTAGCCGTATTATCTGTATGTCGACCCAATATGAGCCTGTCCATTTATCGAGTAGCCTAAAATCAATTGAAAAGACGAATACCTAGTATGGGCCAAACAATGTTAATGAATTCGTATCCTAAATTAAAGACAATTATCAGATTACAACAGTTGTACAGGGTCAATTAACCAGTAACTTGAATTACTATCGGTAAAGACTGTTAGTTGGTAGTCGTTAATAGTGTCTGAAAGGCCCTTAACGACATTCCAGGTACGACCCGTTGTCGAGTGAGGTTGTATGCGTTCTGTGTGCTAGTGGCGATGCCAGGTGCCGTTGACAGTGCATATTGATAACCAGCCTGCTTATCGGCTTTAATAGTCTGATCGTTTGCACGTCCAGCCGGGTAACAAATAACTTTAGTATTTTGCTGTAAATTATGATCGAGCCATTTTTTTGAACTCGATAATTCGGTTAATTGGACCTGGTAAGTTAAGTTATTTAAGTCTAAATGGCGAACGGTATGACTTTGAAAGTCAATATTGCCGGAAGCCTGCATCTGCTTGGCATCGGCTAAAGTTAAGTGATTCTTTTTATGGGTAAAGCCGGTGATGAAATTGATGGTGGCATGTTGGTGCGTCTGTTTTAAAATAGGCCAAGCCGCTGTCATGTTGTCCTTGTAGCTATCATCGAGTGTGACCCAGACGACTTTCTTTTGTGGAAGGCGCCGATGTTTTAAAGCGTAGACGGCTTCATTAGCAGTCAATGTCCGGTACCCATGGGTTTTTAAGTACGTCATCTCTGTCCGAAATTCTTTGGCAGGGACGCGTAACTGGTTCCCACTGGAAATGCTGTGATACATCAGGATCGGCAAGTGAACCACTCTAACGGAATGCCAATGTTGATAGGGATGTGCTTGTGATTGGTGCTTAAGTGTGCCGTGTGCGTTCTTGGCATCAGTCTTAGATGACTGACTACTGGCTTGTTTAGTTGTCGGTGAAGCCGCCTGACAGCCGGCTAAGAGGCCGAGTGTTGTGATTAGACTTAATAAATAGTTGATACCCCGCATGTACATGATAATCCCCCCATAATTGAAAACTATTACCTATTTTAATGGATTAGCTTCAAAAGTGCGATAATTATTGAGACATTGTTAAAATAATTTCATTTAATGATTAAGGAAGACCGAACTTGGTTAGTAATTTCTAAAACTGGTAAAAAAGGTTAGTTAAGGTAGTCAGAAGTACTGGTTTTCGATACGCTGAACAAAATAATTAATTTTGAGGATAATATGTATGAAAAAAAGGGGTTATTGGGGTGTTATTGGTTATCATAATGATTAGTGTGGGTACGTTGTTAATTACGCCGGCGATAACGAAGCATCAGGGGAGTGAGTTAGCGATGGCGATTGATAATCTGAACCTATTAGTTAAGGTGCAGATAGCCTATGGTCGAATTAATTCGGCTGTTAGTCATACTACCGGCAAGATGGGGGGAAAGTATATACATATCGGATGCTGACTAGCGATACATAAGAGAACCAACGCTGGTTAACATTTACGGCGGACCACCGTCTAAAGCGGCGACACTACTTAAAAATCGAAACTAAAGAGTAAAACGTGAATGCCTGAAAAGCCGTGTTAACGACTAGCGTTCCCTAAAGTATTTAAGAAGTACTAGTTAAGTATGGCACGATGTTATCACATTGATAACGTGGTGCTTTTTTAATGCCATCGTGACACTGACCTTAAGAAATTCTTAAACCCTTTTAGGTGCTAAACTGCGATGGGTGCGTTACAATAGTTTGCGTGAGACTTGTAAAGATGGTTGACAAGCAGACCGTTTTTAGTTAGATTAATATACTGCATTATTAATTTAATAATGAATGAAGGGGAGCGTGTAAATGCTTAAAATAGCAAAAGGTCGGATTTCGTATCCAGCGGTGATTGGTGCGGTCTTATTTATGATCGTGCAAGTGATTGCGACCTTAAATTTGCCTAGTTTGACATCTAATATTGTGAATAATGGAGTTGCCACTGGTGACATTAGTTATATTTGGAAAATTGGTTTTGAAATGATCGGTTTTTCATTGTTATCAGTTGTGGCCGCATTTGGGAACGTCTTTTTAGCGGCGCGATCATCACAACAGTTAGGGAAAAACTTACGGTCAGATATTTATAAGAAGGTTATTAATTTTTCGAATGATGAATTCGATAAAGTTGAGACGTCTTCATTAATTACTCGGACAACGAATGACGTGGTCCAAATTCAAAACGTCGCCATGATGGCGTTGCGGATGATGATCATGGCCCCCATCATGTTAGTCGGGGCCAGTTTTTTAGCGTACACTAAGAGTCACGAATTAACTTGGATCTTCGTGGTTTCCATTCCGGTATTGCTAATTTTTATTGGTTTGATTATGGGGTTTGCAATTCCGCTTTTCCGGGCGATGCAAACTAAGACTGATCGCATTAACCTGGTTTTCCGTGAGGGCTTAACTGGTGTGCGGGTGATTCGCGCATTCCGTCAAGATAAGTTTGAACAGGATCGCTTTGAAGATGCCAACCAAGATTACACGCATAACGCAATTAAGGTTAATACGATCGTCGCTTTAGCATACCCGGTAATGACCTTGATCATGAGTGGAACTAACGTGGCCATTGTTTGGTTTGGCGGTCAGTTGATCAGTAGTCAAACGATGCAAATTGGGAATATGATTGCTTTCATGACTTATGCAATGCAAGTGCTGATGAGCTTCATGATGCTGGCCATGGTATTTGCGTTCATCCCACGGGCAGCCGCTTCTGCTTCCCGGATTCAAGAAGTTCTGAACATTGAGCCTAAAATTATTGATCCTGAAAAAGCAACAACGTTACCAGCCGCAACTGAACACAGTCTTGAATTTGATCATGTGAACTATCGGTATCAAAGTGCGGAACAATTGGCACTGGAAGATATTGATTTTAAAGCCCATTCCGGCCAGACCGTTGCTATTATTGGTGGTACTGGTTCTGGGAAGACGACCTTAGTCAATCTGATCCCACGATTTTATGATATCGAAAGTGGTGCAGTTAAATTAGATGGTACGGACGTGCGGCAGTTGAAATTAGCTGAGTTGCATCAAGCGGTTTCATTTGTACCGCAGACGGCAACCTTGTTTACGGGGACTATTCGTGAAAATATGCAGTTTGGGAACGAGCATGCAACCGATGACGAAATTTGGCACGCTTTGGAGATCGCTCGCTCAACGGACTTCGTAAAAGAAGAAGGCGGCTTGGATGCGCACGTTGAACAGGGTGGGGGTAACTTCTCTGGTGGTCAACGGCAACGGTTAGCGATTGCCCGTGCCCTGGTCAAGCATGCTTCTGCTTACGTGTTCGATGATTCCTTCTCAGCATTAGATTTTAAAACTGATGCACAATTACGGGCTGAATTACGGCAAGATAAGCAAATTCAACAGAGTGTCGTTGTGATTGTGGCACAACGGATTGCAACGGTAGCGGATGCTGATCTGATTTTGGTACTTGATAATGGTAAATTGGTCGGTAAAGGTACCCATGCTGAATTAAAAGCTAATAATGAAGTTTATCAAGAAATTATGAAGTCACAATTACGAGAGGAGGATCAGCTGTAATGAGCGAAAAGAATACGAGTTCAACTAAGCCTGCCCGTCCCGCTGGTGGTCACGGCCCTGGTGGTCATGCTGGACTGGTTGAAAAGCCTAAGAGTTTTTGGAAAACGGCGATTCGATTAATGCGCTACATGTCAGACCGCTGGGTCGGTTTGGCGGTGGTCATGATTTTTGCCATTGCTTCCGTGATCTTCCAGATTCGGACACCTAAGATTTTAGGTAAAGCAACGACTGAACTTTATAAGGGGATTATGAAGGGGACCGCGCAACAAAAAGCTGGCATCAGCCAATCTGGTTACCCGATCAACTTTGAAAAAATTGGCCAAATCATTATGATTGTTTTGATCATGTACTTGGCCTCGGCACTGTTTAATTTTATTCAACAGTACATCATGACCCGAATTTCACAACGGACGGTTTATAAGCTACGGCGTTCGTTTAAAGGTAAGATGCAAAAGGTGCCGATTTCATATTATGATACCCATTCAAATGGTGACATTATGAGTCGGGCCGTCAATGATATGGATAACATTGCCAACACCTTGCAACAAAACTTGACCCAAGCGGTCACAAGTACCGTAACGTTTATCGGGACCCTATGGATGATGCTGACAATTAGTTGGAAGTTAACGTTGATTGCATTAGTGACGATTCCATTGAGTGTGGTCGTGGTTGGTGTGATTGCACCAAAATCGCAAAAATTCTTTGGAACGCAACAAAAGAGTCTGGGATTACTGAATAACCAAGTTGAAGAAAACTATGCTGGTCATGTGGTTATTAAAAGCTTCAATAAGGAACAGGACGCCATCGATGACTTTGAAGTTCAAAATAATAACTATTATCAATCTGCATGGAAGGCTCAATTTATTTCGGGGATTATTATGCCATTAATGATGTTCCTGAATAACATTGGTTACGTGTTCGTAGCGATTATTGGTGGGATTGATGTGGCGAATGGGAATGTTTCACTTGGGAATATTCAAGCCTTCTTACAATATACACAACAGTTCTCACAACCAATTTCACAAATGGCGAACTTGTTGAACACGATTCAATCAACCGTAGCTTCTGCTGAACGGGTCTTTGAAGTGCTCGATGAAGAAGAAATGAAGCAAACTAAATCAAACTTACCAGCCGAACCAGATAGTGATAACTTAATTAGCTTGCAACACGTGCAATTTGGTTATGCAGATAATGCTTTATTAATGAAGGATTATAATCTGGATGTTAAACGCGGTCAGCAGGTGGCCATTGTTGGGCCGACTGGTGCTGGTAAGACCACGATCATTAACTTATTGGAACGCTTTTATGATATTAAAGGTGGTTCCATCAAGTTAAATGGGACCGATACACGGGACTTACATCGTGAAGACTTGCGGTCACACTTTGCAATGGTGCTGCAGGATACTTGGCTCTTTACGGGCACGATTTTTGATAACTTGAAGTATGGACGTGAGGACGCTACGGATGAAGAAATTTATGCGGCGGCTAAGGCAGCCCACGTTGATAGTTTCGTTCGTAAGTTGCCAGATGGTTATCAAACGGTTTTGAACGAAGAAGCTTCGAATATTTCACAAGGTCAACGTCAACTGTTGACGATTGCGCGGGCGTTTGTTGCTAATCCGGAAATCTTAATTCTGGACGAAGCAACGAGTTCCGTCGATACGCGGACTGAAGTTCATATCCAACACGCCATGGAACGTCTGTTGAAGAATCGGACTAGCTTTGTAGTGGCGCACCGGTTGTCTACCATTCAAGGTGCTGATAACATTATTGTGATGAACCATGGATCAGTGGTTGAGACTGGGACGCATGAACAATTAATGGCTCAAAATGGGTTCTATGCGGATCTATATAATAGTCAATTCACTGGTAATATTAGTCTCAACTAAAGGAGGGGTGTCAATTGTTCCGGAAAACAGCAATGGTTGCCGTTACCGCGGGTGCGCTAGCATTATTGTTAGCGGGTTGCGGTAAGACAACTTTATCAATGACTAAAACCACATACAAACCGAACGGGTTAGTGGCGGCCGTTAAGGGAAAATCCAATGTCAAAACGATTCATTATCAGCTTGATGGTGGACAAACGAAAACGGCGGCGGTGCATAATCATACGTTTGTTATTCAAGTTCCGACCAAGACAACCCGCCAAACGGTGAAGATTAAGGCTGGTTCGGATACCACTACGGTTCACGTGCAAGGGGCCAAGAAGTTAGTTGGCTATCAAAAGATGGCAACGACTTATAATCAGGCGTTGATTGCTTCCAAATTAAGCAAGTCTGATCAGAAAGCCGCGAAAAAGTTGCAAGCTGAGGGTGCTGCGCTTAAAAAGCAACAGGCAACGATTCAGGCTAAAGTTAAGCAAGCACAGGCACAAATCAAGGCTGGTGGTACATCAGCTATGACGGGAGCGAAAACGTTACAGGCTCAGCAAACGGCGGCAGCCCAGCTAAAAACACAAGCTGCTAGTTTGCAAACGACTCAGAAAAAAGTTGCGGCAGCAATGGCGACGGCTAAAAAGCAGGTCAAATCCCAGTTGTTACCAACGAAGACACCCCGTAATGGGATTACCAATGTGTTAACAACTAAGGATTATAAAATTCGTTTGAATGTTCAAAAAGGTGATGTGTTAGGAGCGGCAATGATCGTTCCAACCAAGGCTTTTAAGAATAAGACACGTCAGAAGAATTTTGGGACCGCCTTCGCCTTAATGACCACCACAACGGGTGCCAATGCTAAGACGGTTATGAAGCAGTTCCAAAAAGAAACCAAGGATAATAATGGTAGTACGACGACGATCGATCCAATCACTTCAAAAGGTGTACGGTTTACGATTGGGGTCTCCGCTTCTGACTTGTACATCTTTATGACTAAGTAAAGTATTGGTTCTTAGGTTTAATAAAGCATAAAACACTCGCCACAGATTAGGTTGTTAATCTATGGCGGGTGTTTTTGGTGATGAGTAAACCATGTTAATGGGGTTATTCCAGTGGTCGGAAAGTCTGGTTATTGGTGTAGGCATGTTAATTATTCAAATGACAATTCTAAGAAGTATAAGTGCTTAGCCGGCAAGTGCGCCGATGAGACCCAGACTTCATGGTAATTAGGCACTTTTTTCTCCGTATAGTCAAAGAAAAAATCGAGTAAATTACCGTTTTTAGCCACAAAGTCGTCTTGGAAGCGATTGACTAATAACTTGTTGTCAGGAAAATAAATGTCGGGATTGGCGACTTTGATTCGGTCAGGAATACCCATGCGGACAACGTTAGTGTATTCTGGTTGGGTAAATTGAATTTCAGTTGGATGATGAGCGATATAGAACATAACGTTATAAATTGAATCTGAATTACTAGCCACAACGAACCAGTCCTTTGCTAAATTTACCCCCATTATACCAAAAAATAACTTGAACGTCGGAAATGTTTTAATGCCTCTTGACAAAGTTCTAATTAACTATTAATCTTTTAATTAAATTCAAATTAATTAATTTGAAAAATTACATATGAAGGAAGTCGAAGCATATGGCAGATGTACAATTAGACTGGAACAACTTGGGGTTTGAATACCGGAATCTTCCGTACCGTTACCGTGCGTATTGGAAAGATGGTGCTTGGTACAAAAAGGAATTAACGGGGGATGCAACTTTACATATTAGTGAAGGCTCAACAGCATTGCACTATGGTCAGCAAGATTTTGAAGGTTTGAAGGCTTATCGGACTAAGGATGGCAGTGTTCAGTTGTTTCGGCCGGACCGCAACGCCGCACGGATGCAGACTAGTTGTGAACGGTTGTTAATGCCACAAGTGCCAACGGATATGTTTGTGGATGCCGTTAAACAAGTTGTTAAGGCTAATCAAGATTACGTCCCACCATATGGTACGGGCGCGACCTTATATTTACGGCCATTAATGATTGGGGTTGGCGGTAATATTGGGGTCCATCCCGCTCAAGAATATATTTTTACGGTTTTTGCAATGCCAGTTGGTAGTTACTTTAAAGGTGGGATGACGCCGACGAACTTTACAACGTCTGAATATGATCGAGCAGCTCATAAAGGAACTGGGGCTTACAAAGTTGGTGGAAACTACGCTGCTAGTTTATTCCCAGGTCAAGAAGCACATGCCAATGGGTTTTCTGACTGTGTTTATCTTGATCCGGTTGAGCATCGCAAGATTGAAGAAGTTGGGTCAGCTAACTTCTTTGGTATTACCAAGGACGGCACTTTCGTCACACCAAAATCACCATCAATTTTGCCATCTGTTACGAAGTATTCATTACTCTACTTGGCAGAACATAAATTTGGCATGAAGACGGAGCAAGGCGATGTCTATATTGATGATCTAGATCGTTTTGCTGAAGCGGGTGCTTGCGGCACTGCTGCTGTTATTTCGCCAATTGGTGGCTTGGAACATCAAGGAAAGCTACACGTGTTCTACAGTGAAACGGAAGTTGGTCCAGTCACCAAAAAATTATATGACGAATTGACTGGCATTCAATTTGGCGATCGAGAAGCACCTGAAGGTTGGGTTCAGAAAGTTGAATTAGACTAAGTACGTTATTATTAGTGCGATTAAATGGCGACTTTAGTGGCACTCGTTATGCGAGTGGGCTAAAGTCGTTTTTGTATGCGTAGTTAGATTACGCGTGGTATTGTGAATGATAAGGACACGGTTTGATAGGTGGCTTTTCTCAACTGGGGCAGCAATAGGGGATATTTTACGGTTAGTTAAAGATTGCGGTCGGTGATGTCAGCGCCGCTAAAAAGACGCTAAAATAAAGGGGTTGGCAAAATGATAAAGTGGAGTAACCAACATTGGCAAGCGATTGAATGGGTCAGTACGGGGATACTGGTGAGTTGCACTTTGCTGTATAATCATCAGTTGGTGCCGAAACAATGGCTACTTATCATTGGTGGGCTTGCGTTGATTAGTTATTGGTTGGTAACTTTGCCACGGCTGTTTGGTGGCAAGCACTGAAGTTACAACCGCAATGGTAGTGTGTTGAAGGAAGCCAGTTGTACTAGACTTGATGACATACAGGCATCGACATGCAGGGCAACTTTTAGCCATCTTCGGTGTCAATGATAATTAGCGTAATATAGCGATTACAATGAATATCAATCGGTGCGGCTGACTAGTGTTGACCATCATCTGCATTATGATCCTAATAAGAGAGAATGAATAAATTAATGGGAACTTTTAAGAAAACTGAAGCACAAATTAACGAGATGGTCCAAAAGCGAGTGATTCCGGGGGCAAGCTATGCTCTGATCGATGGTTCTGAGATACATACTGGTCAGACGGGAGTGGCTCAGGTGAAACCGACGATTAAGCCATTATGGGCGGATGCCATGTATGATTTGGCTTCGGTCACTAAGGTCGTGGGGACAACTACGGTCGCGTTACAGTTGATCCAGAATGGGTTACTTGAAATTGACCGGCCCGTGCATGATTATTTGCCCTCCTTGCAATCGACTACGATTACGAGTCGTAATTTAATGACACATACGAGTGGACTAAGTGGGTATATCCCCAATCGAAATGCACTATCAGCAGAAGCCTTACTAGCAGCGTTGCAACAGCTGCCAATCAGTAATCGTAATCGCAATCATCGCGTCGTGTATACTGACTTAGGCCTGATCATCATGGGGCAGGTGATTGAACGGATCGTGGGTGAGGCCATTCAACCGCTGATTACCGAGCGCGTTTTACGACCATTAGGACTATGGCATACGAGTTTTCAACCACGCCGCGAGCAAGTCGTACCGACGACGTATTCAGTCCAAACTGGGTTATTGCAGGGGATTGTCCATGATCCCAAGGCGCAAGTCTTAGGCGAGCATTGCGGCTCAGCCGGTTTATTTGCGAGTGTCGCTGATTTGGTTCGTTTTTCTCAACTGATGCTCGGGCAACTTGATATTCCCACTGTGCTGACACAGGCCACGATTGCGAACTTGTACCAAGATTGGACGCCCAACCGACATCTACGCCGAAGTTTTGGGTGGAATCTATGGCACCGTTCGGTTGAGACGGCTCCCGTCATTTTTCATACTGGTTATACAGGGACGTTGCTGATGCTTGATCGTCAGCGACAACAAGGATTCGTCTTTCTATCCAATCGGGTTCATCCAGTTGTCAATAACCAGACTTTCTTACCAGCTCGCCGACAATTAATTGCAGCGTGGTTGGCGGATACGGTTACAAATTAGTTGGTTCGGTTTCACAACCGCTTTCATTTATGCTAAAATTTAGATATTAAATTCAGCAATGGAGTGAGTAAACCTTATGAGTGAACCGTACTTTTTAAAACCCGTATTTCATGAAAAAATTTGGGGTGGGACTAAGTTACATGATGATTTTGACTATGATATTCCCAGTGACCATACTGGCGAATGTTGGGCTATTTCAGCTCATCCCCATGGCCCAGCGACTGTTGAAAATGGCCCGTATGCCGGCTTGACGTTGGACCAGGTGTGGGCAGAACACCGGGATGTTTTTGGCAATGCCAAGGGTGATGTGTTCCCATTATTAACGAAGATTTTGGATGCCAGTGAAGACTTATCGGTCCAGGTTCATCCTGACGACGCTTATGCGGCTGAACATGAGCATGAACTCGGTAAGACTGAATGTTGGTACGTCATTGCGGCTGAACCTGGCGCCACCATGATTTATGGGCACCATGCGCAGACCCGTGAACAACTTGCTGAATGGATCAATAATGGAGAATGGGATAAGTTATTGCGGCGTGTGCCCGTCAAACCCGGCGACTTTCTCTATGTTCCATCGGGGACGATCCATGCTGTCGGTAAAGGTATTATGGTCTTAGAGACGCAACAAAGTTCTGATACGACTTACCGGCTGTACGATTGGGATCGGGTCGATAAGACGACTGGTCAAAAGCGGGAGCTCCACTTACAACAATCAATTGATACTACTAATGTGCCTCATCATGATCCTGATCTCGACATCACGACGACGCAGGTTGGGGATGCTACGGTGACGAAGTACGTACAATCGCCATTCTTCGGCGTTTGGCAATGGCGGTTAACGGATGGTCAAGCGACCTTTAATCGGGGAACGGCACCGTATACGTTAGTCTCAGTACTAGCCGGTCAAGGAAGCATTACCGTTGATGGTCAAGATTATCCACTGAGCAAAGGCATTCACTTTATCTTGCCGTTTGATGTTAAACAATGGACGTTGAAGGGTGATTTACAAATTATCGCCTCAGAACCAGGGGCCAAGGCTTAATTAGTTAACCCCCTGATATGATAAAAAAGATTGATACTGGCTCAAGCTAGTATCAGTCTTTTTTTAGCACTTTTACTGATTAAGTCAGTTTGCTATTAAACACTATCTAAAAGTATATAAATATTTATTATAGCTTAAAGGGTTTCACTAATGACAAGGCTTACAAGTATGCTATCAAAGCTAATTTAAAGCATCTTGCTGATTGCGTAAAAAGACACCACTGACCAAGTCATCGGTCCAGTGGTGTCTTTTGTTGCCAGCTATTAAGATTTAACGACCACGTTTTTAGTGAGGTCTTCATTGAGCCGGTCGAGCACATCGAAATGACCATCAGGATACTTGCGTTGTAGGGCTAACTTCAAGATTCGTTTAGCGAGCGCTTCATTGCGGGCGAGAATTGGACCATGGAAGTAAGAGCCAAAGGTGTTTTTATAAATTACGCCTTCAGATTGATCTTTACCATTGTTGCCATTGCCTTGAAGGACTTTACCAAGCGGACGTTCGCCTTTACCAAGAAAGGTCATACCATTATGGTTTTCAAAGCCATAGTAGGTCTGATGCGTTTCAGCATTTTCAATGGTGATATTACCGATAAAGCGATTGTTATCTTGACTCAAAGTGTAATGATCTAATGCGCCGATACCAGCGATTTTCTCGCCGTGAGCGCCAATATAATAGTGACCCAGCATTTGGAAGCCGCCACAGATTGCTAATAATGGGCCGCCCGCTTCAATATAAGCAGTCAGCGCATCTTTTTTCGTCTGTAAGTCTTTGGAGACAATGGTTTGCTCATAATCTTGACCACCCCCGAAGAGGGCAAAGTCATATTTGTCGGCGTCAAACGGATCATCTAAGCTGATTAAGTCAACCGTAATATCGGCGTCGACTGCTCGTGCGTAATAACGCATGGCTAAAATGTTACCAATATCTCCATACGTATTCATTAAATCGCCGTAGAGGTGTGCGGCGTGCAAAGTGTAAGCCATGGTTAAGCCATCCCCCCATCAATAATGCCTTGGCTGGCAAGTTGTTTTCGTAATTGAAGCATTGCCGTGTAAGTTGCAACGACATAGACTTGCTTAGTTGGTAGTTTTTGAATTGCTGCCGTCATGTTAGTTAAGTCAGGAATAACCGTTAATTGATCTTCAGGTACGCCAGCAACTTTAAGCCGAAACGTAATATCGCGATAACGTTCACCGCCACTAATATAGGCGGGAATATTTAATGACGGTAATTTTTCAAAGTCGCCGTCCCAAATCCAACTAGTATCGATCCCATCTGCGTAGTTAGCGTTAAGAAGAGCGGCAAATGAGAAGGGACGATCATCCGTACTGATTGTCTGTAAAACCTGGTTAAGACCTACTGGATTCTTCACAAGGATCAACGTCACATCTTTTTCGCCAACGTGAAATGTTTCTTGGCGACCGAAGACTTGCTCGTCGTTGTCGCTGAGCGCGTGGGCGATCTTAGCTGGTGTGACATCCATAAAGCGACCAACTGCATATGCTGCCAACGCATTATAAATGTTATATTGACCACCAATATTTAGGTGCATGGCTTGCCCGTTGATTTCGAAATTAGAACTGGTGGGTGTCATTTCAGTCAGCGCATTCAGCTTGTATGTCAACTGGGGCCGTTCAAAGCCACAGTGAGGACAGTAATATTTCCCCATATTACTATAAGTCCGGCTATGATAACGTAAAATATGCTGACAGCGGGGGCACAATAAGCCATCGGTGTTGGCTGGTGCTTGTTGGTCATGATCGGCCTGGTAGTCAAACCCGTAATAAAGGATTGGATTTGGCAATTGTTGAGCATTGAACAACGGTAAGTCACCGTTGGCAATAATCGTGGCTTCCGGTGCCAAGGCAACGCCGTCTAAGATTTTTTGATAAGTCGTGTAGATTTCGCCATAGCGGTCCATCTGATCACGGAAAATATTTGTGAAAACAAAGGCTTTTGGTGTAATGTACTTGGTGACCATAATGACGTTAGCTTCATCGACTTCCAAGACTGCGAGTGGCTTTTGATGGGCTTTAGGTGCTCGTAAAAAGGTCGTGACAATTCCTTGTTTCATATTGGATCCACTTGGATTCGTCAAAATGTCAGGGTACTGTTCACGTAAAACCTTGACCGTTAAAGCGGTCGTTAACGTTTTGCCGTTGGTCCCAGTGATGACGATGACGTCGTAGTTCTTAGCGAGATGCTTTAAAATTGTTGGATCAAGCTTCAGCGCCAACTTGCCGGGGAGGGAGCTCCCACCGCCACGGAAAGTGTGTAAAAACCAGTACGCGGATTTACCTGTCCAAGTGGCTAATGTACTATTAATTGACATAAGTTATCGGTACCCCTAATTCTTGATTTACCCAGATATCATCAATAAAAGTGACAACTGGGTATTAAAATCATAATCACCGGACAAAATGTCCTACTCTCAAGTATTTTATACTGAACGTCCTTAAAAGAAAAGTGATACTCCCGCCATTTAAGTGCATATTATCAATTCGTTAATTAGTTTTAATGACAGAATGCTGAAATTCATGGTCAAATCCGCTATAATTGATTAGAAATGTGTAAAAAAGGGGAATTAGTCGCTTGGCACAGTTATTTTTTCGATATGGTGCGATGAACAGTGGTAAGACCATTGAAATTTTGAAAGTTGCCCATAATTATGAGGAACAAGATAAGTCGGTCATCATCCTAACGAGTGGCTTAGATAATCGTGATGGCGTGGGCTACGTTGCTAGCCGAATCGGCCTGAAACGGGAAGCAACACCAGTCTTCGATGATACGAATGTTTTTGATGTCGTTAGTCAGACTAATCCGGACGCGGCCTGCGTCTTAATTGACGAAGCCCAGTTTTTGAAGAAACATCATGTCTTAGAGTTGGCCAATGTTGTGGATAAATTGAAGATTCCAGTCATGACGTTTGGCTTGAAGAATGATTTTCGCAACGAATTGTTTGAAGGTAGCAAGTACTTGCTATTATATGCTGATAAGATTGAAGAAATGAAGACGATCTGCTGGTTTTGTCGTAAAAAAGCAATTATGAATTTACGGTTCCACGATGGTCAGCCAGTCTATGAAGGCGAACAAGTTCAAATCGGGGGTAATGAGGCGTACTACCCAGTTTGTCGTCATCATTATTTTTACCCGCCGAAATTAACAAAGTGAGGATTAACTGAGAATGGATAAGTTTTTTGATAAGTTACAAGCCGTTGCCGATCGGTATGAAGAACTCGGTGAATTGTTAAGTGATCCGGAAGTCATTTCGGATTCACAACGATTCATGAAGTTATCTAAAGAAATGGGTAATATTCGTGAGACCGTTGAAAAATATAATCACTATAAGGAAGTTACGAGTCAGATTGAAGAAAATGATGAGTTGCTTCGTGAAAAGCTTGACGATGAAATGAACGCGATGGTCAAAGATGATTTAAAGAATCTCAACGCGGAAAAAGATCAGTTGGAACATGAAATCACTTTACTAATGTTGCCTAAGGATCCTAACGATGATAAGAATATCATCATGGAAATTCACGGTGCAGCTGGTGGTGATGAAGCCAGCTTGTTTGCAGCTGACCTCTTCAACATGTACTCGAAGTACGCAGAGCGGCAAGGTTGGCAGGTAGAAGTCGCTGACCGTAATGAAACTGAAGTCGGTGGCTTTAAAGAAATCGTGTTAATTATTTCTGGTGATAAGGTTTATTCAAAGTTGAAGTATGAGAGTGGTGCTCACCGGGTACAACGGGTGCCAGTGACTGAATCAGCTGGCCGGGTGCACACTTCAACCGCAACGGTCGGGGTAATGCCAGAAGCGCAGGATGTTGATATTGATATTGACCAAAAGGATATTCGAACGGATGTCTTCCGGTCATCTGGTGCTGGTGGTCAGCATATCAACAAGACGTCTTCAGCGGTGCGGATGACCCACTTGCCAACTGGAATCGTGGTTTCAATGCAGGATCAGCGATCCCAACAACAAAACCGGGCTAAAGCAATGGAAATCTTGCGGGCACGAGTTTACGATTATTACCAATCACGGGAACAAAACGAATATGATGCTGAACGTAAATCGGCCGTTGGGACGGGTGATCGTTCCGAACGTATTCGGACTTACAATTTTCCACAAAACCGGGTCACGGATCACCGGATTGGGTTAACACTTAATAAACTTGACCGGGTCATGAACGGTGAACTGGACGAAGTTATTGATGCCCTCGTGCTAGCTGATCAAGCCGAAAAGATGGAGCGTTTAACTAATGATTAAGCCTGATCAGCCTACTTACTTTGAAGCCCAGCAGTGGGCTTCTTTTTGTCTAAAGACGGCCCAATTGCCCACGGACAGTGCTCGTTTTTTGTTGTTAGGCTTGAGTCGTCTGGATCAGACCCAGTTATTAATTCATTACCGTGATTCTTTACCAACGAATATCTGGCAGGCCTATCAGCAGGGAATTGACCGGGTGGTAGCTGGTGAGCCAGTTCAGTATGTACTAGGCCACGCGCCGTTTTATGGCCTGGAATTGCAAGTTGATCCGGCGGTGCTAATTCCTAGAGTCGAAACCGAAGAATTGGTAGACTGGATTTTAACCGATATTCCTGAGACGGCACCGGTGCGCCTCTTAGACGTTGGTACGGGGTCGGGGGCAATTGCCTTGGCGTTAAAACATGAACGCCCTGCGTGGGAGATTACGGCTAGCGATATTTCAACAGCGGCACTACGGGTGGCCCAAATAAACGCGGACCGCTTACAGCTAGATGTTTCGCTGGTTCACAGTGATTTACTTGACGATGCGTCTCAGCGGCCATTCGATATTATTGTGAGCAATCCGCCATACATTGCGACGAGTGAAAAAGATGTCATGGATACGAGTGTTTTAGACCATGAACCACAGACGGCGCTATTTGCTGCCCATAATGGGCTGGCGCTTTATGAACGGTTGGCCGTGACGGTTGGCGATTATTTGACACCGACTGGACGATTATACTTGGAGTTTGGTTATCATCAAGGTGCGGCTTTAAAGCGATTGTTTAAGCAGACCGTGCCGGCTGCAACGGTGGCACTGCGACAAGATATGGCTGGTCATGATCGGATGCTACGGGTCGTGATGGTACCGACTCAGCAATAATTGGATTTTGTGTTAATCATGCAGTTTGAGTGGTGCTGGGGTCTTACGTTGGTTGATTGTGACCTTAGGCGCGGGTCGTTTTGACCACGATTTATGGTGGTGACTGGCCTGCGATGCGAATAACAAAGAAGATTATTTGATGAATAAGTAATAATGGACTAATGATAATGTGTTAATAATAAAGTGAATAATAATGTATTAATAATAAAGTAGAGGTTTTAACAAATTATGAAAACGAAAGTATATACGCCGGATGAGATTCCGGGCGCTGCCGCATTATTAACGGCAGGGCAGTTAGTGGCATTCCCAACGGAAACGGTCTATGGGTTGGGGGCCGATGCAACGAATGTGAATGCTGTCAAGCAAGTATACTTGGCTAAGGGCCGCCCAAGTGACAATCCTTTAATCGTTCATGTTGCCGATGTGGAGACTGTCGAACGGTTTGCTCAACCGTTGTCAGAAGCAGCCAAGAAACTAATTAAGACGTTTTGGCCGGGACCGCTGACGATGATCTTTAAATTGAAGCCAGATGCTTTGGCGCCAGAGGTTACTGGTGGGCTAACGACCGCTGCTTTTCGTAATCCTGATAATGATGCGACCCTAGCTTTGATTCGTGCGGCCGAAACGCCGATCGTGGGACCGTCTGCTAATACCTCTGGTAAGCCGAGTCCAACAACGGCACAACACGTATTGCACGACCTGGACGGTAAAATTGCTGGTATTCTGGATGATGGTCCGACGAAGGTTGGGGTTGAATCCACGGTATTGGATCTTTCGACCGACCAACCGGCAATTCTGCGGCCCGGTGCCGTAACACCGGAAGCAATTGAGCAAGTGATTGGCATGCCGGTTCAAACTGAATTACACCATGTGGGCGCTACGGAAGTGCCTAAGGCTCCCGGAATGAAATACAAACACTATGCGCCTAACGCCCAAGTTTATATCGTTGATCGTTCAGAAGATTGGCCACAAGCATTAGCGTGGGCCGCTCAACAGGAGATCCCAATGGGTGTTATGGCAACTGATGGTATATTAACTAACAATCTGATTCCAGCTAATTGCGAACAATTCTCGCTTGGAGATGATATTCAGTCGGCTAGTCGGAAATTATTCGCTGGCTTGCGGCACTTTGATACTGAAACGGAAATTAAGGATATTTTGTGTCAAGCCTTCGAAAATAAAGGCTTAGGGCTTGCCTATATGAACCGATTAAATAAATCTGCCGGACAAACGCATTTTAGTGTATAATGATTGCAAGTCGGGAAAACCCGAAAGTTGTCACTTGTGAAATGGAGGAGATTTATTCATGAATTACCAAGAACAAGATCCAGAAGTATGGGCTGCGATTAGTAAGGAACAGGCACGGCAACAACATAATATTGAGTTGATTGCTTCTGAAAATATCGTTTCGAAGGGTGTCCGGGCGGCACAGGGGAGTGTGCTGACAAATAAATACTCTGAAGGTTATCCGGGCCACCGGTTTTATGGTGGTAACGAATATGTGGATCAAGTGGAAACCCTAGCGATTGAACGGGCTAAGAAATTATTTGGTGCAGAATACGCCAACGTACAGCCACATTCTGGCTCGCAGGCCAATGCAGCCGCCTATATGGCACTGATTCAACCTGGTGATCGCGTGATGGGAATGTCACTAGACGCGGGGGGCCATTTAACACACGGATCCAGTGTGAACTTTTCCGGCAAACTTTATGATTTTCAAGGTTATGGGCTTGATCCCGAGACCGAAGTGCTTAACTATGATGCGATTCTTGCTCAAGCTCAAGAATTTCAACCAAAGTTAATTGTCGCTGGTGCTTCTGCTTATAGTCGTCTGATTGATTTTAAGAAGTTTCGTGAGATTGCCGATCAAGTTGGTGCGTTGCTGATGGTTGACATGGCTCATATTGCCGGCTTGGTGGCAGCTGGTTTGCATCCTAACCCGGTGCCGTATGCGGATGTGGTCACAACTACCACTCACAAAACGTTACGCGGTCCCCGCGGTGGCATGATTTTAGCAAAAGAAAAGTATGGTAAGAAAATCAATTCAGCCGTTTTTCCTGGCAATCAAGGTGGTCCATTGGATCATGTGATTGCGGGTAAAGCCGTTGCTTTTGGTGAAGACCTACAGCCTGAATTTAAAGTTTATGCCCAGCAGATTATTGATAATGCTAGAGCCATGGCCAAAGTCTTTAACGATTCTGATCTGGTTCGAGTCATTTCCGGCGGGACTGATAATCATTTAATGACAATTGATGTCACTAAGTCTGGTTTGAACGGACGTCAAGTACAGGATCTGTTAGATACGGTTTATATTACGGTGAATAAAGAAGCAATTCCTAATGAGACGCTCGGTGCCTTTAAGACTTCCGGTATTCGATTAGGAACGCCGGCCATTACAACTCGTGGTTTTGATGAAGCTGATGCAGCTAAGGTGGCTGAATTGATTTTGCAAGCGTTACAAGCACCGACAGATCAAGCAAAATTAGATGATGTCAAACAGCAAGCAATGGCCTTAACGGCTAAGCACCCAATCGATGTTGATTAAGTAATTTATATCAGGTCTGGTTTTTTCTCTCTAAATTAGCTACAATAGAAAGAAATCACTAAGGAGTGTGCGTAGCAACATGGGTAAGTTTGAGGTTTTGGATCATCCGCTCATTCAACATAAATTGACAATCATTCGGGAAAAGAACTGTGGTACTAAGGTCTTCCGGGAAATGGTTAATGAAATTTCAACGTTGATGGCGTACGAAGTATCACGTGATATGCCGTTGGAAGACATTGAGATTGAAACACCGATTGCTAAGTCGACGCAGAAGACGTTGGCTGGTAAGAAAGTTGCCATTGTCCCGATCTTACGGGCGGGCTTAGGGATGGTTGACGGTTTCTTGAACATGATTCCGGCAGCTAAAGTTGGGCACGTTGGGATGTATCGGGATGAAAAGACCTTAAAACCGGTCGAATATTTCGTGAAGTTGCCAACTGATATTTCGCAACGGCAATTGTTTGTCGTTGATCCAATGTTAGCCACTGGTGGTTCAGCCATCATGGCGATGGATATGTTGAAGAAACGCGGCGCAAGTAATATTAAGTTTATGTGTTTAGTGGCGGCTCCTGAGGGTGTTAAAGCACTCCGAGAAGCGCATCCGGACATTGATATTTATACGGCAGCACTTGATGATCATTTAAATGAAGATGGCTACATCGTTCCTGGTTTGGGCGATGCGGGCGACCGGTTATTTGGTACGAAGTAAGTTGTATTGACAAAAGGTAGCACCGCCAGGCAATGTCTGGGGTGCTGCCTTTTTAATTGCGATAATTTTTAACGGTTCTTTCTATATTATAGGTAGTTATTGACGTTAACTGTCTGTGATTGGGTGCGTCCAGCTACTATTTGTGGTTAATGATGAGGGATTTCGCCAGTTAGCGGTGACTGCAATACAAGCAATTATTATCATTTTTGAAGAGAATGAGTAACAAATGTTGTGTTGTTTTTGTATTGAAGCAGGTGATTTATGAATCAGGGATGTTCAAAGATTAAGTTGACAATTAATCTTGAGACGAGTAGACTAATTGCAATTAAACAGTTCCTTTAATTTAGCTCAGAGAGGCTGAAAAGGATGAACGGACGGACGCTTTTTAAGGGAGTCGTGCGTAATTTCGGACAGCCTAGCCGCTTTGAGTGGTGGGCTGTCTTTTGTTTTGCAATCATTAGTAAAAAGGGGTGCGTTATGGCAAAAAAAGCGGCGTTTCATAATGATGAAGTCGTATTAGATATTCATGACCGACCGAAATTGGGTAGTTGGTTAGGACTGTCAGTGCAACATCTGTTCTCAATGTTCGGTTCAACTGTATTGGTCCCAATCTTAGTTGGCTTGAATCCCGGAATTGCACTGTTTAGTTCTGGTGTTGGCACGTTAATGTACATTCTAATTACACGTGGGAAGATTCCGGCGTACATGGGTTCAAGCTTTTCGTTCATCGTGGTGATGCAGTCTTTAATGAAGACGGCGGGGTATCCGGCAATTGCACAGGGGACCGTAGCGGTCGGTTGTGTTTATTTGCTGGTCAGCTTACTAGTCACGCTGATCGGATCTGATTGGATTGATAAAGCATTACCACCCATTGTTGTAGGGCCCATTGTTATGGTGATTGGGTTGTCGCTTGCTGGTACGGCGGCCAAAGATGCGACCATTAATGGGAGTAGTTATGATATTAAATACTTTGGTGTGGCCATGGCAACCATGTTATTGACGGTGATCTTCAACATGTATTTACGTGGCTTTATGAGCCTGATACCGATCTTGTTGGGAATCGTCTGTGGCTATATCATTGCTGTGTTAGCAGGAATTGTTGACTTTACAGGAGTCGAAAAGGCTCAGTGGTTTGCAATGCCCGCCTTTCAATTGCCGTTTATTAGCTACCATCCTGGAATTTACTGGGGTGCCATCTTAAGTATGGCACCGATTGCTTTTGTGACAATGTCGGAGCATATGGGGCACATTATGGTCCTAAATAAGCTGACAAAGCGGAATTTCTTCAAAGATCCTGGCTTGAGCCACACGTTAGCTGGTGATGGGACGGCGTCAATTATTGCTGGATTTGTTGGTGGCCCCCCTGTAACGTCTTACGGTGAAAACATTGGCGTGCTGGCTATCACGCGGGTCCATAGTATTTATGTTCTCGGTGGCGCGGCCTTCTTTGCGATTGTTTTCAGCTTTGTTGGTAAACTATCGGCGTTGATTGAAAGTATTCCGTCTCCAGTTATTGGTGGGGTTAGTTTTCTATTATTCGGGGTGATTGCTTCTAGTGGGATGCGCATCTTGATTGATAATAAAGTTGATTTTAACCAAAAGCGCAATTTAATGATTGCATCAGCCATTCTAGTCATTGGAATTGGGAATGCTTACTTACAAATGGGAAGTTTTCAATTTAGTGGTCTAGCAGTTGCGACGGTATTAGGAATTGCGATGAACCTTGTACTGCCAAAGACGGCGGTTAATGAGAAGTAGCCGATAATACGTCGGTACCAAGATGAAAATAAAGTCGAGATGATGAAAATCCAATGATTTGAAAGCTTAATGAAAGCTTGGTATCGTTGGATTTTTATTGATTGATGAAAAATTGAAATTATTTTGAATTTTTTCGACGGTGGTGGTATTATTACCTTTGTATTTTGATTAGGGGTGACCCCAATCTACCATTTCAGGTTACGATAAAATTGACGTTGACTAGCTCAAAGGTTAAGGTTATCGTAGCACCGAAATTAAAGGAAAGAGGTGATATTCAGTGGGTGATCCAGTTCCTACAGTCAAATTCCTTGGACTGACGTTTAATATCGCGAATGACATTTCAGTAATCGTGACTTGTCTGATTGTGTTCTTGTTTGTTTTTTTACTTTCGCGACATCTAACTATGAAGCCCAAGGGTGGACAAAATGTGCTGGAGTGGCTCATCGAGTTCACGAATGGCATTGTCAAAGGTTCGATTAAGGGGAATGAAGCGGCTAACTTCGGTTTGTACGCATTTACGTTATTCCTCTTCGTCTTCATTGCTAACCAACTTGGATTGTTCATTCATGTTCAGGTCGGGCAGTACACGTATCTGAAGAGTCCAACCGCCGATCCGATTGTGACTTTGACGTTATCGTTTATGACCGTGGCACTTGCGCATGCCGCTGGTGTTCGTAAGAAAGGTATGGGCGGTTATTTGAAAGAATATACGCAGCCTTTCGCGGTATTCTCGGTTATTAACATCTTTGAACAATTTACCGATTTCCTAACTTTAGGGCTTCGGCTGTTCGGGAACATCTTTGCTGGTGAAATGTTACTAACGAAGGTTGCTGATTTGGCAAAGAGCAACGGTTGGTTGAGCTATGTTTACTCATTTCCAATTGAACTCTTATGGCAAGGTTTCTCAGTGTTTATCGGGAGCATTCAAGCGTTCGTGTTCGTAACCTTGACTTCAGTTTATATTTCTCAGAAGGTTAACGACGAGGAATAATTTCTAGTTTTTTAATTTTAAGGAGGATACACAGATTATGGGAGCAATTGCTGCAGGTATTGCTATGTTTGGTGCCGCTTTAGGTGCTGGTATTGGTAACGGTTTGGTTATTTCTAAGATGCTTGAAGGGATGGCCCGTCAACCAGAATTATCTGGTCAATTACGGACTAACATGTTCATCGGTGTTGGGTTGATTGAATCAATGCCTATCATTTCCTTCGTTGTTGCTTTGATGGTTATGAACAAGTAATCATTGGTCAACGAGTTCATTTTAATGAAAATGAAAGAAGGAGGTGTCATTAGATGCTCTCGCATTTAATTATCGGTGCATCCGGTCTCTACCTTGGTGATATGTTGTTTATTGGGATTAGTTTCATCGTCTTGATGGCGTTGATCTCAGCGGTTGCTTGGAAGCCCATCACGAAAATGATGGCTGATCGGGCAGACAAAATTGCAAATGATATTGATTCAGCTCAAAAATCGCGGCAAGAAGCTAGCGATTTAGCGGATCAACGTCGTGACGCATTGTCACACTCACACGCTGAAGCCAGTGAAATCGTGGCGGATGCTAAGAAGAGTGGCGAGAAGCAACGGTCAACCATCGTTGCCGATGCGCAAAACGAAGCAACGCAGTATAAACAAAACGCACGTAAGGATATTGAACAGGAGCGTCAAGATGCCTTGAAGAACGTCCAATCAGACGTCGCTGACATTTCGGTTGCCATTGCTACGAAGATTATTAAGAAGCAATTGGATCCGGAAGGCCAACAGGCATTAATTAATTCGTATATTGAAGGGTTGGGAAAGCATGAGTCTTGATAATCTTACAATTGCAAGTCGTTATTCAAAGGCACTCTTTGAACTTGCAGTTGAAAAAGATCAGACCGAAGCATTCCTGGCCGAATTAAAGCAATTACGGCAAGTCTTTGTCGACAACCCGCAATTGGCAGAGGTCCTCTCAGGATCATTGCTTCCGGTTGATCAAAAACAGACAACGTTGTCAACTTTGACTGACCACGCTTCAGAATACATTAAAAACTTTATTCAAATGTTGTATGATTACGGCCGCATGTCGAACTTAGTCGACATTGTTGACGCGTTTGAGGCACGTTTCGATGAGAGTCGCAAAATAGTGCATGCCGAAGTAACGTCTGCGGTCAAGTTGTCAGATGAGCAAGCTGATGCTATCGCAAAGGCATTCGCCAAACGCGTTGGTGCCAATCAGGTTGTTTTATCACGTAAAGTCGATGAAGCAATTATTGGCGGTGTAATTGTGAAGTCAAATAATCAAACGTTTGATGGTAGCGTTGCGTTACAACTAACGAATTTAAGACGAGCACTCATCAACAATTAGTTTACGAAGAGGTGAAACTTTTATGAGCATTAAATCTGAAGAAATCAGTGCTCTAATCAAACAACAATTAGAAAGTTATCAAACTGAGCTCTCAGTTGCTGAAACCGGTACTGTCACCTATGTTGGTGATGGGATCGCCCGTGCTCACGGACTCGACAATGCCTTACAAGGTGAATTGCTCGAATTCAGTAACGGAGTTTACGGGATGGTACAAAACCTCGAAAGCAACGATGTTGGTATCGTTGTTTTAGGGGATTTTGATGGTATTCGTGAAGGCGATACTGTTAAGCGGACTGGCCGCATCATGGAAGTTCCAGTTGGGGACGCCATGATTGGCCGGGTTGTTAACCCATTAGGTCAACCAGTTGACGGTTTAGGTGAGATTAAGACCACGAATACGCGGCCAATCGAACATAAAGCGCCAGGCATTATGCAACGGCAATCAGTTAGTGAACCACTTCAAACTGGGATTAAGGCTATTGATGCCTTAGTACCAATTGGTCGGGGTCAACGTGAATTGATTATCGGTGACCGTAAGACTGGTAAAACGTCCGTAGCGATTGATGCCATTTTGAACCAAAAGGACCAAGACATGATTTGTGTCTACGTCGCAATTGGTCAAAAGGATTCAACGGTACGGGCCCAAGTTGAAACGTTGAAGAAGCTAGGTGCAATGGACTACACGATCGTTGTAACTGCCGGACCTGCTGAACCAGCGCCATTACTGTACTTAGCTCCTTATGCTGGGGCAGCGATGGGTGAAGAATTTATGATGAACGGCAAGCACGTTTTGATTGTCTATGATGATCTTTCAAAGCAAGCGACGGCTTACCGTGAACTCTCCTTGATCCTCCGTCGTCCTCCAGGTCGTGAAGCTTATCCTGGGGATGTCTTCTACTTGCACTCACGGTTACTCGAACGGGCTGCCAAGTTGAGCGATGAATTGGGTGGCGGTTCAATGACGGCCTTACCAATTATCGAAACGCAAGCTGGGGATATTTCAGCTTACATTCCAACTAACGTTATTTCAATCACCGATGGTCAAATCTTCTTGGATAGCGATTCATTCTATTCAGGTGTGCGGCCAGCGATTGATGCCGGGGCTTCGGTTTCTCGGGTTGGTGGGGATGCCCAAATTAAAGCGATGAAGTCTGTTGCCGGGACATTACGTCTGGACTTGGCTTCTTATCGTGAATTGGAATCATTCTCACAATTCGGTTCTGACTTGGATGCGGCAACGCAAGCGAAGCTAAACCGTGGGCAACGAATCGTTGAAGTCTTAAAACAACCAGTTCATTCACCATTGAAGGTTGAAGAACAAGTTATGATTTTATATGCTTTGACCAACGGCTATTTAGATAAAGTGGCAGTTAGTGATATTGCCCGTTATCAAAATGAATTGTTTGAATTTATTCGCGCTAGTCACCAAGATTTGTTTGATACGATTTTGGCAACCAAGAAGTTACCAGAAGCTGACCAAATGAACAGTGCCTTAGATGCGTTTGCAGAACAATTCCAGCCAACCGCTGCCGCTGCAAAGTAGTTATGGCTGAAAAGGATGGTGAGTAGTGCATGGCAGAATCATTAATGGATGTCAAGCGCCGAATTGACTCAACAAAGAAGACCCATCAAATTACGTCGGCAATGCAAATGGTTTCAACTTCTAAGTTAAACCAGATTCAAAAGCATACGAGTACGTATCAGGTGTACGCTTCTAAAGTTGAAAGCATCGTTTCACATCTTGCCAAAGCTCATCTGATGTCAGCAAGTGCCGGTGTTGCTAATAGTAATTCCAATACAATTTCAGTTAGTGAATTGCTTGCACAACGCCCCGTTAAAAAGACTGGTTTATTGGTGATCACTTCGGACCGTGGTCTCGTTGGCAGTTACAACAGTAATGTGTTGAAACAAACTAACGATTTCATGCGGACACATAAGATTGATGCCGATAACGCAGTCGTTTTGGCGGTTGGTGGCACTGGTGCGGATTTCTATAAAAAGAACGGCTTAAACGTGGCGTATGAATACCGCGGTGTCTCAGACGTGCCGACTTTTAAGGAAGTTCGTGAAATCGTTAAGACAGTCACATCAATGTACCACAACGAAGTCTTTGATGAACTTTACGTATTCTATAACCACTTTATCAATCGACTTTCCTCAGGCTTTCGATCAGTTAAAATGCTGCCAATTTCTGAAGAGACCTTTGAACAAAGTGAGTCGGATAATCGTAAAGCCAAGGATAGTCGGGTGGATGTCGGTCCCGAGTATGAAATGGAACCGTCAGAAGAAGCAATATTGTCGGCTGTGCTGCCACAATATGCTGAAAGCCTAGTTTATGGTGCAATCTTGGATGCTAAGACTGCCGAACATGCTTCATCGTCAACCGCGATGAAGGCTGCATCAGATAACGCTGGCGATTTAATCGATAAGCTGAATCTGAAATATAATCGCGCACGTCAAGCTGCTATTACCACTGAAATTACTGAAATCACTGGTGGTTTGGTTGCGCAAGAATAACGAAGTGGGAGGAATTAACGACTAATGAGTACAGGTAAAGTTGTACAAGTTATTGGACCCGTTGTTGACGTTGAATTCTCTCTAAACGATAAGTTACCGGATATTAATAACGCCTTGATCATTCAAAAGGACAACGATGACACTTTAACGGTGGAAGTATCGTTGGAATTAGGTGATGGGGTTGTCCGTACTGTCGCAATGGACGGTACGGATGGCTTACGCCGGGGAATGCCGGTTGAAGACACTGGTTCTTCAATTACGGTTCCCGTTGGTAAAGAGACGTTAGGTCGGGTCTTCAACGTTTTAGGAGAGACCATCGATGGTGGTCCAGAATTCGGGCCAGATGCAGAACGTAACCCGATTCATCGGGATGCGCCTAAATATGATGAATTAACAACCAGTACTGAAGTATTGGAAACTGGGATTAAAGTTATCGACCTCTTAGCACCATATGTTCGTGGTGGTAAGATTGGGTTGTTCGGTGGTGCCGGTGTTGGTAAAACTGTTTTAATTCAGGAATTAATTCATAACATTGCCCAAGAACATAACGGAATTTCTGTGTTTACCGGTGTTGGTGAACGGACGCGTGAAGGGAATGACCTTTACTTTGAAATGAAGGCTTCCGGCGTTTTAAAGAATACCGCCATGGTTTATGGTCAAATGAACGAACCACCGGGTGCCCGGATGCGGGTGGCCTTGACTGGTTTGACGATTGCGGAATACTTCCGTGATGTTCAAGGTCAAGACGTGTTGTTATTCATCGACAACATCTTCCGGTTTACGCAAGCTGGTTCTGAAGTTTCTGCCTTACTTGGGCGGATTCCTTCAGCCGTTGGTTACCAACCAACCTTAGCTACTGAAATGGGTCAATTACAAGAACGGATCACTTCAACTAAGAAGGGCTCAGTTACGTCGATTCAAGCCGTTTATGTGCCTGCCGATGATTATACCGACCCAGCACCTGCAACGACGTTCGCCCATTTGGATGCCACGACCAACTTGGAACGTTCTTTAACGGAACAAGGGATTTATCCAGCCGTTGACCCATTAGCATCTTCATCAATCGCTCTGGACCCATCAATCGTGGGTGAAGAACATTATGAAGTTGCCACGGAAGTTCAACGGGTCTTGCAACGTTACCGTGAATTGCAAGATATTATCTCGATTTTAGGGATGGATGAATTATCTGACGAAGAAAAGACGACCGTTGCACGTGCACGGCGGATTCAATTCTTCTTATCACAAAACTTCTTCGTGGCCGAAAACTTTACTGGCCAACCTGGTTCATACGTGCCAATCAATGATACCATCAAGGGCTTTAAAGAGATCCTTGAGGGTAAATATGATGACCTACCAGAAGACGCATTCCGTCAAGTTGGTAAGATCGACGACGTGGTCGAAAAAGCGAAATCGATGGTAACTGATTAGGAGGGGTTTACATGGCTGACAATGCAAAATCATTAACCGTTAGCATCGTAACTCCAGACGGTCAGGTCTATGAAAATAAGACGCCAATGTTAATCGTGCGAACGATTGATGGCGAACTCGGGATTTTACCGAACCATATTCCTGTGATTGCGTCACTTGCAATCGATGAGGTTCGGATCAAGCAACTTGAGAGTGATCAGGAAGATGACGAAATTGCCGTTAACGGTGGCTTTGTTGAGTTCAGCAATAATACAGCAACGATTGTTGCGGATAGTGCTGAACGTCAGAATGACATCGATGTTGCCCGGGCTGAAAATGCACGGAAACGCGCTGAAACACGGATTCAAGACGCTCAACAGAAGCATGATGATGCGGAGTTGGCGCGGGCCCAAGTCGCTTTGCGGCGTGCCATGAACCGTTTGAACGTTGCTCGGCATTAACAACTTAAAATTCTGAAAAGCATCTGCAATTATTTGCGGGTGCTTTTTTGTTTTGTCGATTCAATATTGCACACTATTAAACCTTTAACACATATCATGGAATCATGGTATCGGCAGAAAACATTGTTAAAATGTGCCGATTAGTCGAAGTCGAGTATAGTCAATTCAGACCTGCTGGAAAAAGTGGAATTGTCTATAAACGTACCCGGTGCCACTGAAGCCTGTAAACCTGTGCTTGCAACGCCAATCGACTACTGCCATCCGTTGACTAGGTCTCAACCCGTGGCCTGCACAAGCTTGAGACTGGAGGGGCTGGGTGACAAAAATCAAGGGCGAAGTTCTTCTTGTCCGGTTGGTTTTCCCGGGCTAGAAGAAGACTCATATTTGAAATTGCGCAGTGATTTTCTGCGTGAGTTCCAATCGACGTCCGCCCTGTTCCAGCAATTGGCACCTAGCCCCGCAAGCCGGATCGGACGCGCATGCTGATAAACAACAACTCGACTAATCACTGCATTTTAACAATAGTCGTTACTGAATTGCTTGCGAACAAGATTTTACTAATTAACTGAGCGTATTAGGGGCAACTCGATAACTTGAATGGTAGAATGCAACTTATAGTGAGATTACAATAAAGGAAACGATTACAAATGAGTGCTGTTGTCAGTCAAATTATCCACGCGTTGTCAATTCATTACGTGCACAATTCGCTAATTAGTTAACTAATCATAAGTATTTAATATTTGTGTTGAAATTGTAACGAAAATGTAAAATGTAATATTTATCCGCTAGTGTTCTATGTTATGATGATTAGGAACCGATTTGAGCTTGGACGCTGTTATTGGACAGTTGTCACAGTGTGTTCAGGTTGTATTAACGGTGGAGCTAGTGTTTGGATTGCACATCGCGTGACGCAAGCTAAGTATCGCGATGAACATCGAAATCTGAGTAGGTGCGCGTGCACTTGGCTCGGTGAAGTTCTTGATAAGCGTACTTTTTACGCAATCTGAAATCTCACGTAACTTGTTTGTTGATTATCGTTTAGTGATGGAGGGTTTATCCATGGAGGAAATTGTAGTTCATGGCGGTCAACGTTTGACAGGAAATGTTCATATTGAGGGCGCTAAAAACGCAGTGTTACCGATTCTAGCCGCAAGCTTATTGGCTAGTTCGGGACAAACGCATTTATCAAATGTACCAGTGTTGTCAGACGTATTCACAATGAATAACGTCTTAAAGTTTTTGAATACTAAAATTGATTTTGATGAAATTAATAAAACAATTGATATTGACGCTAGCCGTCAGTTATCATCCGAAGCACCGTTTCAATATGTGTCTAAAATGCGGGCTTCGATTGTCGTCATGGGACCATTGTTAGCCCGGTTAGGCCATGCTAAGGTCGCTATGCCTGGTGGCTGTGCGATCGGCTCACGACCAATCGATTTACATTTGAAAGGCTTAAGTGCCCTGGGAGCTGAAATTGAACGCCACGACGGCTATGTTGAGGCTACGGCGTCCCGATTACATGGTGCTGCAATTTACTTAGATTTTCCAAGTGTCGGTGCTACTCAAAATATTATGATGGCTGCGGCACTTGCTGATGGCGTCACAACGATGGAAAACGTCGCTCGTGAACCTGAAATTGTGGACCTCGCCAATTACTTGAATCAGATGGGGGCTAAGGTGACTGGTGCCGGTACCGAAACCATCCGGATCAAAGGGGTTAAGGCGATGCACGGTTGTGACCACGGTATTGTCCAAGATCGGATTGAAGCCGGGACCTTTATGGTTGCCGCTGCGGTGACACAGGGAAACGTCTTAGTTGAAGATGCCATCGCTGAACATAATAAGCCACTGATTTCAAAAATGCGTGAGATGGGTGTGACGGTTACCGAAGAGCCAGCTGGTATTCGAGTTATTGGTCCAGAACGTTTAAAACCAACTTCCGTCAAGACTTTGCCACATCCTGGCTTTCCAACAGACATGCAACCGCAAATGACCATTTTACAGTTATGTGCGCAGGGAACCAGCTTGCTAACCGAAACCGTTTTCGAAAATCGCTTTATGCATCTCGATGAGCTACGGCGGATGAACGCTGACTTTAAGGTCGAGGGTCGCTCAGTTATTATGTATGGGCCAACCGACTTCAATGGCGCTCAAGTCACGGCAACTGATCTACGGGCTGCCGCTGCACTGGTAATTGCTGGGTTAGTTAGTCGCGGGTATACTGAAATCACTAACTTAAAGTATCTCGACCGGGGCTATTTTAATTTTCATGGCAAGTTAGCCAAGTTAGGTGCTGAGATTAAACGGGTCGATATTCCCGATGGCACCGTTTATGCGCTGAATCCTGATTTTGCGCATGAAGCAGTGGAATAAATGTAAATAATTGCTTACAAAACCTTCAAAGTGCGATAAACTCGTGTTTGAAGGCTTTTTTGTGGCGCAGCGGGGTAACCCGACGCCAATCATTCAGGAGGACAACTTATGTTTATTAATATTATCGACAAACACATTTCATTGAAACCAACTGAAGTGGCTGACGCGGAGCCGCTTTTCGACTTAGTTGATCATAACCGCGACTATTTAAAGCCATGGATGCCATGGGTCGATGCGACCGCCACTGTTGCTGACGAACGGCATTTTATTGAATCCATGTTGACCAAGCAGGCGCACGGGCAGGTCTTTATTACGACCATCATTGTGGATGGGGAAGTTGCCGGTATGTTGGACTTGCATAATATTAGTGCCATTAATCATAATGGCGAGATTGGGTATTGGCTAGGTCAGACATTTACTGGGCACGGAGTTATGACTAAGGCCCTTGAACGGTTAGAAGAAATTGCTTTTACAGAACTTGATCTGCATAAAGTGATCTTAGGGGCAGATATTGCTAACAATGCAAGTCGGGCCGTTGCTGAACGCCGTAAATATCATCTAGATGCGACTTTACCAGAAAACATCTTGCTGAATGGTCGGTATCGTGATGAGGTAATTTATTCATTGACGGTCGATGAGTGGTCTAAGCGACGTGATGATTAGTCGCTATTAATTGATTGGTATTAGCAAGTGAATTGGGTGGTCAGTGTCACCGTCAGTTCTCATCAACTGTAGAGTATGGTATAATGATTAGTCGTATAATTGTATGTTTGAGAGGAGCAAAAACATGGCTTTAGATATTGGTATTGACTTAGGTACTGCCAATGTTTTAATTTACGTATCGGGCAAGGGCATTGTCCTTAATGAACCATCCGTGGTCGCTATCGATACAAACACGAATCAAGTATTGGCAGTCGGGTCCGAAGCCTACCAAATGGTTGGGAAGACGCCTAGTAATATCCGGGCAATTCGACCATTAAAAGACGGGGTGATTTCGGATTTTGATGTCACCGAAGAAATGTTGTCCTATTTTATTAAAAAATTAAATGTTCGTGGCATTATGTCACGGCCAAGTATTATGATCTGTACCCCAACGAACACTACTGAAATTGAACGTAAAGCCATTTTGCAAGCTGCTGAAAAATCTGGCGGTAGTAAAGTTTTCTTGGAAGTTGAACCAAAAGTGGCGGCCATTGGTGCCGGCATGGACATCTTCCAGCCACGTGGTAATATGGTGATTGATATTGGTGGCGGGACCAGTGATATTGCAGTCCTATCGTTAGGTGATATTGTGGCTAGCAGTTCGTTACGAATGGCTGGAGACCGAATGAACCAAGACATCGTGAATTACGTCAAGGATCAACACCACTTGTTGATTGGTGAACGCAGTGCGGAACAAGTCAAGATTCAAATCGCCCAAGTCTTCAAACAGGATGGCGATGATGATAAGGTTACTCAGGTTCGTGGTCGCGATACGGTGACTGGAATGCCACGGTCAATCGACATTGATTCTAATCAAGTTGAAGAAGCTATTCATGAAACGTTGATGCAGATTGTTAGCACTGCTCATCATGTGATGGAAACTTTACCGCCTGAAATTGCAGCCGATATTATTGATCGGGGGATCACGTTAACTGGTGGGGGTGCACTCTTGAGTGGACTCGATCAGTTGATCAGCGAAAACCTGAAGGTTCCGGTAATGGTTGCTGAACACCCATTGAACAACGTTGCGCAGGGTGCTGGAATCTTACTTGAACATATGCAAAAGACTGCTAAGAACAAGAAATAATCACGATGCGACGGTTATTAATGAAAGGCATCCGCTTTTATCAGCGGGCCTTTTCTGCGTTTAGTCCAGCCCATTGTCGGTATTATCCAACCTGTTCTAATTATACGTTGGAAGCAATCGAGCGGTTTGGCGTAGTTAAGGGTAGTCTAATGGGGATGGCACGGGTCTTGCGGTGTCATCCTTTGGTTAAGGGGGGCTTTGATCCCGTGCCAGCCCATTTTTCATTGCGTCGTAATCCGCAATACAAGGAGGAAGACCACCGTGGCAAGAAAAGATAAGGCAATTTCGGTTACTTTAAACGAAACCAAGGTCAACGGTCAACCAGTTACCGAAGTTTTGATTGGTAAGCAGATGATTGGGCAAGTGACACAAGTTGGTGAACGATTTGAAGCTGGAATGATTAGCGATAACCAACCATTTGCACATACCAAATCTTTTGATGAAAGCTTGCAAGAGATTTTGTCGGCTTACCATCTACACAAAGGCTAATTTTTAGTAAACCTTCAACCTGGTTCCGAGAATTCGGCACCAGGTTGTTGTATAATGAAAACTATCTTATAGAGTATAAAATGATATTGTGAATAGGGTTAGTCTAACGGGTTTCGTGGATTAATCTAAACAGGTTAGGAGCGTTATTTGTGGCAGAAGAATCTAGACTCCGCAGTCAAGACGAGGATTCAAGAATTGACTGGGGTATCATATTTTCAGTAATGATGCTAGGACTGATCGGGCTGGCGTCGATTTATGTCGCCGCAGTGCACGATTCTAGTTCAGTAAACGTCACGAAACAGGTGATTTCTCAAGTCATGTGGTTTGTGATTGGGACCGCGATTGCCGTCATCGTGATGCAATTCGATTCCGAACAATTGTGGCGGGTGGCACCGATTGTGTATTGGTTTGGGATCTTCCTGCTTGCGGCCGTTTTGGTCTTGTACAGTAGATCATTGTTTGCGAGCACTGGGGCTAAAAGTTGGTTCGCAGTTGGTTCGCTAACGTTACAACCATCGGAAGTCATGAAGCCCGCCTTTATCTTGATGCTGGGACGGGTGGTAACGATGCATAATACAGAACATCCCACCCACACCATGGCGAGTGACTGGCAGCTAATTGGTAAGTTGATTGCGTATATGATTCCAGTAGCGATTCTCCTGAAGTTACAAAATGACTTTGGGACGATGTTGGTGTTCTTCGCAATTTTAGGAGGCGTGATCCTAGTTTCCGGAATTTCGTGGCGGTTACTGGCACCGACATTTGCAATCGTTGCTGCGATTGCTGGTACTGCGTTATATTTAGTGATTTCTCAGAGTGGCCGGCATATCTTGGAGACACTGGGTTTCAAGCAGTATCAATTCGCACGGATTGATACTTGGCTAAATCCGTCGACGGATACGTCGAACAATGCTTATCAAGTTTGGCAAAGTATGAAGGCGATTGGTTCAGGTCAGATTACCGGGCGGGGGTTTAACGTCTCACACGTGACCGTCCCCGTACGCGAATCTGATATGATTTTCTCAGTCATTGGTGAGAACTTTGGCTTTATTGGTTGCGCCGTGGTCATCTTGTTATATTTCTTATTGATTTATCAGATGATTCGGGTGACGTTTGATACGAAGAACGAATTCTACGCTTACATTTCAACCGGGGTCATTATGATGATTCTCTTCCACGTATTTGAAAATATTGGGATGAGTATCGGACTGTTACCAATGACGGGGATCCCGTTACCGTTCATTAGTCAAGGGGGATCGGCGTTGATTGCTAACATGGCTGGGATCGGATTAATGATGTCAATGCGGTATCATTACAAGTCCTACATGTTCAGTCGTAACGACCGTTTTGAATAATAAAATCAATGTAAAGGGATGGTGTTTAATATGAGTGAAGATGCAACTTATTTTTGGACAAAAGATGTTGATGGGCATACTCGGCTAGGTCTAACTAAGGCGGCTCATGAAGCCCTTGGTGAAGTTAAATATGCCGAATTACCAGCTATTGGCGATAAAGTTAGTCAAAACAGCGCTTTTCTAAGTGTTGAAGCCACTAAGGCCGTCTCAGAATTTAATTGTCCAATTAATGGAACCGTGGTTGCAGTTAACCCAGCTTTAACGGATAATTTTGACGCGTTAAATAGTGTGGAAGACGGCGTTGCTTGGTTAATTGACGTGGACTAATTGTCAGGCCTTGACAATTAGAAACAGGCTCGGTATACTCGGTACATTAACAATTGATTAAAAAAATATCATTTTGAAAAGATGAGTACGTGGTAACGATCACCCAGAGAGTCCCTAACTGGTGTAAGGGGATTGGTCGTGAAACTGAAGATGGTCTTGAAGTAATGAAGCTTAGTGAGTATTAACAAGCTAAGTTTGGGTCGCACCCATTATCATGCGGAGTTCATAGTAACTCTTGAGACAACTGGTGCGAGCTGGTTGTGAAGATGGGTGGTACCACGAGGCTAAGCTTCTCGTCCTGTTGATGATTATTTTCATAATTGTCTAGGACGAGGAGCTTTTTTGATGTGTAAGGAGGAATTGACTTGATTGAATTTAAAGATGTGACGAAGACCTTTGATGCTAAACAGGGAGCGGTGCATGCCGTCCAAGATGTTAATTTAAAGATTGAAGATGGTCACATTTATGGCATCGTTGGTTATTCGGGTGCTGGTAAAAGTACCTTGGTACGGATGCTGAATGGCCTAGAGACTCCCACGAGTGGGTCAGTGGTAATCGATGATGTCAATATCACGACGTTGAGCGGGGCGAAGTTGCGGGCTCAACGGCAAAAGATTGGCATGATATTTCAACATTTCAATCTATTATGGTCGCGGACTGTTTTGGAAAATATTATGTTTCCACTTGAGATTGCGGGTCAGTCCAAAGCGGATGCTCGTAAAAAGGCGGAACACTTGGCTGATTTAGTCGGGTTAGCGGGACGAGAAACGGCTTATCCGTCCGAATTATCTGGGGGGCAGAAGCAACGCGTCGGGATTGCTCGGGCACTTGCGAATGATCCGCAAATCCTACTTTCGGATGAAGCAACGAGTGCTTTAGATCCCCAAACGACCGATGAAGTGTTGGACTTGCTATTATCAATCAATCAGAAGTTACATTTAACGATTGTACTGATTACGCATGAGATGCACGTGATTCGTAAGATTGCTGATCACGTTGCAGTGATGGAAGCTGGTCAGATTGTGGAGCAAGGGCCGGTACTAGAAGTCTTCAAGCGCCCACAACAAGCAGTGACGAAGCGGTTTGTTAATGAAGAAGTCACGCCGTCTCTGAATGACACGACGGTGGTCGTTGATCAGCTGTTAGCGAAGTATCCTAAAGGAACCATCGTCCAATTGACGTTCCATGGTGATCAGGCCCAGTTGCCAATTGTTTCAGAGATGTTAAAGAAATACCCGTTAGATTTAAATATTATTGAGGGTGGGATTCACCAAACTCAAGAAGGCGCAATCGGTTCACTGTACTTGCAATTAACAGGTGACCAGAAACAGATTAAGGGTGCTCTAGCGTACCTACAAACGATGCGGGTAGAAACGGAGGTCTTAAATCGTGAATGATCAGGGATTAGATTCATATTTTAAATTTGCAAACGTTGATTGGGGTAGCATGATGTCAGCAACTTGGGAAACCATTTGGCTGACGATCGTTTCAATGGTTGTTGTTGCCATCTTGGGAATCGCCTTAGGTTTGTTACTTTATGAGACAGCCGGTAGTCGGAATCCATTGGCTAAGGCGTTGAATTGGATCGTCGCGTTATTCGTGAACGTTTTCCGGTCGATTCCTTTCATTATTTTGATCGTGCTATTATTGCCAGTAACATCCAAATTAGTTGGGACAATTATTGGGCCACGTGCAGCTTTACCATCACTTATCATTTCAGCGGCACCATTTTACGCCCGGATGGTGGAGTTAGCGTTTCATGAATTAGATCATGGGGTGATTGAAGCGGCTGAATCAATGGGGGCGACGCGGTGGCAAATTATTCGCAAGGTCTTATTACCGGAAAGTATGCCAGCTTTGGTTTCCGGAATCACGGTGACGACGATTTCACTGATTGGTTATACCGCAATGGCCGGCGCCATTGGGGCTGGTGGCCTGGGTAACTTGGCTTACCAAGATGGCTTCCAGTCGAATAACAACGCGATTACGCTAGTTGCGACGGTCATTATTGTCATCATCGTGTTCATTTTCCAATTTATCGGGGATATTGCAGTTCGCCATATCGATAAGCGAGCTAATTAAAGTTAATTTAGGAGGAATTAGGATTATGCAAAAAAAGCGAATTTTAGGGTTATTAGCAGTTGCTGCGACAGCGATTTTATTAGTTGGGTGTGGAAAATCATCATCATCTACTAAGACAACGACTATCACAGTAGGGGCATCAGCAGTACCACATGCCCAAATTTTGAAACATGTTCAGCCAGAATTGAAAAAGGAAGGCGTTAATTTAAAAATCAAAGTTTTCCAAGATTACGTCTTGCCTAACAAAGCGCTAGCTTCTAAGGAATTGGATGCCAACTATTTCCAACACATTCCATTTTTGGATAATTGGAACAAAGAAAATAATGGTAGTCTAGTATCTGCCGGTAAAGTTCACTTGGAACCAATCGGTGTCTATTCCAAGAAGGTTAAGAGTTTGAAAGACTTGAAAGATGGTGCGACAGTGTTAGTTAGCAGCAACGTTGCTGACTATGGTCGGGTTTTGACATTGTTCAAGGACGCTGGTTTGATTACCCTGAAGAAAGGAACTGATTTGACTTCAGCAACCTTCAATGATATTAAAACTAACAAACGGCATCTGAAGTTCAAGCATTCATATGAAGCTAAGTTAATGCCAACATTTTACAAGAATAATGAAGGTGACGCGGTTGTAATCAATGCAAACTACGCTGTGCAAGCTGGTTTGAATCCTAAGAAGGATGCTATCGCGCTTGAAAAATCAGATTCGCCATACGCTAACATTGTGGCTGTTCGTAAGGGTGACAAGAACAAACCGGCTATTAAGAAGTTAATGAAGGCACTACGTTCTAAGAGTACTCAACAATGGATCGAAAAGAAATATAAGGGTGCGATTTTGCCAGTTTCAACTGACTAGACGGCCATTTTTAATTAGAATATCGTTCGACTAAGCTAGTTTTTGGGGATCAGCTCCTTGAAGCTAGTTTTTTGTTTTTTTAGGATTGCCGGCACTCGGTATTGAAGAAGCGATATTAGCTACTTCGTCACGAAAGATAACAATTAATTAAAATTTCATGAGATAGCGTCCTGCTTGACTTTGCAGCGGTTGCAATGTACGCTTACCAAGTTAAATAAACTACAGATTGGGGTTTACAGCATGCGTAAATATGGTGTGATCGGGTTAGGCCAAGTCGGAGCGACAGTGGCCTATACGTTGGTTCAACAAGGAACCGTTGATGAATTAGTACTAATTGACAAGAATGAGGCCTTGGCGAAGGCCCAAAAACTCGATTTAGACGATGCCTCACCGCGTCTAAGCTCAACCACTAAGATTATTATAAATGATTATTCAGCCTTAGCAGATGCCGAAGTTTTGATCGTTGCTTCTGGTAATATTAGTGCGATTGACATGAACAGTTCTAAAGGTCGCTTTGGTGAGTATGATTTGAATCAGGCCATTGTTCGTGATATTGCGCCCAAAATTGTGGCGTCTGGCTTTAAAGGTATTTTGATTGATATTATGAACCCGTGTGATGTGATGACGGATTATTTACAACGAATGACCGGTTTTCCACGTCAACGGGTCTTTGGTACGGGAACCTTTTTAGACACGGCCCGGATGCAAAAGTATGTGGGACAAGCAGCTGGGACGAATGGCAAAAATGTTTCGGGCTATGTTTACGGTGAACACGGTAACTCACAATTTGTTGCTTGGTCAACGGTCAGTGTTAACGGGCAGCCAATCAAGAATTTCCCTGGCCTGAATCTTGATCAACTTGAAGAAGACGCTCGGCAGGGGGCGTTTGCGGTCATGGCTGGTAAACACTATACCAACTTTGCGATTGCTACTTGTGGGGTGCGATTAGCAGAAGCGGTCAGTGCAGACGCTCAATTAGCTTGCCCAGTTTCGGCATTTGATCCGCAGTTTGGGACTTACGTCGGCATGCCAGCGGTAATTGGTAAGCATGGCATTGAGTCATTAATTCAACTAGATTTAACGACCGATGAACAGGCGTCGTTAGCTGCATCCGCGACATTTATCAAATCACAAGTAGATGTTTTGCCACAACCATAGATATTGATTTAGCATGATTGAAGTACTTGATGCTTATTTTAATTGTCATTCGTGAAAATGAATTAACAGCACGTGAATTATCTTATCGGTGTTTAGACGTGGCCTAATTAGGACGTTATGATGTTAACCAGGGCAAGGGCTCAAGGTGGCGACATAACGACTATAGTTAGGTCACGTTTTATGATTGAATGGGTTCCTTTAGGCAGACCGGCACTGACATGCTAAAATAGAAGGTAAACTGGAGATTATGAGGTCATTATGCAAGCAGAGAAATTGATGCAGGTTAAAAATGCAGTATTGAAATTGAGACAGCAACTCCGTGCGGGACAGATCTATCAATCATTACCGGTCCGGATGGATGTGCTGATCAAACAGTTGCCGAGTACTGTGGCAACGACGGTGACGCTTCCGAGTGATGAAGAAGTTCTGCCATTGATTGCAACGTTGCATGAACAGTTGAGGAAAGGTACGCTGACGGCAATTAGTGATGAGCAGGTCAAACGTTTAATGGCGCACATTGGTTCGCGCAATCCACAGGTGCGTGATCAAGGCGTCTACTATTTGTTAAATGAAGCCTTACAACAGCAGGTGCTTACGCCGGCACAATTAGGTGATATATTTGATCAGTTGATTCAAGATCAGCTATTATTTGCCCATATTGACGAGCCGCAAAATGATGCCATCTATCAGCGTTCCTTTGCGGTGTTGTTGCTATCAGTATTACTGTACGCGGATCATGCGGGTCTTAAATTTATGACACCCGCCCGGCTTGACTTAATTGTTACCCAAATGACGATTTATATTTTGTTAGAAACGGATACTCGTGGGTTTGTGGGAACGACCGGTTGGGCCCACGCTTATACACACATTGGGAATATCTTGGACGAATTGGCAGATGAGTCAAAATTAGCTCGTGCGGATAAATTATTGTTATTGGCGGCGCTGTTGAGTCGGTATCAGCAGTTAACGACACCTTTGATTTTTGGGGAGCCGGAGCGGTTATCAACTTATTTGACGCTGATTACGAATAAGGACGAACTGTACTGTGACTATTTGTTGGCGGCATTAAAGGAATGGCATCGGCAGTTAATGATGCATACGCGCCCATCAAGTGAGGCTGAATGGACACAGATTTTTAATCGTAACCGGTTGCTAGAGGCGTTAGCCCTGCACGATGATTTACCAACTGCAGTGGTTGATTATTTGGATGATGAATTGGAATTTCTAGGCTAGTCTTGAAAGGAAGTCTTTTGAATGCAAGCAAAAGCAATTGGTCTAACACAAGGATTACCGGTAAGTGATCCGCAAAGTTTACAAGATATCACGATTGAAGTCGATCAACCACGTGGGCGTGATATTTTAGTAGAAGTTCTCGCAACGTCGGTTAATCCAATTGATACTAAACAGCGGCAGGTTCAACCGCAAGTTGAGCGTCCTAGGATACTAGGTTTTGATGCGGTAGCGAAAGTCTTGGCTGTGGGTGAAGCGGTAACGACGATTATGACTGATGATCTTGTTTACTATGCCGGCGCCGTTGACCGGCCAGGTAGTGACGCGCAGTACCAATTGGTGGATGAGCGGTTAGTCGCTTGTGCGCCCAAAAAGTGGACCGCGGCACAATCAGCCGGATTACCACTGACAACGTTAACGGCTTGGGAAGCATTGTTTGAAAAGTTACCGTTGATAGCGGCTGCCAATGCTAATCTTGGACATAGTGTCCTAATTATCAATGGTGCCGGTGGTGTGGGGTCGATGGCTATTCAGTTGGCTAAGTGGGCGGGACTCCAGGTTATTACGACAACTGGTAAGCCCGCTACCACTGAATGGGTCAAACAGCTAGGTGCCGATGTTGTTTTGGATTACCATCAAGATTTGGCCGCGCAATTGACAGCGGCGGGGTTGACGACCGTTGACCATGTGATTTTATTGCATTCAACGGATCGATATTTACCGTTAGTCACGCCACTGGTACGGCCACTCGGAACGATCGTGGCGGTGGTCACGAATCAGCAACCATTGCCAATGGCATTATTAAAGCCCAAGAGCTTGAACTTTGCTTGGGAGTTTATGTTTACGAAAGCTAACTATCGGTTACCATCGATGGCAACACAGGGGATTATTCTAGCCCGAGTAGCTCAATTGGCGGATGCTGGGGTCATCGTACCAACGACCAAGCGGATATTAGCAGGGATTAATGCAGCTAATTTACGAAGCGCACATGAAATTGTGGAAACGGGCCAAATGTTGGGCAAAGTTGTTTTAACGGCACCATTTAATGCGTAAAAACCAATGATTTTATTGCAAAAATGTTTTCAATTGTGCTCAGATATTGTAGAATTAACTAAGCCGTAGTATGAAATAAACCTTGATAGGATGAACAAAATTATGGAGACACAAAAAAAGATCCACGTTGGTATGTTATTTGGCGGGAATTCTTCAGAGCACGATGTTTCGAAGCGTTCAGCGCATAACATCTATGATGCCATGGACAAGAATAAGTATGATGTTGACTTGTTTTTAATCACAAAGGACGGAGTGGTCTTGAGTGATGCTGCAACGCGGCGGGTATTTGATGGCGAGCCAGAAGATCAAGTGGTCGCTGAAGAAATGCCCAAGTTGGACATGCGTGATCCATTAGCACCCATCAAGAACCTGACACTAGCTAAAGATATTGATATTTTTTACCCAGTGGTGCATGGTAATTTGGGGGAAGATGGTACCTTACAAGGGCTGTTCAAGTTATTGAAGAAGCCCTATGTCGGTAGTGGCGTGTTAGCATCAGCGGCCAGCTTTGACAAAGATATCACGAAGCAGATTCTAACCCATCACCATATTCAAAATACAAAGTACGTGGTGGTTACGCCTGAAAACCGGGATCAGATGACATATGCATATTTGCAAGCCCATGTCGGTGATCATTTATTCATTAAGCCAGCGAACCAAGGATCATCAATTGGTATTCATAAAGCTGAGAATGAGCAGGAATATTTGGACGGCTTAGCTGATGCTTTCAAGTATGACTATAAGATTTTGGTTGAAGAATCAATCGATAATCCGCGAGAAGTAGAATGTTCAATATTAGGTAATGAGAACCCTAAAGCTTCTAAGCTTGGCGCAATCGATGTTCCAAAGACGGATACGTTCTACGATTATAATAATAAATTCGTGGATGCTAGTGGTGTGACTTTTGAGCTACCAGTCGAATTACCGGCTGATTTAACCAAGCGGATTCAGCAGATGTCACTAGACGCGTTTAAGGCCCTTGGTTTGAAGGGGATGGCGCGGGTCGATTTCTTAGTTTCTGAAGATGGCGAACCATATTTGGGCGAAATTAACACGTTGCCTGGTTTTACTAATATTAGTTTGTATCCAAAGTTATGGGAAGTTTCAGGTATTAGCTACACGGCTTTGATTGATCAATTAATCCAACTTGGATTTGATGAATTCAAACGCCAATCTGGCATTCACTATGATTTTGTCGCATTAGACGCAGAATAAAACTGTAACTAATTTGTGGTGGTTGGGATGAAGCAATTCATCACGACCACCATTTTTTGTAAGGAGGGGTCAGGTTGTTAAGACGCGGATGGCAACTAATTACTCGTGGTGCACAGCAATTAGCTGGGCCACTAGCCATCTGGTGGTTAACTGGCATGTTACTAGCAGTGCTTGTTAAGGTACTGGGCATTCAAGTTGGTGGCGGGGTGAGTTTGATTGGATTAATTACGTTGAGTGCTTGGCTACCAGCATTAGTAGGTCGTAGTAATCACGAGCCATTGCAAGTTGGTCAATTTATTTGTCGCTGGTCAATGTTGCTAGTAATGGTGGGATGGTGGTTGCCACTCGGTTGGTTAGGTTATCTAGCAACCTTACAAGCAAGTTTACAGTTACCGGCAGCTATTCAGAATGTAATCTTCAATACGCGTTATGACTGGTTACCCATAGTGGTGCCGCTATGGTTACTTGGGTGGTTATTGAGCTGGAAGTGGTTACCGGCACTCCAACAACAATTGTTAAACCCTGCCAATTGGAAAAACTATTGGCAGACTGGTTGGAAAACATCGTGGTGGACCGTTATTAAAAGAACGCGCTATGGCTGGATGGTACTAATTGGCTGGGGAATTTTAGCCGGCCTTAGTGTGGGAATCGTTTGGATCTGTGGGAACTACAGCCAGATTGTGAGTCGACTGGTGGCAATAATCAGTATGACAGGATTACAACTAATTGGCTGGTTGTTGCTCATGGGTGAATGGGCACAATGGCGGCCACAACGGGTTACCCCAGTAAGGCCCCAATGGCAGACGGCGCTAATAACGTTGATTAGCTTGGTGGTCTTAAGCAGTTATTCGGGTTGGTGGTTAGGCGCGCCGACAACTGCGATACCAGCAGTTATTGCGCACCGAGGTGTCAATGGTCATGATGGTGTTCAAAACACGACAGCAGCACTTAAACGAACGGTTAAACAGACCCGACCTAACATGGTTGAGATGGATATTCAGCCGACTGCGGATCGGCACTGGGTCGTGATGCATGATTCCACGTTGACAGCCCTGGCTGGTCAAGCGGGGCCAGTCCATGATTATCCAGTCGATGAATTGAGTGGGTTACCCTTGCATGAGCATGGTCAAAAGGGGCGTTTAAGCACGTTTAATCAGTACTTTACGGTGGCACGTAACTTGCAACAACCCTTGTTAGTCGAGATCAAATCGGTCGGAGCAGCCAATCAACTGATGGGGGCATTTGCGGGCCGCTATGGTCAGCCATTGGTACGTCAAAAAGGGGCCGTCCACTCGTTAGACTACCGGATCATTGAACAATTGCATCAACGAAATGTTCAACTGCCAGTAGGATTAATTGCGCCATTTTATCTGACCGATTTTTCGGATTCAGTAGCCAGTTTTTATTCACTGCAAGCCCTAACGGCCACTCGTGAACAGGTTAGCGCGGCTCATCGTCAGCATCTCGCCGTATATTTTTGGACAGTTGATCGGCCGCTCGCAATGCAACGGCTGGCAGCTATGGGGGCGGATGGACTCATCACGAATCGACCTGGTCAATTAAAACAATTGAAAACGATGTCTAAACATTACTATTTTTATCAATTGATAAATTGGCTACTGAGTTGGTTATAATCTACTGAAAGAAGTATGAGAACTGAGCTTAATTATTAAGCTGTCACAGCGTTATGGTTCGGGGTGTCATGACAAGTAATATGAGCTGCAAATAACGTTTACTTATTCCCTTTTGAATCGCTTTCAGTAGTTCTCACTTTTAATAAACAAGCCCTTAATTAGGCCGGTTAACGAACTGGGATACTGGATAATTAATAAATGACCTCAGTGTTAAAGCATGGTATAAACTTAATATTAAATAAGAATTACGCGTATTTCTTGCTAAAATTCCGTTATGTGAATATAATTATATGCGTGATTGGTATTGTCCAATTGGGTAGTGCTCAATTATTCGAACGTATTAACGAAGATTGATTAGGTGTCACGATAACCTTGCTCACTAAGTGGGGTGGAGCAAGGACAGTTACAAATAACTGAGTTTGGTTTAAGGCAATTGAATAAAAGAGGGGTTAAGCATGAGAATATTAGGAGAAAAGGTGCGGCAGTTCAGAAAACGGAAGGGCATGTCGCAAAAAGAATTGGCAGATGGTATTTGTACTCAGGCAACGATTAGTTTGATTGAGAAGAAAAGCAAAATTCCAAGTATGAAGATTATGATGAAGATTTGTAATCGATTAGGCATTCGTTTGTCAGAAGTCATTATTGAAAATGATGACCAATTATATCGGACCTTTAAAAAAATTGATTTATTGATTCGACATATGCAACTGCAAGAAGCGCAAGACGTCTTCCAGCATATCCGACCAAAACAACTACGGAGTAATACTGATAAGAAACAGTATTACTACTATGAAGGCTATTTGCAACTGGTTCTCAATGATAATGCCGACGAAGCTATTTTCAACTTTGGGATGTTGCTAAATCAGTTTGTTAAATCTAGTCATGATATGTTTGCCATCTTAGCAACGTTGGGGACTGGATTAGCTTATGAACGTAAACAGGCTTATGACAAGGCTGAGATCTTCGTCAAGCAAGCAGTTGCCACGTTACACACAATGGATGCGCAAGCAATGCCGATGGGTGACGATGATTATTTACAAAATGAAATTCTGATTTATGCCTCGGCTGCGCAACTTTATGCAAAAATCAACTTTCCAGAAGAAGCTTTGGAGTTAATTGACTTGGCACTTAAAAAAGCCCAGGAAAGTCAGTCACTTTATTTATTAGATCGGTTGTATGCGCAGAAAGCAGCCAATGAAGTCGTTTTAAATAATATTCAGTCAGCGCATGACCACTACTATGTAGCATATGCGTTGAGTTTAGTAACGCACAACAATAGTTTGACCGAAAAAATCACGAAAGAAATGGCCGAGTACCACATTGCACCGTTGCAAGTGGCTAACGAAGCTTAAATCGTGTAGTGGGGCAGTTAGCGGTGAGTGGCCGCGCTTAATTTGGGTATTCGCAACCCGATTGAGCACGGCACACTGCTGACTGCCCCATTTTTATTACCGGGAGGAATGTTAAGATGAGTTGTCAAAATTGTGGCTATCAAAATGCACCGAACGCCAAATTTTGCCTGGAATGTGGTCAACGCTTAGACGTGTTGACCAGGAGTGATTCAGCCCAACCAAGTCGCGTGCAACGTCGACAATCACAATCACGACTAACCATATTCTCAACCCGATTTAATCAGCAGTGGTTGCTTAGCGGACTGGTTGCGCTTTTACTGCTGATTGGTGGTAGTTATATCATTGGTCAGCTATTCTGGTCGTCCTTGGCGCTAACCACTGCTAAGTCGACTGCCAGTGGGACAACAGCTACAGCGCAACCTGTGGCGACTGGGAAGCCACTGGCGACGTTTCCAACTAAGACGGTCTCCGAGCTTGTTGAGCAAACAATGCAAGACGTGGCCGGGCGAACTTCGATAGCAGTCATGCCGTTGACGGGCAGTCAGACTGTAATCGTTAATAATGGCGCACAGCGCGCTGGGAGTTTAATTACATTATTTATTTTAGTGACAGCCTATGATCAAGTTCATCAAAATAATTGGCAAATGCAGGATCGGTACACATTACGTGCTGAAGATAAGGTCGGTGGTACGGGAACGTTACATACGTTACCTGCTGGTAGTCAGCTAACGTACGCTGAGATCGCTAAGCGGATGATTACGGACAGCGATAATACCGCTGCTAATATTATGTTGGATCGAGTGGGCGGTGTGTCTGCAATCAACAGTGAAGTTGCTCAATTGGACTTGAAGGATACCAAAATGGCACGTCGATTAATGGACACTGCGGCACTAAAAGCGGGTCGTGATAACTATACTTCAGTTCGGGATGTCGCAACGATACTGCAACGGCTGGCTAACTATCGGTTGATTTCTAAAAGGGTTGATCAAGCCATGTTAACGATTTTAAAGGCTAATACTGATCACAGCAAGTTAGTCAAAAATTTGCCAACGCGGGCAACGATTTACAATAAGACTGGAGATTATCAAGCGTATGGTGTTCAAAATGATGCGGCCATTGTCAAAAATCGGCAAGGCACCTTTATCATGACTGTGATGGCTGCTGATGGGGAACGTGAAGCACAAACGACGGCTTTGAATGATCTTGGTCAGAAACTCTACCGTGTCATTTTGGAATAATGAGCCAGTACTGACTAGGCTGGTTAAATAAGCAATACTAGAGAACAATATAAAAAGTCGAGCCAATGAAGTTTCATAACTTCATTGGCTCGACTTTGGTAGTCAGTGCATTAAAATATTACTTTTTCTTTGGTTTAGGTGCTGGCTTATTCTCTAAGTCAGTCCGGACAACGAGCACGTCGCAAACAGCCATTCGAGTGACATACTCGGTGACTGAACCAATCAACAGACGTTCGACTGCGTTGAGGCCGGTAGCCCCAATCATAATTAAATCAGTTCCCATGTCCTTAGGAACATCACGAGCGATAATCGTCTTTGGTGCCCCATATTCGATGGAGTAATCAACGTTATCTAAGCCGTCCGCTTTAGCTTCGGCAACGTATTTATCTAGCGTCTTTTGAGCAGTATCCGTCACTTGTTCGACCATCGTCGTATCAAAACTAGAAATGTTTTGGAAAGCACGGGTATCAACCACGTGGACCATGTGAACTGAGGCGTTAGGGCCGTTCCGTTTCGCGACGGCAACCGCCTTTTTAAATGCTAATTCTGCTTCATAAGAACCATCAACAGGAACTAAAATGTGTTGGTATTGTTGTAACATCATTCTCACCCCTCATTACTTTATAACTATATTGTAAAGGTTTTCGCAATAAATAAAAAGCGTTTTCTATGAGATTTGCATAAAACTCACTAAAATTAGTGCAATTGCCATCATGATGAGCGAGCCACTTGTTAACACGATGGCAATTAGCATTGTTGCTTGGATAAAGATGGTCACGAGACAAGCAATGGTGACTAGTAACATTAAACCGCCGCCATAACGAGCCACATGCTTGATGGTGGGCGCTTTGTTGGGATCAAAAAAGAGAAACGGTCGCGATTGGTGGGTCAGTAGGTAGTAGCTGAGCCATCCCGCAATGAGTGTGTAAACGACAAGCAGTAGTGTAATCAAAATAAACCTCCAAAAGGTGATGTTGGTATTATTTTAGTCGATTCTGGAAGAGAAGACAAATTCAATGCCAGCAATAATATTAACAACTAGTACGGAGACTTTAAATGCGCTAAATTCAACGTAAGCTTGCCTAGTTAGTATAGCTTAAGATGTACGCCTGTTGATAGATCGTGAACCAACCGTTGAGCATCTTCAAATAATGGCTCATTAACGGATCTAAAAAACTGTGGCTGTTAGTTGGCGGTGATTTCACGCAACAAAAAAGGCCAGGAACAAGTCCTGACCAACGGAAGTAAACTTCCGGAAAAACTAGTGGTGCCGTTAATCGCCCTTCAGTATTGACCCGCTTTAAGGCAGGTGGGACGTTCTGACTAATTCGCTAACTACCAAAGGATAAGGCATGTTATGGAATTAGCTAACGGACATCCCAAAGTAGTATTAATTGTTCGGCAACACTTTGTTTAGAGCAATGCGCACACCTTAGTAATTTCGACTCTTAGTCTAGCATATAAAAATAAAAGTTGCAATTATAAGCACAACCGAGGTGTTGTTAACGGTTTCGCGCATTGGCCTTTAATAATTTTTCGTATTGTTGCGCAAGCGCTGTTTCGTAGCGACCATTTGTTTTGGGTTCATAATACTTAGCCGATTTGATGGCATCTGGTAAATATTGTTGCGCAACCCAGTCGCCCGGATGGTCGTGTGGAAAATCGTAGCCGACACCGTGCCCGAGTTTGGCAGCACCCTGATAGTGGGCGTCTTTTAAATCGGCTGGAATGTCACCGAAATGCCCGTTACGAACCGTTGTGAGGGCGGCATCAACGGCACTGATGCCTGAATCTGATTTTGGTGACAAGGCTAATTCAATCACAGCATCAGCTAACGGAATTCGTGCTTCTGGAAAGCCAAGTTGATCGGCGGCCTGAACAGCGGCAACCGTGTGGGCACAAGCTGCTGGGTTTGCTAAGCCAATATCTTCATAAGCAATTACCATCAGTCGACGCATAATACTCTTTAAATCGCCAGCTTCGACTAATCGTGCCAAATAGTGCAGAGCGGCGTTGGCATCGGAACCACGAATGGACTTTTGAAATGCCGAAATCACATCATAATGGGCATCGCCATCTTTGTCGGCAGACAGGGCCTTTTTCTGCAAGCATTCTTCAATCGTTTGTTGTGAAATGGTGATGGTGCCATCGTCGGCGGGGGTTGATGACAGTACAGCCAACTCTAAACCATTGAGGGCACTTCGTAAATCGCCATTAGTTGCCGTGCAAAGATGGTGCAAGGCGGCGGGCGCTAAGTCAACTCGGTAACGACCAAGACCGTTTGTTTCATCAGCAAGGGCCCGTTCAACGGCGTGCTGAATATCCTCAGCTGTTAGTGGAAAGACTTGAAAGATTTGCGTTCTACTCCTGATGGCTGGGTTAATACTAATATATGGATTTTCGGTGGTGGCACCAATTAAAATGATGCGGCCACTTTCTAGGTGGGGTAATAGAAAATCCTGTTTGGTTTTATCCAACCGGTGGATTTCATCCAGTAACAGAATAACCGTCCCACTCATTTTGGCTTCTTCAGCGACGATTTGAAGCTGCTTTTTGCTATCAGTGGCGGCATTCAACATGCGAAAAGCGTATTTGGTCGAACCAGCGATGGCACTGGCAATGCTGGTCTTGCCAGTACCCGGTGGCCCATATAAAATCATTGATGATAGACGTTTGGCCTTGACCATTCGTGCGATGATCTTGCCCGGACCAACCAGTTGCTGTTGGCCAACAACGTCTTCCAATGTTTTTGGCCGCATCCGATAAGCTAAAGGTTGTTGCATCGTTTGAAATCCCTCCTTGCAAAACTAGTCCCAACTATTATAGCATTTACAATGAAGGACACCGAATAATCAGTTTAGCAGTCAAAATAATTACAAAGGATTGATCATTATGGAATTAGATGCCGTTGGTAAGGCAATTGTACAGTATCAGTTAGTCCCACTCGTTCATCAGGCTAATTTAGGACTCGAGGTGACCATGCACCGGGTGGACAGTCATGGCTGCTTAGCCGCAACACGTCATCCTCACGCGTTTGGCTCAGCACAACAAAATCAGCAACTGCGCCCTGGCTTTTCAGCGAGTGCTTTAAAATTTAGTACGCCGGTTCGTCGTGATATTCCAGCATTAATGGCTTATCTGAATGGGTTGAATACAGCGGCGCGCCGAACGCTCGGTGAGGGAGAGCAATTATGGCCATTATCGAGTACGCCAGTATTGCCGACTGATTTGGCAACAATCCCATTAGCTGATGTTGATCAGGTCGGCTATCAACGTCGCCGGGATTTAGCACGTAAGTATGATATACAGAAGTTAATGACTACTGGAAGTCATGTGAACCTCAGCTTGAATGAAACTTTATTTACTCGGTTATACACCGAAACGTTTCATCAGCAGTATCACAGTTATGTCGATTTTCGCAATGCAGTCTATCTAAAAGTTGCTCAAGGCTTGGTTCGAATGAATTGGCTGATTCAGTATTTATTTGGTGCTTCGCCATGTCTAGCCGTTACTGATACAACTAGTCGTCATCAGCGTAGTAGTGTTCAACATCCCAATGGTCGTTATAGTCAAGTAACAGGCGATTATACATCGATTGATCGTTATGTGGCTAAGTTGACCGCGGCAGTGCACGAGAAACAGTTAATATCAGTCGCCGATTTCGATGGGCCAGTTCGCTTCCGGAGCAACGGTCAGTTAGCCACGATGACCCGACAAGGCGTTTATTATCTTGAATACCGGGGATTAGACCTCGACCCGACTAGTCCAGTTGGGGTGGACGCTAACGCGGTGGCATTTCTTCGCTTGCTAGCGAGTTACTTTGTGATGATGCCGGCACTTCCGATCAAGATGGTGCCACAGGTCAACGTACAGGCTGACCAGTTGACCAGACAAGTATTGGCTGAAAATCCGACAACTGCCAGTGCTCAAGCCATACCAGCGGCCCAAGTCTTAGAGGCACTCGCGGATTTTGTTAAGGCTTATGACTTACCGAATGAAGATGTGGTCTTACTTAAACAGCTGAAGAAGCGAGTCACAGACCCCAAGACGACGTTGAGCGCACAAATTGCCATGCAGGCTGATCCGTTGGCGTGGGCACTCCAACAAGCCGCACGTTATCAAGCCGATATCAATGAACGGCCCTTTGAACTTGCCGGCTTTACCACGTTAGATTTATCGAGTCAGCAATTAGTCCAGCAAGCACTGACGCGTGGTGTGCGGGTGGACGTGGTTGACGCGCCCGCTAATATTTTACGATTAACCAATTTAGGGCATTCGCAGTTAGTGGTCAACGGTAGCGGGACAGATTTAAATCCGCAGGCGCTAACGACCGTATTGACACATAAGGCCGCCGCCAAACAAGTCTTGGCTGAGCATGGTGTTCAGGTACCAGCTTCGCAAACGTATCATACGGCTAATCAGTTGATTGCTGATTATGATCGGTACGTTCAAGCGGGTGGAATTGTATTAAAGGCGGCAAATGAGTCACATAAGGTGGTCGTTTTTCGGATTATGCCAGAACGAGAACTATTTGAGCAGGTCGTCCGGCAACTATTCGAGCAAACGTCCGCGGTAATGGCCGAAGAAGTGGTGGTTGCATCAAGTTACCGTTTCTTGGTTATTGATGGTCGTGTACAAGCGATTGTTGAACGAATTCCCGCTAATATTGTTGGCGATGGGCGCTCAACGGTCAAAACTTTATTAGATCGTAAGAATGGTCGCGCATTGCGGGGAACTGCCTTTAAGTGGCCGCAATCAACATTACAATTGGGGACGATCGAGCGTTATCGATTAGATTCATATCATCTGACATTAGATTCAGTTGTCAGCCGGGGAACGCAAATTTTATTACGAGAAGATGCAACCTTTGGTAATGGTGCTGATGTGCTGGATGCGACCGATGACATGCATCAGTCCTATGTACAAGCAGTTGAAAAATTGGTGGCGGATTTACATCTATCGATAGCCGGGGTCGACGTGATGATTCCTAATCTTTACGCAGAACTAGTGCCGGAACATCCTGAAATGGCAGTGTATCTAGGTATTCATGCGGCACCGTACTTATATCCGCACTTGTTCCCAATGTTTGGAAAAGCACGACCAGTGGCGGGGCAGTTGTTGGATGCGTTGTTTGGAAATGAAGATTGAGAATTAAAAAGCTGGTCTCTTGACCGGCTTTTTTGATTCTCAATCTTCATACGAACTGGTTAGAATATACCTATTTCGAACTTTATCTAAATACTTCTTGTGAGAATTTTCAAGACCTGTTATAATCTATTTAGAAACATATCGAAATAGCTTTTGGGAGGCACGATCTATGGCATTGAATACGACTTTCAAAGCAATTGCTGATCCTGTCAGACGTCAGATCCTAGAAGAACTACGTCAAGATCGGCAATCAGCTGGCGAGATTGCGGCACATTTTAAGCTAAGCCACGCAACGGTTTCTTATCACCTTAAGCTTTTGAAGGAGGCGGGCTTAGTCACCGTCACTAAGGAGAAAAACTATTTGTATTATGAGTTAAACGCTAGCGTATTCGAGGAAATGTTGACGTGGCTGTATCGTTTCAGTCCAAAGCAGGGGGATGAATAAGGATGATGAAAAGAAATCTGCAGTTGTGGCTGAGTTACATTGTCATTTTATTACCAATGGGCTATGGTATCGTGAACTATACGGCGTTACCCGCTAAAATGGCGATTCATTTTAATTTAGATAATCAACCCAATGGAATGGCCGCCAAATCACTGGTGGTCTTTGGATTTCCGGTAATGATGATGGTGTTTCAGCTCATCTGCGTGGGAGTCACGCGTCTTAATGCGAACCATAAGGGGCCAGCACCGCGCTTTGAACGGATGATTATTTGGATCGTACCCGTGCTTTCAGGCGTGATCTATACAACGACAATCAGTTATGGGTTAGGCCACCAGTTAGATATCTGGCGCATTGTCATTAGTTTAATTGCGTTTATCTTTATGGCCATTGGCAACTACTTGCCGACGATCAGTGCAAACCAGTATGCCCAGCTACATCGAGGTGGTCAAGCAATTCGGCCAATGATTTGGCGGCGTGTTCGTTATTGGTTAGGCTATACGCTAGTTGGTGGTGGGATATTGTTACTACTGAGTATCGCCACAACGCCATGGATATCGGTCAGTCTTATGGGCATTATTGTTGTAGCTTTGTTCATAACCAGTCTTTATGGAACTTTGGTGCATAGTTAAACGCGGTCAAATGCAAAAAATTCTGGGACGAAACTGAGCACGATTTTTCTATCAATTTAAGGAACGGTACTTTTATAGCATGTACGTTAGCGATATTTCGGAGGGGCAAGTTGGGAGATCAGTTTGTTTCTCAGGAACGAAGAATAACGAGAAACAAACGACCATTAATTCTTCAATGATATTTTATCATTAAAGAATTAATGGTCGTTTGTTTGTATCTTTTGGGTGCGTGTTAGCACATGCAGGTTTGTTCCGTTCTCTTCAGTGTCATAAAAAACATTTAAAGTAACTTTTTGAATTTATCTAGCAAACCGGGCGCTTTATCGGCCTTCGGTGTTGCTGGTGATGTCTGGGATGGATAACGTTGTGCAATGTCAATAACGTCTTGGTTAATGGCAGTTGCAGCGGTAAATACCAGTGCATAATTGTCATCGGCAGTTCGGTAGATATCGTCTGTTTTAATGGTGAATTTAATATTGGCTTGACTAGCGGCCTTAATGTACGGCCCAATCAGTTCCTGTTCCAAATTACCATTAATATACAGCTGGTCATCGGGATGCGCTGCAAATGCTTGGCTGAGCGCGTCAACATAACTAGCCTGTTTGACTTGGGCAACAGTTATGGCGATTTCGACGCGTTCACGAAACGTGCCAAGATACTTTCGCTGCTCATCGGGATGCAACTTTGGCGTCCCGTGCATGGCCGTTTCGATGCGGTCAACTGGTTGCTTATCTGTTTCAGCCATTGTCTAACATCCTTTCCTTGATAGTAATTATCATTGTAGCATGTTCCTCCAATAATAGCGAAGGGAAGGGGGGTAGCGCTGCGCTAGTGAATGCGGTATGGTTAATCTAAATTAGTTTTGGGGATGATAAAACTTGTTTACAAATCAAGATTTTGAAATTTTTAATGACCAAACGTTGGCGGGACGCATGCGTTTGATTAAAACGGTGATTGATCCTAAGTTCGAGCAGCTCGCACCAACGATTATTACGAGTTTACAAACTCCTGGGGAGCCGCCGTTTTACGCGCATGTTGCCAAACACTTGCGCCGATTTAAAAACCCACCGGTAGATACTTGGGTCGCGTTTAGTCAAAACAAACGGAGCTACAAAGCCTGGCCGCATTTTGAATTAGGGCTATGGCCTGACCGCTTGTTTATCTATTTTGATATTTTAGATGAATGTAAACCTGCCGTGCAGGCGCGCATGCGACTCACAGACCTGGCGCCATTGCTGACAGCTTTGCCGGCGGGCTATGTTATCAGTAATAATCATGGCGTACCGTCCACACAACCCGCGACACCGACGCATATTATGCAGGCCATTAAGAAGTTTGACCAGTACAAGCACAGCGAATTGGTCGTGGGGCGCGCAGTCTTAGCTGGCGATCCATTATTTGAAGATGCTGATATGTTGAACAGATTGATCATAACAACGTTCAAACAATTGTTGCCAATTTACCAGCCGGTCATGGCCGCCGTGAGTGCCGAGCGTGAGGCTTAAACTTAACTGAGACACAAAAAAAACCGCCGCAAATGCGACGGTTTTTAAACACCGGAAATTAAAGTTTGTTGTAGTATTCAACGATTAATGATTCGTCGATATCTGCTTCAAGTTCTTCACGTTCTGGTAAACGAGTCAATGAACCTTCCAGCTTATCGGCATCGAATTGAACGAAGTTAGGACGTGCAACAACGGCTTCAACAGCGCCAGTGATAACAGCCAACTTCTTGGACTTTTCACGAACTGAGACAACTTGGCCAACACTAACTTCGTATGAAGGAATGTCAACGCGCTTGCCATCAACAGTGATGTGACCATGGTTTACTAATTGACGCGCTTGACGACGAGTCGTAGCTAAGCCTAAACGGTAAACCATGTTATCCAAACGACGTTCGAGTAAGATCATGAAGTTAACACCATGCTTACCTTCGCGAATCTTACCAGCTTTAAGGAATAAGTTAGCGAATTGACGTTCAGTTAAACCGTACATCATCCGTAACTTTTGCTTTTCGCGTAATTGTGTACCGTATTCAGATAACTTACCACGACGACCTTGGCCATGATCACCAGGAGCGTAAGGGCGGCGAGCTAATTCTTTACCAGTACCTGAAAGGGACATTCCCAAACGACGGGAAATTTTCCAACTTGGACCTGTATAACGAGACATAAAATGTTTCCTCCAATAATTTTAGTTGGAGTAAAATAATCCGATGTAAGTTCGATATTCGTTCAGATTGGACTGCAGGTTTCACCATTGCAGCCGCAGGTTACTAACTGACCAAAATATTGGCACCAATCTGTTGACGAGCTTACCCACTCACTGCTGCATTATTTTACACAAAGAGTAGCATACCACGTTTAATGCTGATTAGTCAATATGAGACGTTAAGATAGCCACAAACTCAGTTAATTCGGCCTCGTTATCGGCATTGAATCGGTCTAACGATGGAGAATCCACGTCGAGAACGCCGATTTGGTGCCCATTTTTGGTGATTGGGACTACGATTTCAGAATTACTAGCACTGTCACAGGCAATGTGACCAGGAAATTGATGGACATCAGCCACCCGTTGATTTGTCTGCGTTTCAAAAGCAGTTCCGACGACACCAGCCCCGACCTTAATGTGCATGCAAGCGACTTTGCCTTGGAAGGGACCTAAGTCGAGCTCGCCAGTTTGTTCGTTGTATAAGTAAAAGCCGGCCCAGTTGAGGTCAGTATACGTACTGTTAAGGAGGGCGCTAGCGTTAGCTAAGTTCGCGACCAAGTTGGTTTCTTGAAAAAGTAGGGCGTCTAGTTGTTGGTTCATAAGTGATGTTTCCGTGGTAGCCATGTAAAGATCCTCCTTGAATGTTAACAAATTGTTACTGTCCGTTAGTTACGTCTATGTTATAATTTAAGATAGATTTTAATTGGATTTTCAGAAAAAAGCAAGGTTACGGTTCTCAGCAGGGTGAGGCGCAACGCAATTAAAACGGAATAAAATAATGTAAGGGGTATTCGTATGCAAGTAGCAATCGGCATTGTTGTGGTTGCGATTGTCATCTACGCGGCGGTTAAAGGCTTTCAATTGTACATTGATAAGCAGGTTCGGCAATTGACGGCCCGGCAACAAGCGTTAAGTAAACAATCGCAAACCACGGATTTCGAAAAAATTGAACAACTCGGACTAACAGGTGGTTCGTTAGCGAAGTTGGAAGCGTTGCAGAGCGCTGGTCAAGAAGTGACTAATGACCAGTTACCCGCCGTTAGTGAGCAGTTGGCGGCCATTACCACGCAAGCTCGGGGCGTTCGCTTCTTAGATGCGCAACAAAATTTGAAAAAAGTAGCGGCCACCTTGGATACGATCGAACAGCGGCAAGCAGAAATTCGTCAAGGGTTGCAGGCATTAGATGATGCGGATGCAGCCCATCGGCAAGCAGTGGCCAGTCTAGAAAAGAAATATCAGAATTTGCGGAAAACGTTACTGTCACAAAACTTTTCGTTTGGTCCGAGTATCGATAGACTAGAGGATCAGTTAGCGAATTTGGAAAGTGATTTTGATCACTTCTCTGAATTAGCCAAGGCCGGTGATCACGATGCGGCTGAAAAGGTCCTTGATCAGTTGCATCATGATACCGGAGCCCTTGAAATGGACATAGATCGGATTCCACCAATTTATAAGGACTTGGTGAGTGGCTTTCCTGATCAATTAGCTGAACTTGCTAGTGGTTATCAACAATTAACGGCCCAGCATTTTCACTTTGAGATTGATTCAATTGAGCCGGAAATCAAAGCATTAAAGCAAGCCATTGAGGATAACACAGCGCTACTTGGAGAATTGAAAGTAACGGATGCCGAAAATGGCAATCATGCGATTGAAAAGCGAATTGATCATTTGTATGATGTGATGCAAGCAGAAATTGATGCTAAGGCCATTGTCGATGAGCGACAGGCGGAGATTAGTAAGTTTTTGACGCACGCCATGAATCAGAATCACCGCTTGCAAATTGAACTGGATCGGTTAGCTCAAAGCTATACGTTAAATAATGGCGAAGTCGAGCGGACGCGTGAATTAAATGAGCAATTAAAGACGATTGAATCTGTTTATCAGGCGGACACAACGGCCATTACTAGCAAGCAAGCCATTTTTAGTGAGATTGCGGCCCATTTTGCGGAACAAGATGAGCAATTGAAGGGAATTGAAGAAGAACAGGTTGCGATTAATAAAGGGGTTGCGAGCTTAACTGCTGAGGAATCCAAAGCACATGAAACGTTGCAACGGTTCGACTTCGAAATTCATGCGATCAAGCGGCAAGTTGAAAACTTAAACTTGCCTGGTTTGCCGAAAGACTACTTGGACTATTTCAAAGTTGTGGCTAAGGAGATTGAACGGCTCGATCATGATATTAATAAACTCGTGATTAACATGGACGATATTACGAAGCAGTTGATTGTGATTCAGGCGGACATGGCGACGTTGAAAGAAAAGACCAACGACTTAACGGATGCTGCCGTCATGGCGGAACAGCTTTTACAATACGCCAATCGTTATAAAACGAACCATGAAGAGGTGCAAGCTGCGAGTGTGGAAGCTCAACGGTTATTCACAGAAACGCATGACTATGCCCGGAGTTTAGAAGTAATTGCGACGGCGGTCGATAAAGTTGATCCAGGGTCTTATAAACGGATTGAAGACAGCTACTATGCTAATAAGCAAGCTGATAAAGGTGCTGACGAAGCTTAGTAAAGTGCTCGTTTGATTCTAATTGGTTGAAAAAACAGCTGGTGATTGTTAGATAACAACTACCAGCTGTTTTTGATTGCCACTAACAAGCTTAGGTGCCGTTTGCTAGTTAATTTGGATAGGAAAGTCAAAACTAATTAATTGGTGACTACCAGCCAGTTAATCTTAGTTTTGGAACAAAACCTCTTGTTTCACTAGTAATATTTGGTATAATTGCAAAGAATTCTTATCGAAAGTAAGTGCAAAGCACACTTTCTTGGAAAGAGAAGGCGTAGTAATGATTTATTTTGACAATAGTGCGACGACCCAAGTTGCTCCCACCGTACTTGAGACGTATACAACGGTTTCCCAGAAAATCTGGGGTAATCCGTCTAGTTTGCATAATTTTGGTGAAACAGCCTTTCATTTGTTGGAGCAATCACGGCAACAAATTGCTGATTTATTAGGTGTGCAGGCCCACGAAATATTCTTCACATCTGGTGGGACGGAAGGCGACAACTGGGTCTTGAAAGGAACCGCGATTGAAAAGCGGGCGTTTGGTAAGCACCTAATCACCACGGCTGTGGAACATCCGGCCATTCACAATTCGATGGAACAATTAAAAGAGCTCGGTTATGAAGTGACTTACTTACCAGTTGACCAGGAAGGCCGCATCAATGTGGCGGACTTGAAAGCGGCGATTCGACCTGATACGATTTTAGTGTCAACGATGGCGGTTAATAATGAAATTGGCACGATTCAACCCCTGCTTGAAGTGGCTGAACTACTGAAACAATACCCGAAGATCCATTTTCATATTGATGCGGTTCAAGGCATTGGCAAGGGTATTCAAAACATGATCATGAATGACCGGGTTGATTTCGTGACTTTTTCCGGCCACAAGTTTCATGCAACGCGTGGTGTTGGCTTTATTTATGCGCGCAATGGTCGGAAGTTAGCACCATTAATGAATGGTGGCGGTCAGGAAAATAATTGGCGTTCTGGAACTGAAAACTTACCGGCAATTGCCGGTATGGCGAAGGCCCTGCGACTGTTACTCACGGATGAAGCGGATAAGGTGGCTCGTGAACGGGCCATCAAGCAGCGAATCTACGAGCACATTAAGTCATTGCCGAAAGTGACGATTTTTAGTCAACCAACAGCTGGTTTTGCACCTCACATTTTATGTTTCACAATCAATGGTGTGCGGGGTGAAACCATCGTTCACGCATTTGAAGACCAAGGTATTTATATTTCAACGACGAGTGCTTGTTCATCGAAGAAACACTTAGCTTCTAGTACGCTAATGGCGATGCATGTGCAAGAAAACATTGCGACGAGTGCTGTGCGGGTGAGTCTTGATGAGCATAATACGTTAGCAGAAGCTGATCAGTTTATTAAAGTCTTTGATCAGCTTTACCAAAAATTCTCTAAAATTAATGCAGACGCATAACGGAAAGGAACTTGTTCATGCAGTACACTGAAATTATGGTACGTTATGGTGAACTATCGACCAAGGGTAAAAACCGGCGGAACTTTATTGATAGTTTGGGCCGTAACGTACGCAAAGCGTTGCACGACTTTCCAGAACTAAAGGTTCATGCGAACCGTGACCGGATGCACATCATGTTAAATGGTGAGGATGCCGATAAGGTCATGGGACGTTTGAAGTTAGTTTTTGGAATTCAAAACTTTTCACCAAGTATTCGCGTCGATGCCGAGATGGATGCCGTTTATGAAACGGCGATTGCGATGGTCAAAGCCCAGTTTGAACCGGGCATGACTTTCAAAATTTACACACGGCGCTCCGATCATCAGTTTGAATACGATACAAATCAAATCAATGACATGCTTGGTGGTCAAATCTTGGACCACGTTGACGGGATTCAAGTTAAGATGAAAAATCCGGACATTGTGTTGCGGGTCGAGGTTCGATTAAACGGTATTTTCTTATCATCAGAAACGATTCAGGGCGCCGGTGGATTACCCGTCGGCACAGCCGGCAAGGGAATGCTGATGCTTTCTGGTGGGATTGATTCACCAGTTGCCGGCTACCTTGGCATGAAGCGTGGTGTGGACATGGAAATGGTCCATTTCTTCAGTCCGCCATACACGAGTGAACAGGCGTTAGCAAAGGCCAAGCAGTTAGCGTCAACGCTAGCAAGTTACTCTGGTAGCGTGAAGTTTATTCAGATTCCATTCACTGAGATTCAAGAAGAAATCAAAGAAAAAGTGCCCGAGGGTTATCTGATGACCGTTCAACGGCGACTGATGATGCGTTTGATGGACGCCATAACGCGTCAACGGCATGGTAAGGCGATTTTTAATGGTGAATCATTAGGGCAAGTGGCTTCACAAACGATGGACAGCATGATTGCCATCAATGATGTGACTACCTTGCCGGTTTTGCGCCCAGTGATTTCCATGGACAAGACGGAAATCATTAAGATTGCCGAAGATATCGATACCTATGACTTGTCGATCATGCCATTTGAAGATTGTTGTACGATTTTTGCGCCGCCAGCACCCAAGACGCATCCGAAGCTAGACCGTTCACGGTCCTACGAAGAACGGATTGATGTCGAAGGCTTGATGGAACGGGCTTTAGCCGGCGTTAAAATGACTGAGATCAAACCAGGCGAAAATTATTTAAATGCCCAAGAAGATGTTTTTGCTGAACTACTATAGGTCAAAGATCAATTAAATCAGTAATACCCAAAACGAGTATGCCGGGATAATGGCTGCTCGTTTTTTGGACGACTCAAAGCTGACTTGTTATTAAAGCAAGTGCTTGCTATTGACAACATCAGATTGTCGTGTAAAATCAAGCTGAATTGTGGATCATGACCAGCCAATCGACTGTGTGTCTTTGGTGACGATAAATTCAGTTTGAATCGAATACTGGCATTCAGTTGACGGTAAATTAAGCTTTCAGTACTAAGAATGTGGTCAAGCGATTGAATGTTTAAAATAAAGCCCGGTACTAAACCCGGCAATGACACTGAGGCCTGTCTTGATTGCGCCAGCATACTCAGCCAACTTAATGACCTGTTTTAAGCATGATTAATCCTAAATAATTAGTGTGGTGCTCAAAATGATAATTTGTGAGACGATTATTTGCGCGATAACTGAAATTGCGTTAAATTTGAGCTATACTAGTACTACCACAAATATTAGAAAACCATTAGTTATCGAAGGGGTGTTTTACGTGCAAGTATTATTTCATGATCAAGCGTTAGACTTAGTCGGTGAACCGTTACAAGATGGTGACCAGTTACCGAAGTTCAAAGTGTTCACTACCCATGATGAAAAGATTAAGACTAAGGACTTGCTAGGTAAGCCTGTCTTGTTAAGTGTGATGCCAGATATTGATACGCGAGTTTGTTCTATTCAAACAAAGAAGTTCAATCAACAGGCTGATAAGTACCCCCACGTTCAATTTTTAGCCATTTCCAATAACGCGGTTGCTGACCAAGCTGGTTGGTGCGCTAAGGAAGGCGTTAAAAACTTAACGGTGGCTTCCGATGAAGAACTATCCTTTGGTTACGCCACCAATCTATACTTGCCCAACAATGGGACGTTGACCCGGGCGATTTATGTCGCTGATGCGGCCGGTAAAATCGTTTATCATGAAATCGTGCCAGATGTTAGTCACGAGCCAAATTATGTGGCAGCCCTCGATGCTTTAAAACAATTCGAATAAGGATTGACGGCACTCAGGAAATTCATTACAATAGTGACAACCAGCAATGAGCAAGAGAGTAGCGATAAGCAACGTCAACAGAGAGAGCGTGATGAGTGGGACACGCTTGGCGGTTTTAGCGTGAAGGTAGCTTGCGAGCTGCTATTCTGAACTGTTTTAGTAGGAATAGCCGGACGGGATACACCGTTCGTTAACAACGATGTTTAAGTTGTAAAGCAATCACTTGTGATGGCTTTAAAATTAGGTGGTACCGCGAAGTCTATTCGTCCTAGTCTAATAGGATGAGTGGACTTTTTTAGTGCCAAGAGAAAGGATGTGCCCCAATGTCAGAAGAACCAACGACTGATATGCCAACCAAGTATGATCCGACCGCCGTGGAAGCGGGTCGTTATCAGACTTGGTTAGACCAAGATTTATTTAAGCCTTCGGGCGACAAGCAAGCTAAACCCTATTCAATCGTGATTCCACCGCCAAATGTTACGGGAAAGTTGCATTTAGGCCACGCTTGGGATACCACGTTACAAGATATTATTATTCGTCAAAAACGGATGCAAGGTTTTGATACCTTATGGTTACCAGGAATGGACCATGCTGGGATTGCCACACAGGCGAAAGTTGAAGCCAAATTGCGTGAACAAGGGATCAGTCGTTATGATCTTGGTCGCGAGAAGTTTATTCAACAAGTTTGGGATTGGAAAGACGAATACGCGTCAATTATCAAGCAACAGTGGGCCAAGATGGGACTGTCATTAGACTATTCTCGTGAACGGTTCACCATGGATGATGGTCTTTCCGATGCGGTTAAGAAAGTCTTCGTTGATCTTTACAACAAGGGCTTGATTTATCGTGGTGAATATATCATCAACTGGGATCCTCAAGCACGGACGGCCTTGTCTGATATTGAAGTGATTCATAAGGATGATAAGGGTGCGTTCTACCACGTTAAGTACCCATTTGCTGATAAGGATTACACCTTCAACGGTAAGCATTACATTGAAATTGCCACGACCCGTCCTGAAACCATGATGGGCGATACGGCCGTTGCGGTTAATCCGAGTGATGACCGTTATAAGGAATTGGTTGGCAAAAAAGTCATCTTGCCATTAGCTGAACGTGAAATTCCAATTATCGCCGATGCGTACGTTGATCCTGAGTTTGGAACTGGAATGGTGAAAATCACGCCTGCTCATGACCCGAATGACTTTAAGGTCGGCAACCGGCATGATTTGAAACGGATTAACACCATGAATGATGATGCTTCAATGAATGCCAATGCGGGTAAGTACGAAGGGATGGACCGTTTTGAAGCCCGTAAAGCGATGGTCAAGGATCTGGAAGATCAAGATTTGATGATTAAAATCGACCCAATTGTGCATAGCGTTGGGCATTCTGAACGGACTGGCGTTCAGGTTGAAGCGCGGCTCTCAACTCAGTGGTTTGTTAAGATGAAGCCACTAGCTGAGCAAGCGTTGAAGAATCAAAAGACTGATAATAAAGTAGAATTTGTGCCTGATCGGTTTGAAGACACATTCAATCAATGGATGGAGAACGTCCACGATTGGGTTATCTCACGCCAACTCTGGTGGGGACATCGGATTCCAGCTTGGTATAACAAGACGACCGGCGAAACGTATGTCGGTGTTGATGGACCAAAAGATCCAGAAAACTGGGAACAGGATCCAGACGTGTTGGACACTTGGTTCTCAAGTGCACTTTGGCCATTTTCAACGATGGGCTGGCCAAACACTGATGCGGAAGACTTTAAGCGCTACTTCCCAACGGATACGCTGGTTACCGGCTACGACATTATCTTCTTCTGGGTATCACGGATGATGTTCCAGAGTTTGGAATTTACTGGCAAACGGCCATTCAAACACGTGCTTTTACACGGCTTAATTCGTGATGAACAGGGTCGCAAAATGAGCAAATCACTCGGTAACGGGATCGATCCAATGGATGTGATTGAAAAGTACGGGGCCGATGCATTACGGTGGTTCTTATCTAACGGATCGACGGCCGGCCAAGATGTGCGGTTCAGCTATACGAAGATGGATGCTGCCTGGAACTTCATTAACAAGATTTGGAACGCCAGCCGTTACGTTATCATGAACCTGGGCACCATGGACAAACCGGAATTACCTGCTGCAAGTGACTGGACGTTAGCAGATAAGTGGATCTTGAGTCGTTTGAACGCGACGGTCAAACAAGTGACGACTACCTTTGATAAGTTTGACTTTGGTGAAGCTGGTCGGGCCTTGTACAACTTTATCTGGAATGACTTCTGTGACTGGTATATCGAAATGAGTAAGGAAGTCTTGACCGGTGATGACGCTCAAGCCAAGGCCAATACCCAAAACGTGTTAGCCTATGTCTTGGATCAAATCTTACGGTTATTGCACCCAATCATGCCATTTGTGACCGAAAAGATTTGGTTATCAATGCCACACGTTGGTGAATCCTTAGTAGTCGCTGCTTATCCTGTTGACCATCCTGAATTTGATGACGAAACGGCGGAAAGTGATATGGCCTCACTTATTGAATTGATTACGGCCGTTCGGAGCATTCGAGCAGAAGCTAATGCGAAGATGTCATCAGCCGTGGATCTATTAATTAAGACGGACAACACCCGGTTACAAGCCGTTTTCAAAGCTAATGAAGATTATATTCAACGGTTTGCCCACCCGAAGACACTCTCAATTGGCGCTGACGTGGCTGCACCGAAGTTGGCGATGACGCAAGTGATCAGTGATGCGGAAGTTTACATTCCGTTAGCTGAACTGGTTGATCTCGACGAAGAAGTCAAAAAACTTGAAAAAGAACAAGCTAAATTTGAGAGCGAAGTCGCACGGGCGACAAAGAAGTTAGGCAACGAGCGCTTTGTTGCCAATGCACCTGAAGACGTCGTTAATAGTGAAAAAGAAAAGTTAGCGGATAATCAAACCAAGCTAGCAGCCTTGAAACAACGCTTAGTTGATATTAGGGCACAAGCTTAATTCATAATAAAAGTTAACTGAAATGTGTGTTACTGGTAAAATGGTAATCGTCCCCGTTTTCGGGATGGTTACCATTTTATTGTTAATTTTTAAATATAAAGGCTTATTAGTCAGATAGATGATGAGCGACTAGTTAAATGATGATTAAAGCTGATTTATAGGAAGGAAGACCAACATGATTGAGACTTATTCGGCAGCGCTGGCATTTATTCACGGCCGAACGCAATTTAAAAAGGCCCCGACGCTCAGTCGTATGCGCCAATTCTTACACGAGTTAGGTGATCCACAGTTAAAAGTAACCGGAATTCACGTGGCTGGGACTAATGGGAAGGGCTCGACGGTTGCTAATCTGCGAGAATTGTTCATGGCGGATGGGTTAACGGTGGGAACCTTTACGTCACCATTTATTGTGCGCTTCAATGAACGGATTAGTGTCGATGGAATCCCGATTAGCGATGCAGAACTAGTCAGCTTAGTGCAACGGATTCAACCAGTCGTTGCTAAGCTTGACGCAACATTGCCAAGTGGGGGACCGACAGAATTTGAAATTATAACGGCGATGATGTTCCTGTACTTTGCGTCACAGCCCATTGATATTGCCATTATTGAAGTCGGTTTGGGTGGCCTATATGATTCTACCAATGTCTGGACACCCGTGGTGAGTGTGGTTACGACGATTGGGTATGATCACATGCAGATTTTAGGTCATACGTTGACGGCCATTGCAACTCAGAAAGCGGGGATTATAAAAACGCAGGTGCCAGTAGTCGTCGGTAAGCTACCCGCTGAAGCGCAGGCAGTGATGGTCACAACGGCGAAGAAGCAACAAGCGTCGTTGCAGACGTTGGGAGTGGACTTTAAAACCAAATTATTACCGCCTCAAGGTTGGCAAGAACGGTTTAACTTTGACGGTTTAGACGAACATTTTAAGGACCTGACCACACCACTGCTTGGAGATTATCAAGTTGATAATGCGGCAGTGGCCATCGCGGCTTATTTGACTTATCATCAACGGGTCCAGGTCCCCGTGGTAGTCCGTGACGTCAAAACAGCCTTAGCTAAGACGCGATGGCCCGGTCGCTTTGAGCGATTGAATCAGGAGCCACTGATTATGATCGATGGCGCCCATAATGAGCCGGCGGTAACGGAACTCGCAACCACCCTGAGTGAGCGTTTTGGGCAACAAACTGTTTATGTCATCTTTGCGGTTCTAGCGGATAAGCAACATCGGCAAATGATACAGACGTTAGGAGCACTACCTAATGTCCGCTTACAGTTGACTCAATTTGAAGGCCCTAATGCCAAGCGCCGAGCCACTGACCCCGCAATGTTGGCCGAGGAAATGCCAGATGGACGGACGGCTGAAATTTTTGATCATTGGCAGACGGCACTGATGCAAACGTTGCAAGAAATGTCGAGTGAGGATGCGTTGCTACTGACAGGTTCGTTGTATTTTATTAGTGATGTGCGGGCCTACTTTAAAGATAATGATGATCAGACTGCTGACTAAGCTGTATCGCGACTAGTGATTGAACAGAAGCAAGTCTGATATAGTAAGGAAAGGTTCTCATGGACCGATAGTGACGTTAATAAAATGTCATAAAAATAGCGGGGAAAAATGGTTACTGCAACAGTTTGCGAAACTACTAGTTAGAAGGGGTGGTTTCAATGACGGTTATTAGTGAAGAACAATTACCAACAATCCAAGTTCGTGAATTAGTGCGGGCCTACTTTACAACATTCTTACCAAGGGATGCGGTCAGTGCTGCAACGCAAGCCTTTGAGCGTGAGTATCCACTCGAAGACGCTGTGGAGTGGTTACACGAATCATCAGAAAATCCGTTGTGGCATGGTCTGATCATTGCACTTCGCTGTGGTCAGCTATTACCGCGACCGAGTCGTTTGATTTTAGGTCAAGTTTATGGAAGCGAGCAGTTGGGAGCTGTGTTAGCCCGAGATTTTGCTAACTTAGAACAGGAGCAGTTACAATTATTATGTCTAGATACTAAAAATCAAATTATCAAGCGGCAAGTTATCTTTCAAGGGACTCTTAATAGTTGTCCAGCGCAGCCACGGGAAATTATTAAGGTTGCGCTGACAACGTTGACAGCCCGCATCGTGATTGCACACAACCATCCGAGTGGGGATGTGACGCCGTCGAAAAAAGACGTTGAATTTACAAAGCGGCTACAACTAGCTTGTGAAGTCGTCGGGCTACCACTTCTGGACAGCTTCATTATCGGTGTAACCGATTACTTCAGCTTTGCCGAACAGGGGTTGTTAAATTGTAATACGGATTCGTAATAGAATGTGGTAAAATAACGGGGTTAGGACCGATAATTTATTCGGCCTGATCGCGTTTTTTGTTAAATTTTATCTAAGTTAAATAGTGGGACTGTATTTTTCATTAATTTACGGTATGCTAGGATTCAGGCAATGCTTTTTTAATGCAGTGCGACTATGCTATAATACTTACTATTATGACTAAATAAAAAATTAAATTTGTTAATGATGAAGGGATGAATGTAGTGTTCGGATTTGGGACAAAAAATATCGGGATCGATCTCGGTACTGCCAACACAATTGTGTACGTTGACGGCAAGGGCATCGTATTACGGGAACCGTCCGTAGTTGCGAAGAACACGAAGACTGGCGAAATTGTATCAGTCGGTTCTGAAGCACGGGATATGATTGGGAGAACACCAGCAAGTATTGTGGCAATTCGACCAATGAAAGATGGGGTCATTGCGGACTACGATACGACCGTTGCGATGATGAAATACTTTATTCAAAAGACACTTGGCCGCTCAAATGGTAAGCCATACGTGATGGTCTGTGTACCAAGTGGTGTGACGGAAGTTGAAAAGCGGGCCGTTATTGATGCAACACGGGTTGCCGGTGCGCGGGATGCATATGTCATTGAAGAACCATTTGCTGCTGCAATTGGCGCTGGGTTACCAGTCATGGATCCAACGGGTAGCATGGTGGTTGATATTGGTGGTGGAACGACGGATGTTGCCACGATTTCATTAGGTGGCATCGTATCAAGCCGTTCAATTCGAATGGCCGGTGATAAAATTGACGACTCAATTATTTATCATGTTCGGCAGAAGTTTAACCTTTTAATCGGTGAACGCACGGCTGAACAACTCAAAATTGACTGTGGCTCTGCTTCCTTAGAAGCTGCTGAGGACTTAGAAGGCTCAACGATTCGTGGGCGTGACCTCTTATCTGGTTTACCAAAAACGGTTGAGATTTCATCTGTAGATGTTTCGGAAGCCATTCAAGAAGTCGTCTCCGAGATTATTTCAGCTATTAAAGAAACCCTCGAAGAAACTTCCCCAGAAATTGCCTCTGACGTAATTGACCACGGGATTGTTTTGACCGGTGGTGGTGCCTTATTGAAGAATCTTTCTGAAGTGATTGCGGATGAAACCAAAGTACCAGTTTTCATCGCGAACGAACCCCTCGACTGTGTTGCCGTTGGGACGGGTGAATCACTCAAGAGCATCGACGTTATGAAAAAGCGATAACAGGTGAGCGGGAAGACGTCTTCCCGCTTATTTATTGTTAAATCATTGAATTTTCGACCGGGGGTTCATTATGCAAAAGTTTTTTTCTAACCGAAAACTAGTGATTGCGATCGTCGTGTTCATTATTAGTTTCGGCTTGATGAGTGTCTCAGTAGCCATTCGTGATAAAAAATCGACACCACCGTTAATCCAACAATTTGGTAACGATGTGGCCGGTGCGGTTGACCGGGTGATTGCTTGGCCAGTCAATGGCTTACAAAGTGCGACCAACTCAGTTTCTGATTTGCTGAACACCTATCAAGAGAATCAGAAATTGAAGAAGCAAGTTGACCAATTAGCGCAAGCCAAAGTTAGTGCGCAGACAACACGTGCGGAAAACAAGCAATTACGTCAGCAATTGAAATTAAATAATTCGTTATCCGATTACACGACGGTGACTGCCAATGTCTTGACACGGACGCCTTCTTCTTGGATGAATCAACTCGTGATTTCAAAAGGTGCGACGGCCGGTGTGAAGAAGAATATGCCAGTAATGTCGCAAAAGGGCTTGATTGGCCGGGTCGTGGAAGTTAACCAAACGAATTCTAAAGTTGAATTGATTTCAAATACCAGTTCTTCTTCGAACAAGTTTGCCATTCAAATCACCAATAGCGCTGGTAAAACGGTTAACGGAATTATTTCAGGCTATGATAAGAGTAGTAATCTCTTAGAGATGGGTTCCGTGACGTCCAATGTTAAAATTAAAAAAGGCGATAAGGTTGTGACTAGTGGGTTAGGTGGTAATACACCAAAGGGCCTGTATGTCGGAACGGTTGCCAGTGTTAAGCAAGACGATTATGGACTGGCATCTGAAGTCGAGATCACACCCGCAGCGGACCTCAGCGATTTGACAGTTGTGACGGTTGCTGAGCAATAGGAGGTGCAACGGTGCGTTACTCAAGATTAAAGATTATTTTTCCAATTGGGTTATTTGTTGCACTCTTTTTAGATGGATCAATTTCAAACGTTTTTGCTAGTAAACTATTTAGTTATCCATATGCCAGTGTCATACATTTAGTCTTATTGTGGATCGTATTTGCTGTCTTTTTGGATGATCGTGATAATCTATCGGTTGGAATTTGGTCGGCATTCGTGGGCTTGGTATTTGACTGGTATTATACTGGAATTTTGGGTGTTTACATGATTGGTTTACCGCTAGTGGTTTATTTATGTCGGCAAATCAAACCATGGTTGGATTTGAATTTTTTGACGTTACTAATGATTTATATTATTAATTTGACCATTTTAGAAGCATTTACGTACATTTGGTATACCATGAGTCACGTGATTTCAAGTGGCTTAGCGGACTTTGCCGTGTACACGCTAGGACCGACGATTGCGGTCAACCTAGCAATCTTTGTCATATTATATTATCCAATGCGTCGGTTATATCTGAGTGTTAATTAGTCGGCAGAAAGGAATTCTAACATGCAGCAGAGTGTGGTTTTAAAGGCCAGTAATGATGGCTACGAATTGATCTTACGGCAAGAAGCGAGTTTCGATGATATTATGGTCGACTTGAAAGTCTTGTTGGATCGGTTACAGGCCGATAATACGACTGATGAACAGATTTCATTTGATCTAGATACGGCTAGTCGGTTATTGACGGCGGAACAAAATCAAAAAGTAACGCAGTTGATTCAGCAATACCCGTTATTTAGTATTCATAAATTAACGGCTAATGTTATTTTAACGGCGGATGCCTTAGCGATGATTGAACGCGATACGGTGCACCTAGTCAATCAGATCATTCGTAATGGACAGGTCGTTGAGATTACAGGAGACGTGTTGTTCTTCGGTAAGATTCATGAGGGTGGGGTACTCCGGGCAACCGGTAGTATCTTTGTGATGGGCGAGGTTAACGGTGCCCTTGAAGCCGGTTATCCAGATCATAATGATGCGGTAATCGTCAGTCCCTTAGCGACCGTACCGCGAGTCCGAGTCGGTGAATTGTTAGAATTAGTTGATCTTGAAAAAATTGTTGAGGGGACGAATGTGGTCTACATTAATGATATTCAGGCGTTAGACTACCAGCCGCTCCAGCAATTAAAACGGGTACGACCGAAGCTATTTACTCGAAATGGAGGACGTGTTTGATGGGAAAAGCAATTGTCATCACCTCTGGTAAGGGTGGGGTCGGTAAAACGACCACAACGGCCAATTTAGGGACGGCCCTTGCTTTGATGGGCAAGAAAGTTTGCTTAGTAGATTTAGATATTGGATTACGAAATTTGGATGTTATTTTAGGCCTCGACAACCGGATCCTCTATGATATTGTGGATGTAGTTGCCGGTCGAGCTCAGTTACGACAAGCTTTAGTGAAAGATAAGCGGTTTGATGACTTATTGTTCCTATTGCCAGCTGCTCAAAATGCGGATAAAGATTCGCTTAATCCAGACCAAGTACGGACTATTGTGGACGAGTTGAAACCAGATTTTGACTATGTCTTGCTAGATTGTCCAGCGGGGATCGAACAAGGCTTCATGAATGCGATTGCGGGGGCCGATGCGGCCATTATCGTTTCGACACCCGAAATCTCAGCTATTCGAGATGCGGATCGGGTCGTCGGCTTGTTGGAACAGTATCCGTTAGCGGAAGCGCCCAAATTAGTAATTAACCGAATTCGGACGCGCATGATGCAAGACGGTGAGACGATGGATATTGATGAAATTACGCATCACTTGTCGATTGACTTGCTAGGGATCGTTTTTGATGATGATGCTGTTATTCGGACCTCGAATAACGGGGAACCGATTGTCTTGGATCCTAAAAATCCGGCGTCACAAGGTTACCGAAATATTGCGCGACGCATTGAAGGCGAAACGGTGCCACTCATGAATTTAGATACCCCTAAACCAGGGGTGTGGTCGCGGATTGCTGGAATTTTTCACCGTAATAAATAAAAAAAGCCTTGACGATTGATTAGTTTTCGATTAATATGAATGCAACATTAAAAAACAGGGAACAGAAGAGTAGTTGTGAAGACCTTGTCTAGCGAGTTATCGGTGATGGAAAGATAACCAAGGGTTGCAACGAACCACATCTGTGAGTTGAATGGCTGAAGTTAGTAAGCTGTTCCGGTTGGCCTCGTTAGCGGCGGAGTTTAGTGATAAACTCGTTGAGATTAGTTGTGTGAGCAACTAGTGAATATGAGGTGGAACCGCGATTAAATCGTCCTCTTAGGTAATTTGGCCTAAGGACGATTTTTTTATTATCACAAAACTCCCTGAGGTAGTAACTGTGAAGTTATTACGAAGTGAGGTGGCACCACGGATAACCGTCCTCTTGAGTATTCGACTCAAGGGGACTTTTTTGTTGGGGCGGATCATGACAGATTAGTGGACGCAGCATCATGTGAACTGTAAATTTGGGAGGGAAAGCACATGCACTATATTTTAGAAATTTTGCCATCATTACTATCAGGTGCCATTATGACACTGAAAATCTTTATTTGGACCTTGATTGGGTCACTACCGTTGGGGCTAGTTGTTGGTCTCGGATTAATGTCTAATTTCAAACCACTGCAATGGTTACTGCACTTCTACGTTTGGTTAATGCGGGGGACGCCGTTACTGCTACAATTGATTTTCGTTTTTTACGGCTTACCGTTGATTGGAATCGTCTTTCCTCGTTATTACGCGGCGCTGTTCGCATTTATCTTAAACTACGCGGCTTACTTTGCGGAAATCTTCCGGGGAGGCTTACAGTCAATTGATAACGGTCAGTATGAAAGTGCCCGGGTTTTGCGGTTGAGTTATTGGCAAACTATTCGTAAGATCGTAATTCCCCAAGTGATTAAAATTGTTTTACCGTCAGTGGGTAATGAAGTGATTAACTTAGTCAAAGATTCTTCGTTAGTTTATGTCATTGGCTTAGGGGACTTATTACGAGCTGGTAACGTAGCGACAGCGCGAGACGTCACCTTAGTACCCTTAGTGCTAGTTGGGGTCATTTACTTAGCACTGACAGCCGTGACAACGTTTGTCCTTGGACGAGTTGAAAAACACTACAGTTACTGGAAATAGGGAGGCCATCACATGTTAGAACTCAAAAATATTACAAAAAGTTTTGGAACGCGAACGATTATTAAGAATTTGAATTTAACCGTAAAAGATGGTGAGATTCTGAGTATTGTGGGTCCTTCTGGTGCAGGTAAGACGACGTTATTGCGTTGTATTACGGGACTTGAAAAGGTCAATGCCGGTGAATTTTTAGTCGATGGTCAACCATTTGACCCATATACGAATCGGAGCAACGATAGTGTTATCGGCGTCGTTTTTCAAAATTTTGAACTGTTTCCAAATTTAACGGTGATGCAAAATATTACCTTGGCACCAACAACGGTATTAAAGCAATCTACTGCGGCGGCTGAAGAACAAGCTCAGATGTTATTAGATCGGTTGAACTTAGGTGATCACGCTGACCAGTATCCTTATCAGCTATCTGGGGGGCAAAAACAGCGAGTCGCCATTGCCCGAGCGTTAGCAATGAAGCCGAATGTTTTATGTTATGATGAGCCAACCTCGGCACTTGATCCGAACTTACGGCAAGAAGTTGAAAAGTTGATCTTAGGTTTAAAAGCTGATGGTATGACTCAAATCGTGGTCACTCATGATTTGACCTTTGCTGAAAATATTGCGGATGAAATGTTCCACGTTGAACCAACCAATAAGCAGTAGGGGGCGTCAGGATGAAGAAAAGATTATTCGTACTAAGTCTGCTTGTCGTGATGCTCTTAGGGATGACAACGACGTTAAGTGGCTGTGGTCAAAGTGTGACCAGGCGAGCTGACACACAAGATACGTGGGCTAAGATCAAAAAACGGGGCTACGTGGTGGTTGGCTTGGACGATAGCTTTGTACCGATGGGGTTCCGAGAGAAATCTGGTAAGCTGGTCGGTTATGATATCGACCTTGCTCGGGCAGTCTTTAAACAATACGGTATCAAGGTCAGTTTCCAAACAATTGATTGGTCCATGAATGCAACTGAGCTACGTAATGGCACGATTGATTTGATTTGGAATGGTTATACGAAAAATCCGCAGCGGGAAAAAGTTGTGGCTTTCAGTAATACTTATTTAAAGAATAAGCAGGTACTGGTTTCTTTAAAGAAAAATCACATTAGTTCTTTTAATGATATGACGGGTAAGACGTTGGGTGTTCAGTCAGGTTCTTCAGGTTATGAGTCACTGGAAAATAATCCCAAGTTGTTGAAGGATAAGATTGCCAAAAAGACACCGGTTCAATATGATACTTTCACGAATGCGTTTCTCGATCTGAATGCGGGCCGAATTAAGGGACTTTTGATCGATAGTGTTTATGCGAACTATTACATTAAACATGAAGCTAACTCGGCAGATTACCAAGAAACCCAGGGAACTTTTAAGTCGGAAGATTTTGCAGTCGGAATGCGTAAGGGTGATAAAACGATGCAGCGTAAAATCAATGCGGGCTTAAAAAAATTGAAGGCTAACGGAACGTTAGATAAAATTAATAAGAAATGGTTTGGAAATCAGAAGGTTGAGAATTAATAACCATGGGTGATAACAGTTGTTAAGTGCAACCGGTATGAGTCAAAAAGCTAACATTGAGTTCTTAACAGCAATGTGAATGGGCTTTCTAAGAATGTAGCAGGTTCTTGGAAAGCCCATTTGGACGTTTGTTCAGATGGTTGCTCGACCACTCGATATCGCTAGTAGTGGCCAAATTCAGTAGCCATTCGTGTGGCAATCACAACCTGTTTGGTGTTAATGTCCCCGTGCTTGCTACGACAACGGACTAATATCAAGGCCTAGATTTGCCACCTAGTCCTGGAAGTCGAAGTAGACGAATCATTGCTGAGGAATAACAATCTAACTCACAGGCCGCCCTTAAAAATGACTAATGGTTAAAATATGATGACAAAAAATATCCGACTAGCAATTGCCAGTCGGATATTTTATTTATGATGAATTAATTAAAAAATTCTTTGTATAACGCAATTACGGCCTGATCAGCATCGTTATCGTGGACCCCGAACATAATGGAAATTTCGGAAGCACCTTGGTTGACCATAATCAATTTAATGTTATCGTTGGCTAATGCAGTTGCGGCACGTGACATAATGCCGACACGGTTACGCATGTTTTCCCCAACCAACATCAAGATTGAATAGTCGTGGGTAAAGTAGATTTCATCAGGATTAATTGCCGCTGAAATTTCGGCAACTAGTGTTTTTTCTAATTCAGGTGTTAACTGGTGTTCATCAAAAATAATGGTTAAATCATCAATCCCAGATGGCATGTGTTCATAACTGATATGATGGTTTTCTAAAATTGTCAGAATTTTACGGCCCAGGCCAACTTCTTTATTTAATAAATACTTACGTAAGTATAGTGAACAAAAGCTAGAGGAACTGGCGATCCCTGTGACGGGGTAGTGGGAATTGGGTTCACGAGTTGATTTAATCAAAGTTCCTGGTGCCTCAGGATGATTTGTATTTTTGACATTGACAGTAATGTTACCTTCGATAGCAGGAATCAAGGCTTCATCGTGAAAAACGGAAAAGCCGGCATAGGATAGCTCACGCATTTCGGTAAACGTCATTTCATTAATGGCTGCTGGCTTAGCGACCAAGTTAGGATTGACTGCGTATATCGCATCGACATCGGTAAAATTCTCGTAACGTTCGGCGTGAACTCCCCGGGCAACGATCGCACCGGTAATATCGGAGCCACCACGTGAAAAAGTACAAATTTGGCCGTTGCGATTGTAAGCGAAGAAACCAGGAATCACTAAAATCTGTTCACTGTCGGCCCACTTAGCGAGTTGGTCATAGCTACTCTTGATAATCTGAGCATCGTCGGGAACATCAGTGACTACCATGCCAGCTTCTTTAGGATCAAGATAGCGCGCGTTGAGGCCGCTTCGCTGAAAGACGGCGGCGACCAGTTGCGCGTTGAGCCGTTCACCATGCGCCTTGAAAGTGGCCATTAAATAGGTATTATCAGCGTATGTTTGCTTCGGTAAATTACGAATGGTTTCAAAAATTGGGGTCAATTGGGTTTCGGGCACGTTAAAGCCGTGGCCGATTTCGGCATAACGGTCAATGATGGACGCAACGACTGCCTGTGTATCCTGATGATGAATCGTTTGACGCGCATATTGAATAAGCAAATCGGTGACCTTGGTGTCGCCATCGAACCGTTTACCTGGTGCTGACACAATTACATATTTACGTTGTTGATCAGCTTCGACGATTGAGAGGACTTTTTGCAGTTGTTGACTACTAGCGAGTGAACTGCCACCAAATTTAATTACTTTCACATTAACCGCTCCTTAATTTAATCAATAATGAAAAGAATAGCAGACAAAACGCGACTTGGCAATGATATTTGCCACTCACGAGAATTTAATTTAATTGCGAGAATAGATCATTTACTGACCAGAATGCTTAAATTAAAAAAACAATAGGACGGAAAGTTGCGTCAATCCGGCCTTTCGCTTATTATTTATTACATATGCAAGGAGGAAACATGTTGCAAACTCAGTTAGCAAAAGGGGTCCAATTGACGACGGTTAAGAGTCATCAATTTAAAACCAACCAAATTATTATTAATTTCCGCGCACCGCTTGCGCGTGAGACAATTACCCAGCGGGCGTTACTATCGAACTTATTAGAAACGAGCGCTGCCGATTATCCGGATCAACGGGCGTTAGCCAATGCATTGGCTGCCATGTATGGCGCTGCGTTTGGTGCGGGTGTTAGTCGTAAAGGACCAACACATAATTTACAATTAGCCATTACCGTTGCTAATGAACGCTATTTGGCGACTGATCAGCCGTTGACGAATCAAGCCATTCAATTTTTGCAACGGGTCATTTTACGACCACTGGCTGCTGGTGGCCAATTTGACCAAGCAACGTTTGATCGCCAAAAGACGAACTTGGAAGCGGCTATTAAGTCGGTTGCGGATGACAAACAGTATTATGCTGCCCAACAGCTCAATGCAGCACTGTTTGCTGATGAACCAGCTCAACAAGTTCCAAGTTACGGCACAGTTAATGATTTGACAGCAATTAATGCTTACAGCTTATATAATTACTATCAAATGATGATTCAAGATGATCAAATTGATATTATTGTAACGGGTGATATTGATGAGGCAGCTATTTTGACGCAGTGGCAACAGGCTGGCTTTGAAGACCGCCCGACTGGACGCCCCAGGCCATTTTATCAACATCATAATACAAAGCAATACGTTGAAGTAAGCGAACAACAAGCGCTTAGTCAGGCTAAACTAAATTTAGGTTATGACTTACCAGTCTTTTATCGTGGTAATCATTATTACGCGGCCTTGGTCTTTAACGAATTATTTGGTGGGTCCCCACTATCTAAGCTATTCATGAATGTACGTGAGAAAGCAAGTCTCGCGTACTATGCTAGCAGTTCGTTAGATACCTTCCGTGGTGTTCTCAAGGTGCAAGCTGGGATTGATGGTAAAAATCATGATCAAGTACTGGCAATTATTGCGGCCCAACTGACGGCGATTCAGACTGGCGATTTTACAGATGATTTAGTAGCGCAACTTAAACTGGGCTTGATTAATGATTTTGAATCGAGCTTAGATAGTCAGCGGACATTCGCAGTTCAGGCATTAATCGATGATTTAACGCAACAGCACGTCACGGATACTGAATGGTTAACGCAGATTCAAAATGTTACGCGTGAGCAGATTATTGCAGTCGCAAAGATGGTGACCCTGAATAATGGGTTCTTCTTGAGTGGGGTAACCGCATGAAAGTAAAAAAATATGATCAATTTAATGAAAGCTGTTATCAAGCCAAGTTAGACAACGGGTTGACCGTCACGTTATTACCTAAGGCTGGCTATCATAAGACGTACGCCACCTTTACAACGAATTATGGCTCGATCGACAATACCTTTGTACCGGCGGGTAGCACTGAAATGCAACGCTTCCCAGATGGTATTGCCCATTTTTTGGAACATAAGATGTTTGAAAAGGAAGATCATGATGCCTTTCAAACTTTTGGTCAGTACGGTGCGAGCGCAAACGCTTTTACGAGTTTTACGAAGACGAGTTATTTATTTTCGGCAACCCGTCACTTGCAAGCCAACCTCATGACCTTACTGGATTTTGTTCAGGATCCATACTTTACACCAGCAACGGTTGATAAGGAAAAAGGCATTATTGGGCAAGAAATTGAGATGTATGATGATGATCCAAGTTGGCGGTTGTATTTTGGCATGATTGGCAATTTATATCCGAACCATCCACTGCAGTACGATATTGCGGGGACTACGGATTCAATTGCTAAGATTACAGCTGATGACTTGTACGCGGCGTATCGGACATTTTATCATCCAGAGAACATGACGTTGTTTGTGGTTGGTCATTTTGATCCGGATGAAGTGTTAGGGTGGATCAAGGCCAACCAAGCGGCAAAAAATTTTGCGGCCTTTCAACCGATTGCACGTAAAATTCCTGAAACCGTTACGGATGGGCATGATATTATTCCTTACCGAACGATTGATATGCCGGTCAATCGGGCCAAATCAATCGTTGGTGTCAAGGGATTAGTGCCGATCGAAGCGGGCGCAGCGGCCTTAAAGTATCGCGCAGCGGTCAATGTTTTACTAGAGTTACTATTTGGTGATACTTCGGCCGATTATTTACGCTTATATGATCAAGGAATCATTGATGATACGTTTGGGTATGATTTCGAATTACAGTCCGGCTTTAATTTTGTGACCTTTAGTGGTGAGACGGATGATCCCGCAAAATTTGATGCGGCCATCATTGACGTGTTGGAAAATTGGCGGACAGCCGTAATTGATCAAGAAGCAACGTTGGCATTAGTGAAGAAGGAAATGATTGGCCGCATTGTCTTCATGGCGAACTCCTTAGAAGCTATCGCGAACCGGTATGATCAACGATTATTTGGGACGGCCACTATTTTTGATGAGCCAGCCGTAATTGATCACTTAACGCTGGCTGATTTGCAGACGGTCGCTGAACAATTACTGACTTCTCAAGCTATTAGTGAGTATCAAATTCGACCACAGGCAAAGAGTTAAGGAAATCTGAAATTTAATGGTCACGGGGCTGCTAAATTTAGTTGCTGTGATATACTATTAACCGTAAGATTTTGAAAATAGACTTAGGGTGGAGAAAAAGTCAATGAGTGAAAATAACGAAGAAACAACAACGATTGGGGCGCGCTTAAAGGCTGCTCGGACAGCGAAGGGCCTGACCATTGATGATTTGCAACAAATCACCAAGATTCAGAAGCGTTACTTGATTGCAATCGAAGATGAACAGTTTGATAAGTTGCCAGGTGATTTTTATGTGCGGGCGTTTGTTAAACAATATGCAGATACTGTTGATTTGGATGGTAACGCCTTGTTAGAGGAATACCGTGACCAATTACCAAGTGTTCACGCTGAAAACATCGTTGAAAATGTTGATGAAGTTCAACCTACCCGGGTTGCGAGTCGTGAACAGCCCACTTCACCAGCTAGTCGGGTGCGCAACTATTTACCAACAATCATTGTCACAGCTATCGTGGTTTTGATCTTGTTATTTATTTGGTTTATGGCGGTCCGGACCCACGCTGGTTCGAGTTCTAGTACGAGTGCCGACAACTCTTCGGTACAAGTTTCGAGCTCTAAAAAGAAATCAAGTTCATCAAAAGCTAGCTCGTCAGCTAAAACTAGTTCTAAAGCTGCTTCTACCAAGGAACAAAGCATTAAAGCTGACGGTAGTAGAGATACAGCCTTTACTTTGACGAATGGGGCGGATAAGAATAAAGTTGTGATCAAGTCTACTAAGGCTGCTTGGACCTCCGTCACCACTAATGGAACACAAACTTGGGAAGGAACGTTGAAGGCGGATGGGTCACATACGCTAACATTACCAAGCAATGCTAAGACGGTTAAATTCCAATTTGGGAACGCAACTGCCACGACCGTAACGATCAATGGTAAGACGTTCAACTTTAATCCGAAAAACAGTACGTCACAAGTTCGGACGATTACTTTAACCATCAAATAACGTTGCGAAGGAGGCTGGTACTTTGAATTTACCTAATAAACTAACGGTGTTTCGGATTATTCTGATTCCAGTTTTTATTCTTATTATGGTGCTACCCCTTAATTGGGGGCAAGTTGTGTGGGCTGGGACAACGATTCCAGTTACCCAAGTGGTGGCAACAGTTATTTTTGCGATTGCTTCATTAACTGATTTAGCAGATGGTAAAATCGCGCGGGGCCAACATTTAGTGACTAACTTTGGGAAGTTTGCGGATCCACTGGCGGATAAGATGTTAGTGATGACCGCCTTTATCATACTAGTGCGGATGAATGCGGCCCCTGATTGGGTCGTGGCGATTATTATGTGTCGGGAATTAGCTGTGACGGGATTACGACTATTAATCGTTGAAAACAATGGTCAAGTGATGGCAGCTGCGATGCCTGGGAAGATTAAAACAACCACACAAATGATTGCAATTATCTTCTTGTTATTGAACAATGTGTTGTTTGCGGCTATTCACGTTCCGTTTGCCTTAATTATGTTATATATCTGCTTATTCTTTGTGATATATTCTGGCGTTGATTATTTTGTTCAGAATCGTGACGTTTTTGCAGATGGGTTTAAATAAAGTTAATAGTAAGCGCCACCCTGAGCATTGCGCTTAGGGTGGCGCTTTTACTCACGATTAGGATTGGATTACTGAGGTAAAACGTGCAATCTTTTTAATGGGGTCACCCGTTGTTTTCGTATATACTAATTGTAGGACGTTGTTAACTGCGCCCATACTGGATGTCATCGATATGATTACGGGGAGGCTTTTGGCATGCAAGCAGAAATAATCGCGGTTGGTACCGAGATTTTACTGGGACAGATTACAAATACGAATAGTACTTATATCGCACAAGGATTGGCTGAATTAGGAATTGATAGTTATTATCAGACGGTGGTCGGTGACAATCCGCAACGGTTATCGGCCGTGATTGAAATTGCGGCCCAACGGAATGATCTCGTCATTTTGACGGGGGGACTAGGACCAACGAAAGATGATTTAACCAAACAGACCCTCGCACAATATTTAAACGTGGCGTTGGTTGAGTCGCCATCAGCGATGCAAAAGATTACGGCTTGGTTTGCAACTAATGGTAAGACAATGACTGCTAACAACCGGTTGCAAGCACTATATCCTGATGGTGCGGTGCCGTTGACTAATCACAATGGGATGGCGGTTGGGGCTTTTTATCAGTCTGTGGATAGTGCTGATTTCTTGTTGCTGCCGGGACCACCCCGCGAATTGACGATGATGTTTGATACTGAAGCTAAGCCGAAATTGGCCGCGGCATACGGGCGACAGGCCCAAATTTATTCGCGAGTGATGCGGTTTTATGGCATCAGTGAGTCTGAACTGGTTACTAAGTTGCAGCCATTGATTGATGCCCAGGGTAAAGTGACGATTGCGCCGTATGCCAAAACTAACGAGGTGACGCTACGCTTGAGTGCCCAAGCAGCTACTAAGACGGCGGCCAAGACGATGATTGATACGGTGGACCAGCAAATTAAAGCTTGTGTGGGGACCTTCTTTTACGGTTATGGTGATGATAATTCGTTAGTGACAACGGTTATTAAGCAAATGATTGCGGCTAAGTTGAGTCTTACGGCTGCGGAAAGTTTAACGGCCGGACTATTTCAGAGCACGATCGGTAGTGTATCCGGTGTCTCAGCAATCTTTCCGGGTGGCTTTGTCACGTATGCCAATGAAGCTAAGCATCAGTTAGTCAATGTGCCGCAAGCAATTATTGATACCGATGGGGTAGTTTCTAAAACGACTGCTCAAGCCATGGCAGTGGGAGCCAAAAAACAATTAAATACTGCAGTGGGCGTGAGCTTTACTGGTGTTGCGGGGCCGGGGACACTTGAAGGTCAAGTTGCTGGGACCGTCTGGATCGGCTTAGCCTATCGTGATCACCCCGTTGTGGCTCACCAGTATCATTTTGCTGGTAACCGTCAACAGATCCGTGAGCGCAGTGTGATGGCTGGTTTAGACTTATTGCGGCATGCTTTAAACGCGGATACGGACTTAAAAAAATAATACGAACTTTTGTTCGCTTTTTGCTTGCAATTCTGACTTTGAACAGCTATGATATTAAGAGTTAGAAACGAGCACCGAAGGAGGAAATAATTTGGCTGATGCACGGAAAGCAGCACTAGATACTGCCCTAAAAAAGATCGAAAAGAACTTTGGTAAAGGGGCGATTATGCGGATGGGTGATGCTGCCCAGACGACGATTTCAACGATTTCAAGTGGATCGTTGGCCTTAGATGATGCGTTGGGTGTTGGCGGCTACCCACGTGGCCGGATCGTAGAAATCTATGGTCCTGAAAGTTCAGGTAAAACGACCGTTGCGTTACACGCGGTGGCTGAAGTTCAAAAGCAAGGTGGCACGGCAGCTTATATTGATGCTGAAAATGCCTTAGACCCTATTTATGCGGAACATTTGGGCGTTAATATCGATGATTTATTGCTCTCACAACCAGATACTGGTGAACAGGGGCTCGAAATCGCAGATGCCTTAGTTTCTAGTGGTGCCGTTGATATTTTGGTCGTTGACTCAGTTGCGGCTTTAGTTCCACGGGCCGAAATTGAAGGTGAAATGGGTGACGCGCACGTTGGGTTACAAGCTCGACTCATGTCACAGGCATTACGAAAACTATCCGGAACGTTGAACAAGACTAAGACGATTGCATTATTTATTAATCAAATTCGTGAAAAAGTCGGGGTGATGTTTGGTAATCCCGAGACGACTCCGGGTGGTCGGGCGTTGAAATTCTACGCGACAATTCGGTTGGAAGTTCGTCGGGCTGAACAAATTAAAGAGGGAACCAATATTATTGGTAACCGTGTTCGAATCAAAGTTGTTAAAAACAAGGTGGCGCCACCATTTAAGCGAGCTGAAGTAGATATTATGTATGGTCATGGGATTTCACAAACTGGTGAAATTGTCGACATGGCTGCTGAAAAGGATATTGTGAAGAAGAGTGGTTCTTGGTATTCATACGGCGACGATCGGATTGGTCAAGGTCGTGAAAATGCGAAGAAATACTTGGACGAACATCCTGATATCATGACGGAAATTCGGCAAAAAGTTCGGGACGCGTATGGCATGGACCAAACTGGTGATGAAGAAGCGACCGAAACTAATGATCAAGCCAAGGATAAAGCCACGGCTAAGAGTGCTAGCAAGGGCCAAGGTAAGGCACCCAAAGCGGGACCTACTGAGACAGCACTAGAACTCGATGACCAGCCAACCGAAAAATAAATAGTTGGTTATGAAACGTCCAAAATAATCATTTTGGACGTTTTATGTACATATTTGGCTTGTTTCGAGTCAAAATCAGCACGGGAAGACCGGTTGCCATAAGACTTTAAGTTGACACTATTCGTTTCTAACATTAGAATAACAAGTGTGTAAATAATCAAAATATAACATCTGAAAATTTGTAGTTGATTTTATGTTAACTGGATTTTGGTGATGCGGAGGTGGAAACATGAATGTTTTCGGTATAATCCTCGCAGTCATCGCAATTGTTGTCGGTTATGGGATTGGTTACTATGTACGCAAGAACGTCCATGAAAAAGAATTGGACGTTGCCAAGAACACAGCCGAAGGTATTATTTCTGAGGCCAAACGGGCAGCGGAGACTCACAAGAAAGAAAAAGTCCTTGAAGCTAAGGAAGAGAGTCACCGTTACCGGGCTGAAGTTGAAACAGAGTTAAAGCAACGTCGGAATGAAGTGCAAAAGCAAGAAGACCGGTTGCTTCAACGTGAAGAAACTTTAGATCACAAAGAGAATACTTTTGAAAAGCGCGAGGATGCTTTAGGCAAAAAAGAAGATAAAATTGCCAACGAGCAAAAACGTGTTGAACAACAGCAACAAAGTGCAGCTTCACTAATCACGCAACGTCAAGCTGAGTTAGAACGGGTCGCGGCCTTGTCACAAGAACAAGCTCGCGAACAGATTTTGACCCAAACGCGCGAACAATTAACGCATGAACGGGCCGTATTAATTAAAGAAAATACGGACGAAGTGAAAGCGCAGTCTGAAAAAGAAGCCAAAAACTTAATTGTCCAAGCGATTCAGCAAAGTGCCGCCGATATGGTCTCAGAGACCACGGTATCGGTCGTTGCTTTGCCGAATGACGACATGAAAGGTCGGATTATTGGCCGGGAAGGTCGTAACATTCGAACGTTGGAAACTTTGACGGGGATTGATTTAATTATCGATGACACGCCAGAAGCCGTCGTTTTAAGTGGTTACGATCCGATTCGTCGTGAAATCGCAAAGATCGCGCTTGAAAAACTGATTCAAGACGGGCGGATTCATCCGGCTCGGATTGAAGAAATGGTTGAAAAAGCACGTAAGGAAATGGACGAAAAAATCCGTGAAACCGGTGAACAAGCTGTCTTTGACTTAGGTTTGCATGGGATGCATCCTGATTTAATCAAGCTAGTTGGTCGGTTAAATTATCGGACCAGTTATGGTCAAAATGTTTTGAATCACTCAATTGAAGTTGCGAAGTTGGCGGGCGTGTTGGCCGCTGAACTTGGTGAAGATGTTACACTCGCGAAACGCGCAGGATTATTACACGATATTGGTAAGGCCGTCGATCATGAGGTCGAAGGATCCCACGTTGAAATTGGCGTGGAATTAACAACGAAGTACAAAGAGAGTCCCGTCGTGATTAACACGATTGCGTCCCATCATGGTGATGTGGAAGCTAAGTCGATCATTGCGGTATTGGTTGCGACGTCTGATTCGATTTCAGCCGCCCGGCCAGGTGCTCGGAGCGAGTCGCTGGAGAATTATATTCACCGGCTCGAAAAGCTAGAAGCGATCGCTAATAATGAGGATGGGGTCAAGAAGAGTTATGCCATCCAAGCCGGTCGTGAAATTCGGGTCATCGTTAAGCCAAATGAAATTTCTGATTTACAAGCCACTGTTTTGGCGCACGATGTTAAAAAGCAGATTGAAAATGAACTTGAATATCCCGGTCATATTAAGGTTACGGTTATTCGGGAAGTTCGAGCAGTTGATTACGCTAAATAACCGGGAAGTGAGTTTAGGTCTTGACCTAAGCTCATTTTTTAATTGTCAGTAAAATTCAATCACGTTTTTCGGGCTAAATAATGCTAAAATAATTGGTATAACGTTAAACAAGGGAGCAATCTATGCGAATTCTATTTGTTGGGGATGTCATGGGCAACGTCGGTCAGACGGCGGTTACCACGTACTTACCTAAGTTAAAACGGCGCTACAAGCCGCAAGTTACCATTGTCAATGGGGAAAATGCCACCCGTGGCCGTGGTATCAATCAGGAAGTTTATAAGGATATCTTGACGGCAGGTGCTGATGTTATTACGATGGGCAATCATACTTGGGATAATAATGAAATCTTTGATTTTATTAACGGGGCCAAGAAGCTGATTCGACCATTGAATTTTCCGCCGGCAACCACCCCGGGCGTTGGGTACACGATTGTGAAGGTCAATACGGTCAAGTTAGCCGTAATTAATTTACAAGGTAATGTGTTTATGGGCCAAAACTTGGCTGACCCTTTTACCACAGTGCAACCATTAGTGACCCAGTTGCGGAAAGAAACCCCGAATATTTTCATTGACTTTCATGCCGAAACAACGAGTGAAAAAGAGGCAATGGCATGGTACTTGGATGGTCAAGTGAGTGCCGTGGTTGGGACGCACACCCATGTGCAGACAAGTGATGAACGGGTCTTACCCGATGGAACGGCCTTTTTAAGTGACGTTGGCTTCACGGGACCGTATAATGGCATTTTAGGGATGACCCGGGAGAACGTTATTCAGCGATTCCTAGAACAAATGCCGACCCGTTTTAACGTGCAAGAGGATAGTCCGGCGGTGTTATCTGGTTGTGTGATTGACATTGATGGTCAGAGTGGCCGGGCGAAAAAGATTGCCCGGATTTTAATTAATCCGGATCACCCATATTTTGACGATTGAGATTTAAGGATAGAAAGTAGGATTAAGTGTGCCACAAAAAACGAAAGATACACCGATGATGCGTCAATATTTTGCAGTCAAAAATCAATATCCCGATGCGTTTTTATTTTATCGACTCGGTGATTTTTATGAAATGTTTTTTGATGACGCGATTAAAGGTGCCCAGTTATTAGAGTTGACGTTAACGACGCGGAACCATTCGGCAGAAAATCCAATTCCAATGTGTGGGGTACCGCATCGCGCTGTGCAAAATTATATTGATATTTTAGTTGATAAGGGTTACAAAGTCGCTATTTGTGAACAGATGGAAGACCCCAAATTAGCTAAGGGCATGGTCAAGCGGGAAGTGATCCAATTAGTCACGCCCGGCACGACGCTAGAACGTGGTGCCGAACAGGCGAAGACCAATAACTACTTGACTGCATTGACTCAGAGCAATCAACAATATGGCTTTGCGTACGCCGACCTATCGACAGGGGAATTAAAAACGAGTGTTTTAAAGACCAATGATGCGCTGGTCAACGAGTTAACTAGTTTGCAAACCAAGGAAATTGTGGTCGATGCTTCAGTTGGCGACGACTTGCGTGGACAGATCAAATCACTGGGGATTCTCGTTTCGGAACAAAATAACGTGACTCCCCAGGCAGAGCTGAGTTATTTGACCCAGGATTTGACTGTTGAGTTGGAAAAACAAGTCGTAGAACGGTTATTAATGTATATTACGGTGACCCAAAAGCGGAGTCTAGCACACCTGCAAAAAGCAATTGCTTATGAACCATCGTACTTTTTGAAACTCGATCACAATTCCAAATATAACTTGGAACTAATGAAGTCGATTCGAACTGGAAAAAAGCAGGGAACGCTTCTGTGGCTATTAGATGAGACCAAAACGGCGATGGGCGGACGACTAATGAAACAGTGGATCGACCGGCCGTTGATCGTGAAGAACGATATTGAAACGCGTCAAAGTAAGGTTGCCACTTTATTGGACCACTATTTTGAACGTAGTAACTTACAAGAAGAATTAACTAAGGTCTATGATTTAGAACGATTAGCTGGCCGGGTTGCCTTTGGTAGCGTAAATGGTCGCGATTTAGTTCAATTAAAGACGTCATTGCGTCAGATTCCTAAGATTCGATATATCTTATCGGAATTGGACACGCAAGTATTTAACGAGGAAGTCAATCAGTTGGATCCAGTTGAAGACGTTGCGGATCTGATTGACGCGGCAATCGTTGAAGATGCACCCTTGTCGGTAACGGACGGTGGGGTCATCAAGGATGGTTATAATGAACAGCTCGATCAATACCGGGATGCGATGAACAACGGGAAAAAATGGATCGCAGAACTAGAGGCCCAAGAGCGTGCGACAACCGGTATTAAAAATCTAAAGATTGGTTTTAACCGGGTCTTTGGCTACTATATCGAGGTTACAAAAGCCAACCTAGCCCAATTGCCAAAGGATCGTTATGAACGGAAACAAACGTTGACGAATGCCGAACGTTTTAGCACCCCTGAGTTGAAATCGCATGAAAGCTTGATTTTAGAAGCTGAGAGCCATTCTACGGACCTTGAGTACCAACTCTTCACGAAGGTTCGTGAAACAGTTAAGGGGGCCATTCAGCGCTTACAGACGTTAGCTAAGGCGGTTGCAGCGATTGATGTTTTGCAAAGTTTCGCAGTTGTTAGCGAAGATTACCATTTTGTACAACCAACATTGACTAAGTCACATGACTTAAAAATTGTTGATGGGCGCCATCCCGTTGTTGAAAAGGTTATGGGTAATCAGAGTTACGTGCCAAACAACGTGACGATGGCACCTGATGAGACGGTGCTACTAATTACTGGACCGAATATGTCAGGTAAGAGTACGTATATGCGGCAGTTAGCGTTGACAGTCATCATGGCCCAAATTGGTTGTTTTGTACCGGCTAAGTCGGCGCAACTCCCTATTTTTGACCAAATTTTCACACGGATTGGTGCAACTGACGATCTAATCTCAGGCCAAAGTACATTTATGGTGGAAATGCAAGAAGCTAATAATGCCTTGCAACACGCGACGGCCAACAGTTTGGTGTTATTTGATGAAATTGGACGGGGGACGGCAACTTATGATGGGATGGCGTTAGCACAGGCGATTATTGAATTTGTGCATAACCACATTCATGCTAAGACGTTGTTTTCGACTCACTATCATGAGTTGACGGCCTTGGATCAAGAATTGACGGGGTTGCGCAATGTGCATGTTGGCGCAACTGAAAAAGACGGTGAACTGGTCTTCTTGCACAAGGTCGAACCCGGGGCAGCAGATAAGTCTTACGGGGTGCACGTTGCTAAGCTGGCTGGGATGCCAACCAGTTTATTGGCACGGGCTAATAAAATTCTCACGAGTTTGGAAAATCAAACGAGCACGGTTTCAACCACGGCGGCTTCGATTTCAGCTAGTGATGCGGTTGCCAGTGTTGACGCGAACGCAACGGATACGGTGACTAATGAAGCGGTCAATAATGCAGTTGCCGTTGAGTCGGCGACTCCGGTTGCAGAATCACCAGCAACTGCATTAGGTGATGAACAGCTCTCGTTATTTGCTGAGCCAGCGATGACTGATGCTAAAGGTGAAAAGGTCTTACAACAATTGAAGACGTTGAACTTGATGGCGATGACACCGATGGATGTTATGAATCAGCTATATAAATGGCAGCAGAAATTGGGTAAGTAGCGTGGTGCTTGCAAAGCAATAATGATTTTAAGGGCATGTTTGCCATGGATTATTGTTGACATGTGACAAATATTTAAGTTGAAAATAGTCAGTTTAAACTGACTGTATTTCGTATGAATTGCGAGATGGACTAAAAGTTACATTAATAATTTTAGACGAAAGGACCGATGGTAATGGGAAAAATTCATGAATTGGCTTCTGTGTTGGCGGATCAGATTGCTGCGGGTGAAGTTGTGGAACGGCCCGCCTCGGTCGTTAAGGAGCTCGTTGAGAATGCCGTTGATGCGCATGCGACGCAGGTCGATATTTTAGTTCAAGAGTCTGGTATTCAGTCGATTCGGGTTATCGATGATGGTGATGGCATTGATGAGGCTGATGTTTTAACCGCTTTTAAACGGCACGCGACGAGTAAGATCACGTCACGTGAAGATTTATTTCGCGTCCATTCCTTAGGATTTCGGGGTGAGGCGTTACCTAGTATTGCTTCAGTGGCAGATGTGGTGATGAATACGAGTACTGGTACTACTGGAACGAGCATTCATTATCGGGGTGGTAAGCTGTTGCAACAATCGCCAGCACCATTGCGACAAGGAACTGACATAACAGTTACCGATTTGTTTTTTAATACACCCGCAAGGCTTAAGTATTTAAAATCACCACAAACTGAATTGGCTAATATTTTAGATGTAGTCAATCGCATCGCACTAAGCTATCCAGCAGTCGCATTTCGGTTGGTTCATAATGCGAAAGAACTGCTAAAGACGGCTGGTCGCGGCGATTTACAACAAGTGATTGCCGGTATTTACGGCGTACAAAATGCCCGTAAAATGGTTGCCATTCAAGGGGCTACTACTGATTTTAAGCTGACTGGATTTGTGGCCTTACCGGAATTGACACGGGCAAGTCGTCAGTATATCTCCGTCTTGATTAATGGTCGTGCCATCAAGAATCAGCAGTTGACGAAAGCCGTCATCAAGGGCTATGGGTCCAAATTAATGGTTGGTCGGTATCCGATTGCAGTGATTGCCTTAACGATGGATCCGCTACTAGTGGATGTAAATGTTCATCCCACGAAACAAGAAGTGCGACTGAGTAAGGAAGCAGAATTATCTAAGTTGATCAGTACCACGATTACGGACCGGTTAGTGGATGTGAACTTGATTCCATCGGCATTGACCAATCTTGGTAGTCACCGGCGCGAACATTTAAATACGGATCAATTAGCGATGGATTTGAACGCCGTTTCGTCACAGTATCAGGTGGCAGATAAGACCACCCCGGCGTCGACTGAGCAATTTGCAGCGTCGCTGGCAGCAGCAACCCTTCATTCAGCGGCTGCCACAACAATGGTGAGTGCCCCGGCGGCAACTCCGCATACCGAAGTGACCAGCGAAACGGTTGTACCTGAATCGATAGCCAGTAGTGCCACGGCGCCGATTATGATTCGTCATCGTGACGAACTGGGGACGGCGCCAGTTAAAACATTTGATCAGCGTTACCAGTCTGAAGCGGCAGCGTTACCGTTTGGTAAGGAAGCTGAATCGGTCGTGACTAGTAACTCGGCAGCTGTACCGACTAGCGAAGCAGCTGATACGGAACGCTTTCCCCAGTTACGTTACTTAGGTCAAATGCACGGGACTTATTTATTGGCTGAGGCGGATGATGGCATGTATATTTTAGATCAGCATGCGGCCCAGGAACGAATCAACTACGAGTACTACCGGCAAGCAATTGGTGAGGTTAGTGCGGATCAGCAGAACTTGTTAGTACCAATTATTTTGGATTATCCGACGAGTGATGTTTTAAAGATAAAGGAAAAGTTACCGCTATTAGCGGCGCTTGGGATTCATTTAGAATCGTTCGGTGGTAATAGTTTTATTGTGCATGCGCACCCGACTTGGTTTAAGGCTGGGCAAGAAGAAGATACGATTCGTGAGATGATTGATTGGCTCTTACAGGATGATAAGTTGACGGTTGCCCAGTTCCGGGAGAAATCGGCCATTATGATGTCTTGTAAACGAGCGATCAAGGCGAACCATCATTTGGATGATCAGCAGGCACGCGCATTGTTAGCCAAGTTGCCCGCTTGTGAGAATCCGTTCAATTGTCCCCATGGACGACCCGTGACGGTTCATTTTACGAATTCAGACATGGAGCGAATGTTCAAACGAATTCAGGATAGTCACGAAGCTCGCGATTAACGTGATGGTTCTCAAAAATGAAAACTAACTAAGTTCCCCCACAGGTCTAATAGCGTGGGGGCTTTTTTTGCGGTTGGTGGCATTAATAGGCTTAAGTTGAAATCAAAAATAATGACCGGCGTAGTTTTAACTTGTGCAGTTCAGATTGAATTGACTAGCAGAGTTAGCTATGATTAACTGCAATGGGTGGCTAGGTGTATACAGATTATCAGTGCCACGCAACACGATTGGAGTGATCAGTGTGGATATGACCAAACTTTATTATCGGCAAGTCTACTCAGCTTATTGTTTTTTAGCGGATTTACCAGAGGCCACGCCAACATTTATAGCTGGCCGCAAAACATTGTGGCAATTGAATGCGCGTCCGAGTGCTAAAAGTGCCAAGATGATAACGTTAAATTTGTATGAACAGGTCAATGCTTTTGAAATGCAACCGGACTGTCATGATCAAGCGGAAATTGCAACGATCAACTTGCAACGCGATAATGCGATGAATGGGTTACAACTATTAGTGAGATTGTTTGGGAGTTACCCAGCAACCACGACCATCGAAACTTTGGATAATTGGGATTGGCGTTAATTTTTTGACGCATGATTAATGAAAAACAAGGAGCGGTTTTTGATAGTTGATGTTAATGGGGATTTAGTTTGCTGGGATGGTATTCAATGAGGCTCACGAATTTATTAAGATTAGTGTTGAGCGGCACGAGGTTGAAATGTTCATGGTAAAATAAGACCATTGTTTTATATAGCAAAATATGGGGATTACGTGGTCAGCGTAATTACAAGATAGGGGCACCTGATTTTGAAGACAGTACGGAAGATACCACTAGTCGTCTGGTACACGGGGATGTTTGTGGTTATCGCGACGATTACTTATAGCGGGCTTTTCTTGGCCGGTCGAACATTAATTTGGGAAGTGGATGGCATTGCACAACACTTCCCGATTTTATTGGAGTTTCAACGGATCTTACAGCAACATCCGCAGCAATTATTTAGTTGGTCATGGAATCTCGGTTTGGGGGCCGACCAACTGACGACTTTTTCTTACTATGTTGTCGGTGACCCGTTTAATTACTTAGTAGCGTTTGTTTCTCAGGACCACTTAGAATGGGCTTACCAAGCGCTGATTTTATTACGATTATACTTTGTCGGACTGGCTTTTTTGGGCTTTAGTCATCAGTTCAAGTTTAAACGTATGAGTCAACTGATTGGTACTTTAACGTACACGTTTACAGCTTATACGTTTTACGTGGGGATGCACCATCCGTTCTTTTTATTACCAATGATTTGGTTCCCGCTACTTTGTTGGGCGATTGAACGGGTCTTACGGGGGCGGCATTGGTTGCCGCTCAGTTTAATTACTGCCATCGTTATTTTGAGTAATTTTTATTTTGCTTACTTGCTGGCGTTAGGTGGGTTGATCTACGCCTTAGTTCGTTTTTGGTCGCGGCACCGTGAGCAGTTAGTGATGCGGTCGTTTGGCCAACTCTTCTGGCGACTATTAGTGGCTGTCGGGCTAGGGGTCGCGATGGCTGGTATATTGTTAGTACCCACGTTATTAGCAATGTTAACGGCAACGCGCGCAAGCTTTAACTTTGCGAATGGTCTGACGAGTTATCCAATTAATTATTACGTCAATTTACCCAATCGCCTGTTAACGAATGGTGGCAGTGTTCAATACTGGGTCACCTTGGGGTTAAGCAGCATTAGCTTTATAGCAGTTATTTACACGTTGCGTCATTTTAAACGCTATTGGGTGCTCAATTGGGTCCTTCTAGCGATGATGCTGGGTATTTTATTACCCCAATTTGCAGCCGTGTTTAACGTCTTTTCAACCCCATCTAACCGCTGGCTGTTAATGGCCACGTTAGTTTTTGCCTATGCCACAATGGCCTTTATGGACCAAGTGACCGCTTTGACTGCGACCGATCTCAAGTGGTTAGCAGGGATTAGTGGAAGCCTACTTATTGTTATTTGGTTGATTAACGGCTTTTATCTTAATATTCGTAAACACGATATTGCGACTTACTTGATTCTGCTCGCTCTAATTGGGGTGCTCATGGCCCAGCGGTCATTAAAATTGACCAATTGTCAGTTTTACGTGTTATTACTAGGGGTTGTCACACTGAATCTAGCAAACAACGGGCTTGGTTGGTTGAGTGTCAATACGAATTCTAATAGTACCGAACAGTTGCGTCAGGGTGCAGCGATGAAGTGGGTCAAAAATTATTTTGATGGTGCCCAGAAAAGTTTATCAGCAACGGGGCAATTTTATCGGACAGCGTTGGCTCCCAACTATTATACGATGCGTTCGGCTGAAAGTGATGTACCGATGGTGTTGGGAACCCGTACCGTCGGGTCATACTTTTCGGTTCAAAATGGCTATGTGGGGGCTTTTAGTCAAGCTTTGAGAAATTCCGAGTACGCGATGAACTCGCCACTAGGGTCACTGGATGGTCGCACGACGATGTATAACTTATTAGGCGTTAAATATTTGTTTGCACGTGAAGATCAGTTGAAGAAGCAAGCCTTACCATCTGGATATGAAGTTGTTAAGATGAAAACTGGTCAACCAAAGATTTTTGCAGATAAATTCATTTATGGTATGAGTAATCATACTGGAACGATTTTATTGAAATCTGAGCATGCTTTGCCGTTAGTTTACACACAACGGCAGCAGATCAGTCAACGTCAATTTGCGCGTTTGAATGCCGTTGACCGTGAACAGGCTTTGTTACAAGGTGTCGTCACCACGCAGCCCGTTAGCGGGGTTAAGTCCGTTAAGCCAGCGGTCACCGGCCAAACTGTCGACTACTCAGTCCAAGCGGACACGACGAATGTTTTGGATACCTTGGACAAGGTGATCATTTATCGTAATCAACACGCGACCGGCGCGTCAAACAACGCATTGACTAAATTACCGGCAGATACGATCACATTAACACCGGAACAACGGGAAAGTTTAACGCCCACCACTGGTCTCACCAAACCGTCTAATCGCGTGCTTGACTTGATTGCAGCTAACCAAAAATTAGTCAAAAAAAATCAGGAAAAAAACGCGAACGGGTTAACGAGCATGATCAGTGATGTCCAGGGCCATCAGATGCCATACCAATTGACCATCAAACATCCCAAACGGTATCGAAACACGGAACTCTATCTCGTGCTAGATGGCATCAGTTATCGACGTTCTTCAATCAAACATGCTTTGACGACGAGTCAAAATACAAATGTGTTTACGGCGCGTCCATATACCAAAGTCGATTATCTAGATGATGTTCGGGATGGTTTGAAGGGTAATCTAAGTGCCAGTGGCTATTCCTTAACTGCTCAAACCATGGATAATTTGACGAGTTTTAGTCAACTGGGCACAACGAATATGTCGGATTATGAGCCACGCACATCAGCAGTGATCAACTTAGGGTATAGTAAGCACGCACGCAAGTTGATTACACTGAACTTCACGAGTATTCGTAGTTTACATTTCAAGTCCGCTAAATTGATTGCTGTACCGTTAGGAAAGACTTATCGCCAACGGACGCGTCAACTACAGAAGAGCGGGCTGAAACAGCAGCGGGTGACTAATAATCAGATTACGGGAACCACGATGACTAAGACGGCAACTGTGCTGACAACGTCAATTCCATACTCGTCCGGCTGGCAACTGCAAGTCGATGGTCATACCGTCAAGACGCAAGTGGTCAACAAGGGCTTTGTGGGAGCTAAGTTGACAGCTGGTCGGCACCGAATCCGACTCACTTATCGGACGCCTGGATTAAAAATTGGTTTGTGGCTGAGTGTAATTAGTGCTGGTATTAGTTTGGTGGTTGCATGTTGGTGGTGGTTACGCCATCGTAGGCGGTAAACTTGATTAAGGATGTTATACGTCGTTAATCATGGGTCATGATTCGTGCTAAAGAATAATTAGTGCAATGTGCAAGATTGTTGTCTTAAAATGGGCTTCTCAAGAATCGAATGTGATTCTTGAGAAGCCCATTTTAATTTATCAGCAATAACGTAAAGAAGCGTGTCGAAACCGGTTGATTTTATAATTGGCGCACCTTTAATTATGAGGCGTTGCCATGGCAATCAACTGATCAGGAATAGCTGGCGCAGTTGCGAATTTTTGCCATTCAGTTGTTGACACTAGCATTACTAGTGGCGTACTAATCGTCGTCAACCACGTTTTTTGCGGTGTGACTGGTGCCATGGCAGCGGTGATGTCGGTGTTGACTTCAGGTTCGGTAATCTGCCAGAGACGATGCGTCACGTGAGCGGTGTCCGTCACTTCAACTATCGGTGCGAAATGGCCCACCCAGTCGTCAATTAGCATCTCAATAACGGGCTGTTGCGGATAAAGCACTGTATTGATGGTACCAGGGACCATGGTTGTTACGATTTGGTCAACTGGCCAGCTGGCAATTAAACGCCACTGGTGAACGCCGTTTAGCGTTAGTTCATACCAGTAATAACTGAAATCGGGCTGGATCATTGTGTCGTGATGGTCCCAATCGGTAGTAGCAGTTTGAATTTTAGCTTGACCAGTTGCGGTTGGTAACACCGCTTTAAACGGTTTAAGTTGCATAGCGCGACCCTCCTAAGACTTTGAGCATAGCACGCCATTTACGCCTCAGCAAGCATTTATTGTCATTAGCGCTATCAAATCAACTGAGGGGAACTAGGCCAATATTAAAATTTGATTTTTATCGATGCACCAGTGTTAAGCCGCTATAAAAATGTGGTACAATTTAGCAAGCAAACATACGTTTTATTTAAAGGAGTTTTTCCGGTGTACGAATATTTTCTCGGTCAAGTGACCGATGTAACCCCCGGTTTTGTGGTGATTGAGGTCAATGGCATTGGCTACAAAGTGCTAACGGCTAATCCGTACCGCTATCAGGTGGGACAAACTGCAGTTAAGATGTATATCCACCAAGCCGTTAGTGACAATGGGATGAGCCTATTTGGTTTTTTTGATGCTGACGAGAAGGCATTGTTTGAAAAGCTGCTCGGTGTTTCGGGGATTGGTCCGAAATCGGCACTGGCAATTTTGGCGAACAACGACCATGCTGGCTTGATTCAAGCCATTAATCAAGAAAATGCCACTTACCTGACGAGTTTTCCAGGGGTGGGCAAGAAGACGGCCCAACAAATTGTTTTAGATTTGAAAGGTAAATTAAATGATCTGAACGTTGATGTTACGGGCCAAACGGCGTTAGATGTGAATGCACCAGCTGTTGACGGAGCGTTAGCGGATGCATTGGCCGCTTTAGAGGCCCTTGGGTATTCGAAGGCTGATGTGAAGAAAGTGACCAAGAAGCTGGAAACGTTTAGTCAAGTGCAAGCTGCTGATACTAATACGCTATTAAGCGAAGGCTTACGATTATTGATGAAGAAGTAGATGGGAGGAGTAGCGAATGGATGATGACAAGTTATTATCTGGGGATAAAGCTGATGACGAAGAGGCTTCATTAGAAAAATCGCTACGTCCGCAAACGTTAGCCCAATACATTGGCCAAGCACGGGTCAAACATGAATTAGGCGTGTATATTGAAGCGGCCCGCAAGCGTGAAGAATCTTTAGATCACGTGTTGCTGTATGGTCCGCCGGGATTAGGAAAGACAACGTTAGCGATGGTGATTGCTAATGAGATGCAGGTCAATATCCGGACGACTAGCGGTCCAGCAATTGAAAAGCCTGGTGATTTAGTGGCGCTCTTGAATGAACTGGAACCAGGTGATATCTTATTTATTGATGAGATTCACCGGTTGCCAAAAATCGTTGAAGAAATGCTATATTCAGCCATGGAAGACTTTTTTGTTGATATTGTGGTTGGACAAGGGCCGACAGCTCATCCCGTGCATTTCCCATTGCCGCCGTTTACCTTAATCGGAGCAACGACACGGGCTGGGATGTTATCGGCGCCATTGCGAGATCGGTTTGGGATTGTCGAACACATGGCGTATTATGAAGTTGCGGATTTGGAAGATATCGTTAAGCGGACTGCAGATATTTTTCAAACAAGCATCAAACCGTCGGGGGCCCACGAAATTGCACGGCGCTCACGTGGAACGCCACGAATTGCGAACCGATTATTCAAGCGGATTCGTGATTTTGCGGAAGTCGCCGACCAGGACGCCATCGACGAGGCAATCGTGGCACGCTCGTTGACCTATTTACGTGTTGATGATGCGGGCCTAGACGAGACTGACAATAAGCTTTTGCGGACGATGTTGGAATATTACGATGGTGGTCCGGTTGGGCTAGCAACCATTGCGGCTAATATTGGTGAAGAGACGGATACAATTGCGGAAGTCGTTGAACCGTACTTACTTCAAATCGGATTCTTAAAGCGGACGCAACGTGGTCGAGTCGTTACAATTAAAGGTTATCAACACTTAGGGTTTCCATACCCCCAAAATAAATAAAGATAAGAGGTCACAATATGAGTTTAACACTTGAAGATTTTGATTATGATTTACCACACGAATTGATTGCTCAAACACCGATTAAAGAGCGGGACAGTTCACGGTTATTGGAATTAGATCGCCAAACGGGTGAAATGCAAGATAAACATTTTTACGATATTATTGATCAACTTAATCCAGGCGACGCGGTCGTGATGAATAATTCACGCGTGATGCCAGCCCGCTTGTATGGTGTTAAGCCTGAAACTGGTGGCCATGCGGAAGTTTTATTACTTCATAACACAGAAGGTGACGAGTGGGAGACGTTAATGAAGCCGGCTAAGCGTGCCAAGGTCGGTACGGTGATCTCGTTTGGTGATGGTCAGTTGACGGCGACTGTGACCGCTGAAAAAGAAGACGGGATTCGAATGATCGAGTTCCACTATGATGGTATCTTTATGGAGATCTTGGAGCGTCTCGGTGAAACACCATTGCCACCCTATATCAAGGAAAAGCTCGACGATCCTGATCGTTATCAGACGGTCTATGCCAAAGAAAATGGCTCAGCCGCTGCACCAACGGCGGGTCTTCATTGGACAAAGGAACTTTTACAAAAGGTTCAAGACAAGGGTATTAAGTTAGTTTACTTAACCCTACATGTCGGATTAGGGACTTTCCGACCAGTTGAAGAAGATAATATTGAAGATCATAAGATGCACAGTGAGTTTTACCGACTAGATGAAGAGGCTGCCAAGACGTTAAATGAAGTCCGGCAAACTGGTGGGCGTATCATTGCGACTGGGACGACGTCAATTCGGACGCTAGAAACGATTGGTAGTAAATTTGATGGTGAGATCAAACCTGATTCTGGTTGGACGGATATCTTTATCAAACCTGGTTATCAATGGAAAGTTGTGGATGCGTTCATTACGAACTTCCACTTACCAAAGTCGACCTTAGTCATGTTAGTTGCAGCCTTTACGGGGCGGGACTTGATTTTGAAAGCTTACCAACACGCTATTGATGAAAAATACCGCTTCTTCAGTTTTGGGGATGCTATGTTTATTCATTAATTAGGCTGAACTTGAAATAGGAACTTGTTGGGGCTAATCGAAAATCAGTGGTTAGATTGATCTAAACAGTACTGGTTGCTTGCAGGTCAATGAGTCATAGCTGATTTTGAGCCCCATCTTAGCATTTTTAATATCGATTAATAGTCGCTTCAAGAAAGTCTAATGGATTCTTGAGGCGACTATTTGATGTTAGGGCTATTTTGCGATGTTTGGCAACACCTTACAAGTTACTCGTGGCGTTGTGACTGGTTCACGACTGGATTTCGTGCTATCATTGTTTGTGTTTAGCAACATTTTGATACGGAGGAACGGATATGGAACCGGCAATTAAATACCGATTAATTAAGAAAGAAAAGCATACTGGGGCTCGACTTGGCGAACTAATTACGCCACACGGAACTTTCCCAACACCTATGTTTATGCCCGTAGGAACACAGGCCAGTGTTAAGTCACTGGCCCCTGAAGAATTGGATGCGATGGGTGCGGGTGTTATCTTATCAAATACGTACCATCTTTGGTTACGGCCCGGCGAACAGATTGTTAAGGAAGCTGGTGGCTTACACCAGTTTATGAATTGGAAAAAGGGTATCTTGACAGATTCAGGCGGTTTTCAAGTTTTCTCATTAGCTAAAAACCGCGACATTACTGAGGAAGGGGTTCATTTTAAGAACCATCTGAACGGTTCAAAGATGTTTTTGTCACCCGAAAAGGCCATTCAAATCGAAAATGATCTTGGCCCGGATATTATGATGAGCTTAGACGAATGTCCACCGTTCTTTGAAAGTTACGACTATGTTAGTAAGTCGGTTGCCAGAACGAGTCGTTGGGCTGAACGGGGCTTAAAAGTTCACCAACATCCTGATTACCAAGGCTTGTTTGGTATCGTTCAGGGGGCTGGTTTTAAAGATTTGCGTGAACAAAGTGCAAAAGATTTAGTTAGCTTGGACTTTCCCGGTTACTCGATTGGTGGTTTGTCAGTTGGAGAATCTAAGGCTGAAATGAATCATGTCTTGGACTTTACAACGCCGTTATTACCAGAGAATAAGCCCCGCTATCTGATGGGGGTTGGTTCAGCGGATGCGTTGATCGATGGTGCGATTCGCGGTGTTGATATGTTTGACTGTGTTTTACCCACGCGAATTGCCCGTAATGGGACTTGTATGACCTCACACGGCCGACTGGTGGTCAAGAATGCGGCCTATGCACATGACTTCACGCCTCTAGATGATAATTGCGATTGTTATACTTGTCGTAACTTTACGCGCGCCTATATTCGCCATTTAATTAAGGCGGATGAAACGTTTGGGTTGCGATTAACGAGTTATCATAACTTGTACTTCTTATTACACTTGATGAAGCAAGTACGGCAGGCAATTATGGATGATAATTTGCTGGAATTCCGGCAGAATTTCTTTGAAATGTACGGTTTTAACGAGAAAAACCCGAAAAACTTTTAGTGATACTGGTATTTCAGACTGTAATTTGTTAAAGTTAAAGATAGTCAAACTTTCACTTAAGATTAGGAGCGATATTAAATGGGTCAAATGGCGTCAATTCTGTTCATCGTGGTCATGTTTGCTTTCTTATACTTCTTCATGATCCGTCCGCAACGGAAACAACAACAACAGCATCAACAAATGTTAAGCAAAATCAAACGTGGTGACAAGGTCACAACGATTGGTCGGCTACACGGCGTTGTCGATGAAGTTAATGAAACTGAAAAGACGGTTACCTTAGATTGTGACGGTATTTTCTTAGTTTTCGATTTAAACGCAGTGGCAAAGATTTCACCAGCCGAAGATACAGCAGCTAAGACGGTTGCACCAGAATCAGGTGCGGCGGCTGAATCAGCAGCAACGTCTGAAGTTGAATCAGCAAGTTCAGCAACAGACAATGAGTCTGATTCTGAAGCTAAATAATAATCAAAGATAAGCGGTTGATCAGTGCTGGTCACCGCTTATCTTTTTTTAGGCTTTTTTTGGACCAAACACGCGCTTTTGAACGTACGTTCGTGTATAATGAACCTACTAAGAATAGGAGGGATAGCTAATGGCTCAGTCAATTATTGAAGCGCCCATTCGGGTGAATACGAAGCGTAAAATCATTCACGTAGATATGGACGCCTTCTATGCGTCAATCGAAGAACGAGAACATCCGGCGTATAAGACCCAGCCATTGGTGATTGCTCATGATCCGCGACAGACCGGTGGCCGGGGGGTGGTTACAACGGCCAACTATGTCGCACGACAATTTGGCGTCCATTCAGCGATGCCGGCTGCTAAAGCTTTAGAGCTGTGCCCCAAGGCAGTGTTCAAGACACCTAATTTCCCGTTGTATCGTGAGATATCCGATCAGATTCATCGTATTTTTCATGAATATACGGATATGATTGAACCGATTGCTTTTGATGAGGCTTATTTAGACGTGACCGTTAATAAAAAGCATATTCACAGTGCCGTTGAATTGGCTCATAAATTACAACAAGAGATATGGCATCAGACGCATTTGACTTGTTCAACTGGGATTTCTTATAACAAATTTATTGCCAAGTTGGCGTCTGATTATCGGAAGCCAGCTGGCGTGACCATTGTCCTGCCACAGGATGCGGAATCATTTCTGTTACGTGAACCAATCGAAAAGTTTCGTGGCGTCGGTAAAAAGACGGTTCCAAAGATGCACGATTTAGGCATCATGACCGGTCAAGACTTATACGCACAGTCCGAATTAGACTTAATCAAGCAATTTGGCAAGCTTGGATACATTTTGTACCGGCGGGTTCGGGGGAGCGACGATCGGCCAGTGGAATATTTACGAGAACGAAAATCAATTGGTAAGGAGCGGACATTCGGGCCGTTTTTACAATCGACAGCGGAAGTGAACACGCATCTGAAGGCCATTGCTAAGTTAGTCGCCACTAGTATGCAGGCACATCAACGTCATGGAAAAACGCTAGTCTTAAAGTTACGCTATGGTGATTTTGTAACGATTACTAAGCGAAGAACCTTTAGTGAATTCATTCCGAACGACGCGACTTTGTTTGATCAATATGCCGAAGAAATTTTTGACGAGGTCGTTGATACTCACTTTGATACTGGTATCCGGCTGCTTGGCATTACGTTGACAGGCCTGGCACCACTAGCTTTTGAGAACTTAACGCTGCCGCTTTATCCGAATGATAATTAATTTATTTGGCGCGGCGGGGATTCTTCGGTATACTGGAGTACTGTGACAGTTTAATCGCCACCAGTAAATTATGAGAGTAAGAAGGTTCATTTATGACCGTCCAAACAGCAATTTTTGACTTAATTAAACAAGCAAAAACAATTATTATTCATCGTCATCAACGACCTGATCCGGATGCCATCGGCAGTCAGTTGGGATTAGCAGCTATCATCAAAGCTAGTTTTCCAGACAAACGAGTATTGACGCCCGGTAAACAGTACCATGGTTTTGATTGGTTAGGGCAAATGGATGAAGTTACTGAAGCAGACTATCAAGATGCTTTAGTATTAATTCTCGATACCGCTAACCAGCCAAGAATTGATGGGGAGTTTTGGCAACAAGGTAAGACGATTGTTAAGATCGATCATCATCCGAATGATGATGCTTTTGGGGAACCACAATGGGTGGATGTTGATGCCTCCAGTACGAGTGAAATGATTTATAACTGGTTCGCGCCATTTGAATCAGAATTGACACTGACGGCTGAAGCTGCCCGCCTATTGTACGCAGGAATTGTTGGTGACACGGGCCGTTTCTTATATTCCGCTACCAAGCCAAGTACCATGCGGGCCGCAGCCGCGCTAATGGAAGCTGGCGCCAATGCCGAAGCCGTTAACCGGATTGAAGACACGATCACGTTACCAGTTGCCCGACTCTCGGCCTACGTTTATGAACATTTGACCCAACTCGATTCTGGTGCCGCCTATGTTATTCTGACGAATGACATCATGGATTCATTTGCAATTGGCGATGCTAGTACCGCTGGAGTTGTGCCACTACCAGGAAGAATCGATACCGTCAAGTGTTGGGCGATTTTTGTCCAACAAAAGGAAGGTGATTTTCGAATTCGGCTACGTTCGAAAGGGCCATCGATCAATGGCGTGGCCAAACACCATGACGGGGGTGGTCACGCTTTAGCAAGTGGTGCCAAGGCGAAGGACCAACAAGAAATTGAAACGGTGGTGCGAGAACTCGACCAAGTCGCTAGCCATTATGAGAAAGAGGTTTAACTATGACCGCAAGTTTTGAAGATTTTAAATTGCAGCCGTTTTTGATGCAGGCGCTAACTGACATCAATTTCCGCAAACCGACTGCAGTGCAGGAAAAATTGATTCCGGTAATTGCTGCTGGCCGGAGTGTGATTGGGCAGTCGGCGACGGGGAGTGGGAAGACGCATACCTTCTTATTGCCCATGATCAATCAACTGAATGCCGATGAGCACTATGTGCAAGCGGTTATTACAACGCCGAGCCGTGAATTAGCCTATCAGATTCAGACGGCGGCTAAACAATTAATTCAACATAGCCCGAAAGCGATTCATATTGGGTTATACATTGGTGGTACTGATAAGCAGGAACAAATTGAAAAGCTTAATCGCCACCAGCCACAACTAATTATTGGGACGCCTGGCCGTATTCTTGATTTAATGCGTTCACAAGCACTCGATGTTCATCGGGCGACCCAACTAGTAGTTGATGAAGCTGATATGACGCTCGACTTAGGCTTCTTGAACGTGGTTGATCAGATTGCTGGGCGGATGCCAGCTGATTTGCAGATGTTGGTGTTCTCAGCAACGATGCCACAAAAATTAACGCCTTTCTTACGTAAGTATATGAATAATCCAGTTATGGAAGAAATTCCGGTCGCATCGGTGATTAGTCCCACTATTGACAATTGGTTGATTTCAACCAAAAGTCATGACAAGAATAGTATCATTTATCGGTTGTTGACGATTGGGGAGCCCTACCTAGTGTTAATCTTTGCTAACACCAAGGAACGCGTTCAAGAATTAACGCATTATTTGCGGCAACAGGGTTTAACCGTTGCTATGATTCATGGCGATATCCAACCACGTGAACGAAAACGGGTGATGCGTGATGTGCAACAGTTGAAGTATCAGTTCGTTGTTGCAACGGATCTAGCCGCACGAGGCATTGATATTGAGGGCGTCTCACACGTTATCAACGATGATATTCCAAATGACTTGGAATTCTTTATTCATCGGGTTGGCCGGACAGGTCGTAATGGAATGGCTGGTACGGCCATTACATTATATAGTCCGGGCGAAGAAGCTAAGGTCAGTGCGGTCGAAGCGATGGGCATTAAGTTTAAGCCTAAGGCCATTCAGGATGGCGAAATTGTGGACTCATATGACCGTAATCGTCGTGCTAAACGTGGCCCTAAGCAAGAGAAGCTCGATCCAACCCTGATTGGTTATGTCAAGAAATCTAAGAAGAAGATCAAGCCGGGGTATAAACGCCGTATTCGTAAAAAGATCAGTGATAAGGCGCGGATGGATCGGCGCATTGAACAACGTGCCGCTGCACGGAATGCCCGCAAGGATCGTAAGTCTTAAGGTGTAATAATTGACGCGGATTGGTCAAAAACTACCGGACGGTGTATTGACAATCAGCAGTAAGTTTTCTATACTTTGCAAAGTAAGGACATATTTAAATCACATGTCGGTCAAGAGACACTTTGGTTGCTGGGAAAAGTGCGGTGTGGTTTAGATGCTACCTAAAAGTATGACTAGCAAACTAGTCCGTGTCTCAGCGTTAATGAGCTTAAGAGGTAAACGAACACATCGTTGCAAGCAAAGTGGTACCGCGTTAACAGCGTCTTTGCTAGCAACGGTGTTTTTTTGCCTTAAATTAAGCATGATAGAAAGGGTGCCAGAATTAAATGAAAAAATTAAGTAGTAGTGAAATTCGGCAAATGTACTTAGACTTTTTCCATGAAAAGGGTCATACGATTGTCCCAAGTGCGTCACTTGTTCCCGTAGATGACCCAACGTTATTGTGGATCAACTCCGGCGTTGCCACAATGAAGAAATATTTTGATGGTTCCGTTGTACCTGATAATCCCCGGATGACTAGCTCACAAAAGAGTATCCGGACTAACGATATTGAAAATGTTGGCCGGACAGCGCGTCATCACACGTTATTTGAAATGCTGGGTAACTTTTCCGTTGGTGACTATTTCAAAAAAGAAGCTATCAGTTGGGCGTGGGAACTCTTAACCTCACCGAAGTGGTTTGGTTGGAATCCAGATAAGTTATACATGACGGTCTATCCCAAGGATACGGATGCTGCTAAGTTTTGGGAAGCAACGGGTGTTAAACCTGACCATATCATTAAAGTTGAAGATAATTTCTGGGATATCGGCCAAGGCCCATCCGGTCCTGATTCAGAAATTTTCTATGATCGTGGTGAAGCCTTTAATAATTTAGCTGATGATGATCCAGAAAATTATCCTGGTGGTGAAAATGAACGCTACTTGGAAGTTTGGAACATTGTCTTCTCACAATTTAATCACACGCCAGAAGACACTTATGAGCCACTTCCTCGTAAAAACATTGATACGGGGATGGGGCTGGAACGGGTCGTTTCAGTCTTTCAAAATGCCAAAACGAATTTTGAAACTGACTTGTTCCTACCGATTATTCATAAAACGGAAGAATTGAGTGATGGTAAGCATTATGGCGATAATGCGCAGGACGACGTGTCCTTTAAGGTGATTGCTGATCACGCCCGGGCAATTACGTTTGCCATTAGCGATGGTGCTTTACCTTCCAATGAGGGGCGGGGGTATGTTATTCGCCGGTTGATTCGCCGGGCCATCTTGCATGGCCAAAAGTTAGGCTTAAAAGAAGCTTTCTTAGACCAATTGGTGCCAATTGTAGGCAAAATTATGGCCTCACACTATCCAGATGTTCTTAAGAATAGCACGTATATCGAAAAAATCGTGGCATCTGAAGAAAGTCGTTTTAATGAAACGTTAAATGACGGTCTGAACTTATTAAACAACTTGATTGCAGAAACTAAGCAAGCTGGTCAAAAGACTTTGGCCGGCAAGGATGCGTTTAAGTTATACGATACTTATGGCTTTCCATTTGAATTGACTAAGGAATACGCTGGCGATGAAAACTTGGATGTTGATGAAGCTGGTTTTGAAGTTGAAATGAAAGCCCAACGCGATCGTGCGCGGAATGCCCGTAGCGGTGCAAAGTCAATGGGTGTGCAACGGAGTTTGTTGATTGACATCAAGACGCCGAGTGAATATGTCGGTTATGATGAGTTGACTAATGTTCAAGGCACTTTGAATGATATTATTGTGGATGAAACCTTAGTGGATCACATTGACAACGGCCAGGCTGAAATGATTTTCAGCAAGACTCCATTTTACGCTGAAATGGGAGGCCAAGTTGCTGATCGTGGCGTGATCTTGAATGATGCCGGACAAGTGGTTGCCAAAGTGACGGATGTCCAAAATGCGCCTAATAAGCAACACTTGCATACGGTCGAAGTGTTGAAGCCAATGCACAAAGATGCAACTTACACGTTGAACGTCGATTTAGCTTTCCATAATAAGGTTGAAAAGAACCATACGGCAACCCACTTATTAGATCAAGCTTTACGTGACGTCTTAGGTGAACATACGAAACAAGCTGGCTCATTAGTTGAACCTGACTATTTACGGTTTGATTTCACCCACTTTGGTCAAGTGACTGACGAAGAGTTAGCGAAAGTTGAACAGATCGTCAATGATAAGATTTGGGCAGCACTACCAGTTAGTGCGATTCAAACTGATCAGGAAACTGGTCATAAGATGGGTGCGATTGCCGTCTTTACGGAAAAGTATGGCAAAATTGTTCGGGTCGTTTCAATTGGCGACTACTCGATTGAATTTGATGGTGGGACCCACGTTAAGAACAGTAGTGAATTAGGACTATTTAAGATTGTTTCTGAAACTGGGATTGGTGCTGGTACACGTCGGATTGAGGCCGTTACTTCGAAGGAGGCCTTTGAACTGCTTGCCGGTGAGGAACAAACTTTGAAGCAAATTGCCGCTCAAGTCAAAGCACCGAAGTTGGCTGATACGCCAACGAAGGTCAGTCAATTGCAAGCTGATTTGAAGGCAGAACAACAGCAACGGGCTAGCCTTGAAAGTCGGTTAGCTAAACAACAAGCTGGGGCAGTTTTTGATCAGGTCGATGATGTTAATGGCACGACCTTGATTGCACAACAAGTTGAAGTTTCAGGGATGGATCAGCTTCGTCAGCTCGCTGATACTTGGAAGACGAAACAATATTCGGATGTCCTGGTACTCGGGACGGTCATTGGCGAAAAAGTCAATTTATTGGTGGCTGTTAGTGATGATAAGGTCAAGGCCGGGATTAAAGCTGGCGACTTAATTAAAGCCATTGCCCCACAAGTTGGCGGCGGTGGTGGTGGCCGACCAACGCTAGCACAAGCTGGTGGCAAGAAGCCAGCTGGATTACCAGCTGCTTTGAAGGCTGCTCATGAATGGTTAGCTGAACAATAGGAATCAATTGAACGGTCATGAAAATGTTAATTGCTTTGTGTGGATCAAGTGAGACCAAGTAGCAAGCCAAATAAATCAGTGCTGTTAGGACGAATAGTTCTAATGGCACTGTTTTTTACTTATTCAATTAATTTGACGTGAATTTTGGCGATTGCGGCCAACTTTGGAGGAGTCGTGTGAGTGGCTGTCCGTATTTTGTCAGTTATTATTTAGTTATGACTGACGAGGACATGAGTGTGCACTACCCGTGGCAAAATGAGTTGATGAAAAATCAATGTAAATCAATGCCACTTTGCAGAAAATTCCCGGCTTAACCCCGGTTATTATTACGAATGTGTTACATCAAAGTGGATTGATTGTACTTCATATGGGCATTTAGTAAAATAGATAAGAAGCGGAAACTAGCGGGAGGTGCTTGATATGAGTTCATTAGACAAAACAATGTACTTTGACTTCGATAATGACAGCGTTAAAGATGTCCATGACACGTTAACGACGGTTTATGAAGCGTTACAAGAAAAGGGCTATAACCCGATTAACCAAATCGTAGGTTACTTACTATCCGGTGATCCGGCGTATATCCCGCGCTTGAAAGATGCTCGGAACTTAATTCGGAAGCATCAGCGCGATGAGATTATCGAAGAGCTTGTCAAGTCTTATTTGAAGGCAGATAAGGATGTCGATGCATGAAGTTAATGGGGTTAGATGTTGGTTCTAGAACTGTCGGTGTTGCCATTAGTGATGCTTTTGGTTGGACGGCCCAAGGTGTTGAAATTATTCGAATCAATGAGGATGCTGAAGAATTCGGGATTGACCGGGTGGCTGAACTCGTTGACGAATTGGATGCTGGGGGCTTTGTCCTAGGATTGCCGAAGAATATGAATAACACTTTGGGACCGCGGGCTGAAGCGGCCCAACATTACGGCGAGTTACTGACAGCTCGGTTTCATTTGCCGGTCGACTTTGAAGATGAACGGTTGACGACCGTTGAAGCTGAACGGATGCTGGTCGAAGAAGCCAACACCTCACGAAAGAAACGCAAAAAGGTGATTGATAAGTTAGCGGCAAGTCTAATCTTGCAAAATTACTTGGATCGCCATGGCAAACTCACACAAGAATAGCGAGGAACTAACATGAGTCAAAACCAAGATCGTAAAGATAATGATGTGATCACATTAGTTGATGACGAAGGTAATGAGACACTATTTAATATTTTATTCACGTTTGATTCAGAAGATTTCGGTCATTCATACATTTTATTGTATCCAGCAGATGCTGCGGCCGATGATGAGGTTGATATCCAGGCCTACATTTTCAATCCAGAAGATGGCGACAACGGCGAATTGCAATTGATTGAATCTGACGATGAATGGGATATGGTTGAGCAAGTATTGAATACTTTCTTAGCTGATGATGGTGGCATGCAATAGTCGCAAGTCAATTTGAGCTCGTGGACCCATGTCCGCGGGCTTTTTTAAAGGCTCGCATGCGGTTCTAACGGTCGCAAAATTATGGTAACCATGCTAGAATATTAACTGTTACTGAAAGGAAGTTGGATGTTGATGACTGCTAACAAACGCCGTTTTAAAGCGGAAATTGATGGTCATACCTACACGATCATCGGTACGGCATCTGATCGGCACATGCAAACGGTGACGCGGATGATGAATGAACAAGTGACACAATTAAAAAAATTAGCCCCCGATTTGTCGGACACGGAGATTGCGACGTTGCTTGCATTCAATGCGATTTCAGATCAGGTGGACAAACAAGCTGAATTATTGAAAATGCAAACGGATGATGCCGACAAGTAATTGCATTGTCCGTTTTTTTGCGGCTTTTCGTAATTCATTGGAACTTCGGAGGGATATCAGTGAATTCCAAAGTATTGAATACGTTAGAGTACCAACAAGTAAAACAACAATTAGCACCATACCTCGTTTCGGCAACTGGTCAACAGGCACTCAATGATTTACAACCGCTGACTGCCGTTGCAGATATCCAACGGGCCCTGGATGAGACGAATGATGGTGCCGAAGTTTATCGGTTAAAGGGCGGCATTCCTGTCGCGCGCCTAGCAGATATTAAACCGCATATGAAGCGGCTAGCGATTGGTGCAACTTTAAATGGGAGTGAACTCGGTCAAGTTGGGCGGGTTTTAAGAACGACGCGGGCAATAACACGCTTTTTTGCCGAATTATTAGAAGACGCTCCTGAAAATGATATTCGGCATCTATTTGACGAGGTTGCGGAATTAGTCACTTTACCAGCAGTGACTAAGCGGCTCGCCACTGCTATCGAAGGTGATGGTCATATTACGGATGAGGCCTCACCAGAACTTAGTCGTATTCGGAGCAATATTCGGCGTACCGAGACGGAAATCCGTAACCAAATGGCACATTATACGCGTGGTCATGATGCGAAGTATTTAAGTGATCCAATCATTACGATTAGAAATGATCGGTATGTTATCCCGGTTAAGGCTGAAAACCGTGGTCGGTTTGGGGGGATTGTCCATGATCAATCGGCTAGTGGTCAGACACTGTTTATTGAACCTCAAGCGGTCATGGCGTTAAATGACCGGTTACGTCAAAATCAAGTTGCAGAAAAACAAGAAGAACAGCGTATCTTGGAAGATCTGTCTAACTTGATTGCGCCATACCAAGATGAAATTATCAATAATGCGGCCATTCTTGGCCACTTTGATTTTATTAACGCCAAGGCCCGGTATGCGCATGATATGAAGGCAACCGAACCAGCCGTCTCAGTCAAAAACGAAGTCTATCTACGGCAAGCACGCCACCCCCTGATTGATCCTCGCAAAGTCGTCGCTAATGACATTAGTTTAGGAACTGATTATCAAGCGATGGTTATTACGGGGCCTAATACTGGTGGGAAGACGATCACGCTGAAGACGCTGGGATTACTGCAACTAATGGCCCAGTCGGGATTGTTTATTCCAGTTGAGGCCGGGAGTCGCGTTGGCGTTTATAATGAGATCTTTGCGGATATTGGTGATGAACAGTCAATTGAGCAGAATTTAAGTACGTTTTCATCTCATATGGAAAATATTGAAAGTTTCTTAGCTCAGATCGATTCTCATAGCCTAGTGCTGGTTGACGAATTGGGCGCTGGAACTGATCCACAGGAAGGGGCGGCGCTGGCGATTGCTATTTTGGATGCCATCGGCGCCAAGGGAACCCAAGTCGTGGCAACCACCCATTATCCAGAACTTAAAGCTTATGGATTTAACCGTCCTGATACGATCAATGCTAGTATGGAGTTTGATGAGCAAACGCTTAAACCGACGTACCGGTTGTTGGTCGGAATTCCTGGTCGGAGCAATGCGTTAGATATTGCGCAACGGTTGGGAATTCCCCAAACAATTGTTGATCAAGCCCGCTCATTGACGGATACGGATAGTCAAGACCTTAACGCAATGATTGCGGATTTAGTGAAGAAGCGTAAGCAGGTCGAGGATGAACAATTGCATTTGAAGACACAAATGGCGGATTCCGAGAAACTGCACCGGCAGTTGAAGAGTGAGTTCAATGCTTATCAGCAACGCAAGGATCAGTTGATCGAAGATGCTAAGGTGCAGGCTAATACAATTGTTGAGCAGAGTAAGACCAAGGCGGATGCCATCATTAGTGAGTTGCGTAAGAAACAATTGGCTAGTGGGACAGCGACAGTTAAAGAAAACGAATTAATCGATGCGAAGGGTGCATTGAATGCTTTAGAACAACAGCCTAAGCTTAAAAATAATCGGGTCTTGCGCCGGGCTAAAGCGCAGCATGATTTCCATGAAGGCGATGATGTGTTGGTGAAGTCGTATGGCCAACGCGGTGTATTGATGCGTCAGATGAGTAAACATGAGTGGGAAGTCCAACTTGGTATTTTGAAGATGAAAATTAGTGACGGTGATTTGGAGCGAGTCAAACCGGAAGAACCGAAGCGAGCGCGGGCGACTGTTCAAAGTGCCAACGCTAGTCATGTCTCCCCGAACTTAGATTTACGGGGGGTTCGTTATGAAGATGCGATGACCCAAGTCGATCGGTATATTGATGCGGCGTTATTAGCTGGATATCCATCCGTGACGATTGTTCATGGAAAGGGGACGGGCGCGTTACGTGACGGTATTACTAATTATCTGAAATCCAACCGGCAAGTTAAGTCGTTCCACTTTGCCGCCCCTAATCATGGGGGTAACGGTGCGACCGAAGTGCAATTTAAGTAGCCCGTGACCCACATAGGCTGAGTGGATCAGTGATGATTGGTAATGTTCATAACCCAGATATTTTTGATCGTGGACAAATTGTTTGTGTTCTACATGGTTACTGGTATACTTACTATTAGTAACAGATAAAGTCTAAAGGAGGCCGATTACAATGGTCGCAGCAACTACTGATAAAACTTTTACAACGGATACGGCTTCAGGCGTAACGTTAACTGACTTCTGGGCAACATGGTGTGGTCCTTGTCGGATGCAATCACCAGTGGTGGAACAATTAGCTGATGAAATGGGTGACCAGGTGACATTCAATAAGATGGATGTTGACGCAAATCCTGAAACGGCCAGCAACTTTGGTATCATGAGTATTCCAACCTTGTTAGTTAAGAAGGATGGCGAAGTCGTTGATACCTTAGTTGGCTACCATTCTAAGGATCAAATTAAACAAACTTTAGCTCAATATTTATAAAATAAGGTCGCTGTTATTTTAGTGGCGATCTGGGGGCCGTTATTCTTGATTGAAGAATAGCGGCCTTTTGTAGTTCAACCATTAAGAAATGTGACTGTCAGTGGTGATGTTCGTCTGAATGTTTGGTTGGTAAGCAGATGTCCCCAGCGCAAAAAAAGGGCGACCACGTGGCCGTCCTTTTTATTGCGCTTCTTCAGGTTGGGCATCATCAATTTCAACCTGTGGTCGCACGATTTCGATTGGTGTTGCGGGATCGTGATTGATGATGGGTTGGTTATGATCAATGGTAACTGAAATTCTTAAGCGCATTCGATTTTGAAACGTAATTTTAGCTTCACTGACACAGTTAGTACGAAGGGCTGATTGTTCAGCTAAAAAGCCAGTCTCTAGCATAAAATCTGGTGATTCAATTGTGGCGCTACGGCGAGCAACCGGTTCACCTGTCAGTTCATAGGTGATCAAATCATCGGCCGTGTTAACAATGATGAGATGCCCCCAGCCGGTCTGCTCAAAAAAGGTAACAAGATCATCATCACTAGCGACAGGAAACTGGCGTGCCAAGTCTTTACCAGCCCAGTAAAGGATGCCACTACTGTCATCACCCAATAATTTTGGTAGTAAGGCATCTCGCAAGATTTCCACACTAAGGACGGAAGCTTTGATTGAGTTACCCGCAAATTGAGAATAAAAGTCGTTCGTCATGATAATTCCTTTCCATGCAAAAAATCGTGGTACCCTGACCACTGTATAATCAATATTATACCCCGTTTCCACCAATGTGTCGGCTTTTTTCATTTTATCAACGGAAACTTTACAATTTCGTCGCAATTGGTCTGGCTTGAAATCAATTTCAAAAAAGACCATAATAAAGTTTCAGAATTCAGTGAACGGAGATTTTTAAAATGGCAAATGAACATGCAATTGGATTCATGGATTCGGGGGTCGGTGGGCTGACCGTGGTCAAACAGGCGTTGAAGCAGCTCCCTCGTGAAACGGTTTATTTTATTGGTGATCAGGCACGTTTGCCGTACGGTCCGCGACCAGCAGAACAAGTCCGGACCTTTGCTTGGCAAATGGCTGATTTTCTGATGGCAAAACAAATCAAAATGCTAGTGATTGCTTGTAACACGGCGACAGCCGCGGCGTTGCCAGCTTTACGACAACGGTTGTCAATTCCGGTGATTGGAGTAATTGCCCCTGGTTCACGGGCGGCATTAAAGGCTTCACAACACAATCGGATCGGCGTGATTGCAACTGAGGGAACGATTCGTAGTAACGCTTATCGGGATGCGATTTTAACGAAGGATCCGACTGCCACGGTGATTTCGCAGGCATGTCCGAAGTTTGTGCCGTTGGTTGAGTCCAACGAATACCACTCGACAGTTGCCAAACGTGTCGTTGCGGCATCTTTGAAACAGTTAAAAAAACAAGATGTGGACACGCTTGTTTTGGGCTGTACGCATTACCCATTATTACGGCCACTCATTCAAAATGTCATGGGTCCAGGAGTAACGCTGATTGATTCTGGTGCGGAAACGGTGAACGATGTTTCGGCCGTACTTGATTATTTAGATATTGCTAACGACAGCTCTACCAAGCGTTATCCAGATGAATATTATACAACTGGGGCGGCCGAACAATTTGAAGCCATTGCTCGCGACTGGTTAGGCCAACCGAATTTCCACGCGCAACATATTGATTTAGGGAGTGAAACGAATGACTAAACCACAAACATTAATTATTGCCACAAATAATGCGAATAAGGCCCGCGAATTTAGTGCGATGCTGGCGCCATATGATATCACCATCAAAACGTTGGCGGACTTCCCAGATATTCCAGATATTAAAGAAAATGGGATTACATTTGAAGAAAACGCCACTAAAAAAGCAACGGTCGTGGTTGAAGCAACTGGGCTACCGGCAATTGCTGATGATTCCGGTTTGATGGTCACAGCGTTGCATGGTGATCCTGGGGTATTCTCAGCGCGATATGCTGGTGATCATGACGATGCTGCCAACAATGCTAAATTACTAGCAAATCTGGGCGGTGTTCCTGAGGCTAAGCGCACTGCGACTTTTCATACAACGCTGGTCGCCCTTAAGCCGAGTGGTGAAAAACTGGTGGTTAACGGTGAATTGGCTGGACGGATTTTAATTGCACCGCGTGGTGACAATGGTTTTGGTTACGATCCGTTGTTCTGGTCGAGTAAGTTTCAAAAATCATTGGCGGAATTAACGCCAGCACAAAAGAATCAAATCAGTCACCGGGGGGCGGCCTTACGCCAGCTGATGACTAAATTCGATGAATGGTGGGCAAAGGCATGAAATGTTTAGTTGTAAGTGACAGTCATGGTGATCGAGATGTGTTGGTACGATTACTTGATGAATACCGTGGTCAGGTTGATGCTTTCTTTCACTGTGGTGATTCTGAATTACCACATGATGACCCGTTGTTTGAAGAAATGTTTGTGGTTCAAGGAAATATGGATTTTGATACGGCGTTAGCTGATGAGGTTAATCCAACGATTGATGGCGTTTCAGTCTATATGACCCATGGGCACTTAGTTGGTGTAAATATGGGTTTGGCACATCTATTGGCAAATGCCACGGCGCAGCATGCCGTATTAGCGTTCTTTGGGCATACCCATCAACTGGGGGTCGAACGGCATGGCGGTGTGTTAGTGCTTAATCCCGGTAGTATCACCTATCCACGTGGAGAGTTTGCACGGATTGGCGGTACCTATGCACTTGTCACCACCACCTCAGCAGGAATCGATGTTCAATATTATGATCGGCAGATGCAGGCAGTGCCAGAACTAAAATTTCATTTTGCTGATTAAAAAGCGGTAAAAAAGCTGATTTTAGAGCTTAACTTAGTGACTTTACGGTTAAAATAAGAGAATGAGCTTAGTTAAGGAGGCGCTTGTATGTTAATTCAACCAGTTGCGGACTTATTGTCACGCAACGCGGACCATTATTTGATCCCGGCTGACGTGGTCGCGAACGTTCAAACTAATAATAACTTGTATCACGCATTTTTAGTTTTAACAAAGGTCAAATATTCAAAAATTCCGGTACTCGATCATGGTGGCCACTTTGAAGGGCTAGTGTCGTTACCGCTGATTACGGAACAAATGTTGGGCTTTGACCAATTGAATACTGAGATTTTATTACAAAAACGTGTTTGTGATGTGATGGAGACGCGGGTGAAGACGGTTCAAAATGTCGATGATGTTGAAGAGACATTACACCTAATGATCGATAATCCGTTTGTCCCAGTCGTTGATGAGCAGCAAATTTTTCAAGGAATTGTCACCCGACGTGAATTCATGAAGAGTTTTAATTTTCTGACCCATGAAATCGGCAAACAGTATGATATGATTGAGAAGGATTTTTCCACTAGCGAAAAAGCTAAATAAATTTTTGGAGGGTCTCCGATGGCAAAATTAGATGCACAATCAATTATTAACTATATTGGCAGTGCGAAGAAGAAAACACCCGTAAAAGTGTATGTGAAGGGTGCCTTAGACCAATTAAACGTTCCAGCAAGTATCAAAACGTTCTTTAGTGGTAATGCTGGCGTCTTATTTGGTGACTGGGCGGATGTTGAACCGTTCTTAAAGGCTAACGCTGCAAATATCGAAGATTACGAATTAGAAAATGACGCGCGCAATTCAGCCGTACCAATGGCAGATTTAAAGCAATACAATGCGCGGATCGAACCCGGTGCGATTATTCGTGACCAAGTATTAATTGGCGACAATGCGGTCATTATGATGGGGGCCGTGATCAACATTGGTGCCGAAATCGGTGAAGGCTCGATGATTGACATGGGTGCCATTCTTGGTGGTCGCGCAATTGTTGGTAAGAACTGTCATATTGGCGCTGGTACTGTGTTAGCTGGCGTGGTAGAGCCACCTTCGGCTAAACCAGTTCAAATCGATGACGACGTGCTGATCGGTGCCAATGCGGCCGTACTTGAAGGCGTGCATGTTGGTAAGGGTGCCGTTGTGGCTGCGGGTGCGATCGTCATTGAAGACGTCGCTCCTAACACCGTAGTCGGTGGGGTTCCTGCTCGTAAGTTGAAAGATATTGATGATAAGACGAAGAGCAAGACTGAATTAATGGCAGAATTACGGAATCTTTAATGGTGGAGGGATAAACAATGGTCTTACGGGAAACCGATCTAATTCCAATTTATCAACACTTACACCAAATTCCGGAAATCGGCTTACAAGAACATGAAACACAGGCTTATTTATTGTCGATTATTGGCAAGATGCCTCAAGATTGGCTGACAATCAAAACCATTCCAACTTTGGATACGGCGATTTTAGTGAAAGTCAGTGGTTTAAAGCATGATTATCGAATCGGTTATCGAACTGACATCGATGCGTTACCAGTTACTGAAAATACGGGTTTACCATTTGCATCGACCCATCCAGGGGTGATGCATGCGTGCGGACATGATATTCATATGTCAGTAGCGCTGGGAATTCTCAGTTATTTTGCGGAAAATCGACCGGCCACTGACATGGTCTTCATGTTCCAGCCGGCCGAAGAAAATGCGTCGGGTGGTCAGCGCTTATATGAGAGCGGAGCTTTAACTGGTGATTGGATGCCGGATGAAATCTTTGCATTTCATGACAATCCGAACCTACCAACGGGGGCAATCGGTTGTCGGATGGGCACGTTGTTTGCCGGCACTTGTGAGATCCATGCGCACTTGAGTGGAAAGAGTGGCCATGCTGCATATCCACATCAAGCCAATGATATGGTCGTCGCTGGGGCAGCGTTAGTCTCCCAGCTGCAGACGATCGTAGCGCGCAACGTGGACCCGATTCAAAGTGGTGTGGTGACATTAGGTCACTTTACGGCGGGGACGATTGGCAATGTGATTGCCGGTGAGGCGCAGATCGATGGGACGATTCGGGCATTAACGCAGGAGATGAACCTGCATATTCAACGGCGTGTTCGGACGATTACTGAAGGCGTAGCACTCTCTTATGACTGCAATATTGATTTAAAGCTCAATCAGGGTGGTTATTATCCAGTGGAAAATAATGACGTGATTACTGCTGATTTTATCCAGTACATGCAGGATGATGACGATGTCAATTTCATTGAAACAAAACCAGCAATGACCGGTGAAGATTTCGGTTATTTGATTCATCAGATTCCAGGGACAATGTTCTGGTTGGGGGTCGACAGCCCGTATTCATTACACTCGGAAAACATGGTGCCACACACGGCTGCCATTATGAGTGGCGTCAATGCAATGACTGGTTTCTTGACTCACCGAAACGCTTTGCACAAATAATTCTAAACAACGCACCAGACTAACAAGTTTAGTCTGGTGCGTTGTTTTTAGCTAGTTATTTCGTAAATGAAGCCCGCACGTCAGCACTCATCTTTGAGCGACCGAGGTGCGGGCTAGTTTTGATGTTGTTTATTTATGCGTTGGTGCGATATTCAGTCGTGGTGAGGGCAGTTGAATTCCTGCGGCTCGGGCTGCATCCAAATAGGCTGCTAAAAAATCGCGCTGAATTGCAAATTGCATTCCGTTTTTAACGTAAAACTGGACCCGGAAGACCAATGTCCCATCGGCCTGTGTAGTCACCCCTTGGATGTCGGGTTCGCCGATGATATCAGGATACTGAGGCACAAGGTCAGAATTCGTTTCTCGGACCACGTTCGTTAAATCTTGAACGGGTGTCGTGGTCAGAATATAGAGGTCAATCAAGACGCGCATGTCGTTGCGGGATTGGTTACTAATAATCAAAATCTTGCGATTAGGAATGAAGTTCAAGGTCCCATCAGGGCTAGTGACCTGAGTAGTCCGGAGCCCAATTGCTGAGACAGTGCCTTCAATTGTTTCGATTTTGACGTAATCACCTACATCAATCTGGTCTTCAAGTAAGATAAAGAATCCAGTAACGATATCGCTGACAAAGCCTTGGGCACCTAGACCTAATGCCACACTGAAAATCCCGGCACTAGCAATCAATGTGCCTACGGGAACCCCTAGAACTGAAAGAACGGCATAGATGCCGAAAAACATGATGACGTAGTGATAGATATTCAATGATAAGGTAAAAATCGTTGAAATACGGTTGTTCGCCGTGTCACTAGTATTCGCATTTGTTAAAAACAAATGATGAATCAGGCGTTTTCCTAGCCGGTCAATCACCCAAAATAGTAAAATAAACAGGACGATTTCAAGTATTTTGCCACCAATATTAATAATAATTTGTTGCCAGTCAATCTTCTTAGCTAGCTTCATCCACACCGAAACTTGTTTAGTTGGTGTTTCGACCACTGCTAAGTTAATTGGATTAAACATATCTTCACCCTCGTTATTGTTGTCTGTTCACTAGTTTATCAGATTTGACGCGGTCAACCAAGTCGTGAATAAGCGGCTCCGATTCTATCGGGAGTAGACGAAGGTTGTAAGCACTTTTTTAATTGCGGTATACTAAAGACAATGCTATGCTAGTTCTAATATAGTGGCTGTCGAAGGAGGAATTTTAGGATGATTACACACATTGCGGGCATTATTGCCGCCATTGCATTCTTATTACTAGTTTGTTTTATTGGGATTTTCTTAATGCGGATTACTAAAACGATGGGGGAAGTCAACCGAAGTTTAAATAACATTACGGATGATGTCGATGCCTTATCACATGAGACTGAAAAGATTATGGCCAATGCCAACGAGCTATTGAAAGATGTTAATGGTAAAGTGGCCACCATTGATCCAGCATTTCAAGCCATGGGCGATTTGGGACAAAGCGTTTCTGATCTTAACTCCGCCACCCGTGAATTGACTGCCAAAATTGGCAAGACTAATGAAAAGCGGAGTAAGTTCTCAAGCGCAAGTAAAGTTGGTAAGGCCGCCTTTGATGTTTACCGCAATCGACGGTCAAAAAATAATAGTGAGGAGTCTTAATTATGTCGAAAAAGGGATTCTTATTAGGTGTTGTTTTGGGCGGAGCTGCAATTGCAACTGCCGTTATGAAAATGGATGATGACAAAAAGGCGATGTTAAAGGCGAAGGCACAACAGGGCATTGCAGATTTTAAAGATCGAGCGATTGATTACGCCTTTTATGCAGCAGATGCATCTGAAGATTTCAAAACTGAAGCGGGTCAGCAATATGAAGACGCTAAGCGTAAAGTTGCCGATTTTGCGGATCAATATCAAGCGGCCAAGCAAGAGACTGGCGCAAGCTTTGGATCAAGCCTTGATCAGGCCACGGACAGCCTACGATCGGAGTTAACTAAAGTCGAAGACGACGAAGCCAATGATCCTGACATTGTCATCGACGGGGGCGCGGCTTATCAAGATGCTGCCCAAGCGACAACGTCAGCCGCAACGGATGCGACTGAAACTGCCGAAAAAGCAACGGATGCACCAGCGTCAGTTGATGCAACGGCTGATGATGCGCAACCAACTGATGATACGACACCAACCAAATAGGTATCGTAATCTTAAATGGGACACGGAGCAACGGCTCGGTGTCCCATCTGTTTTGAGGAGGAATTAAGTTGTATTCAATCGGCGCGGTCGCTAAGAAGACCGGTATTTCAAGCTATACATTACGTTACTATGATAAAGCTGGCTTAACCCCGTTTGTTAAACGTGATAAGCAGGGGCGGCGAGTCTTTAACGATGATGATTTAGATTCGTTGGCATTGATTCGGTGTCTTAAACAGACTGGGATGCCCTTGGAAGATATTCGTCAATTCATCAGTTGGTGTGCTGCTGGCGACGAGACGATCAACCAGCGATTAGCGATGTTTGAAGCGCAGCGGCAAGCAGTTGAAGCTCAAATTCATCAATCGTTATTAAATCTGCAAAAAGTTAATCACAAAATAGACGTTTACCGGCATGCTAGTCAAGCTGGTAGTGAGGCCGCTGTGAATTGCGATGTGTTGCCATTGAAACAGACTGACGCACTATTACAAGAGGTTGCAGACTACGAAGAACAGCATCCGTTACCTGAATAGTTGATATAATAGTGGTAACATAACCTACCTAGTTAGTTGTAAATTAAACACAAGTTAAAAACCGGCCGTTACGGAAAGTTCCGTAGCGACCGGTTTTTATCAAATTTATGACAAATCTAAAACTTTTAGTTCCTTTGGCGTGTGGGTGAATGGCTTAAAGCCTTCTTTAGTGACAACTCCACAGTCCTCGATTCGAACACCAGCAACACCTGGAATGTAAATGCCGGGCTCAACGGAGAAGCACATGCCTTCAACTAGGGGCATATGATTGCCAGCCATAATTGAAGGAAACTCATGGTCAGTTTGCCCAATACCATGACCTAACCGGTGAATGAAGTATTCACCATAGCCAGCCTTAGTAATGATATCGCGAGCAATCTTGTCGACATCTTCGGCCGCCATGCCCGGTTTGATAGCCGCCTGAGCAGTTAAGTTAGCTTCCAGACAGACATCAAAGATTTCTTTTTGCTTAGCGGTTGGTTGACCGTAAGCAATCGTTCGGGAGGCATCAGAAGCATAGCCTTTGTACATGACACCAAGATCGAATAAGACTAATTCATTCGGTTTAACTTGAGTTTCATTAGTCGCACCATGGGGATTAGCGGCGTGTTCACCAGCTTGGACTAAGGTATCAAAACTCATTTCCATGATGCCCTTTTTCATGAGGGCGTATTGTAATTCAGCGGCGATCTGTTGTTCAGTCCGGCCAGCCGTGACGGCAGCAAAGCCTTGTTCAAAGGCAAAGTCGGCCCACTTACCGGCAATGTTTAACTTGTCAAGTTCATCAGCCGTTTTGACGAGGCGTAATTGTTGGATGTAAGGAGATAAGTCCTTATCAAAGCGAGCGGCTGGAAATTGGCGTTTGAGTGCATTAAAGCGATCTAACGTCAAGTTGCCCGTTTCAAGTGCCCAAACTTTAGGATCAGTTAACTGTGCGTTAATGTGATCGGCAATTAAGGCGTATGGTTCTTCATGGTCTAAGTAGCCAAAAACTTTATAGGGCCAGCCCATATCCTTGATGGCTTCAACTTCAAGGGCGGGGGCGAAGAGGAATGGTTCCGCATCTGCGAAAACAAACAAAGCCAATGTCCGCTCGTAGGGATTGCTCTCAAATCCAGTTAAATATGAAATTGTGTGAAAATTACTAATGTAGGTGACGTCAACGTGGTTATCCTGGGTCCATTGACGAACTTGTTGCAGTTTCGTATAATCTGCCAATTCAAACACTCCTTAGATAAGATAAATTATTGATAATAATACTAGTATAGCGCTGTTGATGATAAAAAGCTGAGAATAATGAGCCTAAAATAACAATCTTCGTGTGGTAAATCTTGCATTTTGAAAACAAGTACGGTATTATTTTCATGAAAGCGATTTCAATAACAATCTTAAGTTGCATTGGAAGCGTAATTTTGCTATATTGGTTGATGTTGCATGAAAACGAATGAAAACATATGATACCAAGCAAGAAAGGGCTATTTTTATATGGAAAAACAAACAGTAACAATTTATGATGTGGCACGTGAAGCGGCGGTTTCAATGGCCACAGTTTCACGGGTCGTCAATGGCAATCCGAATGTCAAACCTGCAACGCGGAAAAAGGTGTTGGCCGTTATTGAACGGTTAGACTACCGGCCAAATGCGGTCGCACGAGGGTTAGCAAGTAAGCGCTCAACCACGGTGGGTGTTATTATTCCTGATGTGACAAATATTTACTTTGCTTCGTTGGCACGTGGGATTGATGATATTGCGATGATGTACAAGTATAATATTATCTTGACCAATTCTGATGATGCTGGTGAACAAGAAGTCAATGTGTTGAATACCTTGATGGCTAAGCAAGTTGATGGAGTTATTTTCATGGGTAACCATATCGATGACAAGTTGCGGGCCGAATTCAAACGTGCCAAAGCGCCAGTCGTATTAGCCGGAACGGTTGATCCGCATAATGAAACCCCAAGTGTTAATATTGATTATGTGGCGGCCGTCGAAGAGACCGTCACTAGTCTAATTGATTGTGGCCATAAGAAGATTGCGTTGGCCTTAGGTTCATTATCACAGTCGATCAATGCTGAGTACCGACTAACAGGTTACAAACGGGCCTTAACTAAAGCTAAGATTCCATTTGATGATGCCCTGGTGTATGAAGCTGGCTATTCATATGATGCTGGTCGGAAGTTGCAACCAGTTATTGCTGATAGTGGTGCGACAGCGGTTTTTGTTGGTGACGATGAGATGGCTGCTGGTATTATTAATGCTAGCATGGAATCTGGAATCAATGTTCCCGATGACTTAGAAGTGATTACAAGTAATGATACGATTATTACCCAAATTACGCGGCCAGCAATCACGTCGATTACTCAACCGTTGTATGATATCGGTGCTGTTGCCATGCGGATGTTAACGAAATTGATGAATGATAAGGAACTTGATGAGAAAACTGTGACCTTACCATATGGCATTGTGCGGCGTGGTTCAACTAAATCGGCGGACTAATTGGTCTGCGTGTCAACGAGTGATGTTGGCATAACTAAGAACGATAGCGTTATACTAGGTTTGGAATAAATATTCCAAACCTTTTTTGCTTGGAATGACTGAAAGGATGAGTTAGACGGATGACACAATTAGTAATGCGGCAGCGTCCCGGAAAAATTCAGTTAGGCTTAAAAGCGGCCCAGGACCCCGCCCAATTAATGAATCGATTACAATATCGGCCGCAGGTGTTTGAGTTTTTTACCAGTGCAGCAGATTTTGAACCGGCAGCGTTTCAAGCACTCAAAGCGGCGGTCCAATTTGTAAAGACTAATGTCACCGAACAAATTGTGATTCATCACCCGATGAGTTATCAAGGCGTCCATCTTGATCAGTTACTCGACCCACACCGTGAAGCGGGGGCGTATCAGTTTCTACAAACGAGTACGGCTCAGTTACTCGAACTAGCAACTGAATTAGATGTTAAAATTTTGGTGCATGGTGGTTATGGTAGTGATAGTGTTCCTTTAATTAAGGAATATGAGTCATTGGATGCGGCTCGTGCCGTTGTTTTTGAACGTTTAGATGAGTTGGTTCGGCAGGCGAACGGTCACGTGATGATTGAAAATGGGATAACTGCTAGTTTTATGTATGGTGACCCGCAACTAGACGAGCGAATCATTCAACATCATTATCCACTAGTTTGTGATTTGAGTCATGTTTTTATTGCATTACATGGTGATATGGCATTGACCATACTGACTTTGAAGCGCTTGAAACCGCTCATTCAGCATTATCATCTGGTGGATTCAATGGGCCAGCGTCATGATAGTTTACCCTTAGGCCAGGGGTTGATTGATTGGCCACGAGTACTGCCAGTTCTTAATCCACACGCTACGATGATCTACGAGGTGCCGGACGAAACGGATGCGACTTGTGCTAATATGTTGAGCAGTTATCATTATCTACGTGCGCTTGAGGTGCGGTCGCTAGAAGGAGGTCGGTTAAATGACTAACTTAGTAGTACATGTCGATGAACCTGCTAAGGTTGCAATGGCGATTAGTAATGTTCAAAACTTTGTGGCGGTACGACCGACAAGTACGGTAGTGGTTGTGGTTAATGGGCCAGCGATTACAACGTTAACAACGTCTGTCTGGGATGGGTTACGACTGACGTTACCGCAGGTTGAAATTGATGCTTGTCATAATGCCATGATTAGTCACCAGATAAGTAAAGCGCAACTCCCAGCTACTGTAACTATCGTACCTGCTGGCGTGGTGCGAATTGTGGATTTACAAGCTGAGGGTTACGCTTACTTACGGCCATAGGGAGTAGGGAGATTGGTTCGTCAACAGTTGCAGGAAACTAGTTCATGGTTACCTGCTAATTTGTTCAGTAATCTGAAGTCAAAGAGTAGAACTTGGCTATCATTGGGTCTAGTGCTTGAAATCGCTCGCTTTTTTTGCTATTATACTTTACGTATGTTTATCTACTAAATTGAAAATAAATATGAAAGAAGGAGTCACACATGTCAGGACATTCAAAATGGCATAACATTCAAGGACGTAAGAACGCCCAAGATGCTAAACGTGGGAAAGTCTTCCAAAAGATTTCCCGTGAACTTTATATGGCTGTAAAAGCCGGGGGTCCTGATCCAGATTCTAACGCGCAATTGCGGTTAGTTATGGATAAGGCCAAAGCTGCCAACATGCCTAAAGATAATATTAAACGGGCGGTTGATAAAGGTAGTGGCTCCGGTGCGGAGAACTACGAAGAAGTTACTTACGAAGGCTACGGCCCTGGTGGTATCGCCGTTCTGGTTCACGCATTAACTGATAATAAAAACCGGACTGCTGCAGCTGTTCGTTCAGCGTTCACGCATCATGGTGGCGCATTGGCGGCGACTGGTGCCGTTAGTTACATGTTTGATCGTAAGGGTTACATCGTGATCAGTCGCGAAGACTTAGATACCGACGAAGATACGATGTTGATGGACGTTTTAGATGCTGGTGGCGACGATTTACAATCAAGCGACGAAGCGTTTGAAATTTACACTGATCCTAAACAATTAGCGGCCGTTCGGGATGCACTTGAAGCTAATGGTTATAAGTTGGAAACGGCTGAATTGACCATGATTCCTGAAAACTTAACGGATGTACCGGCTGATAAGGTTGAAAAGTTACAACACATGATTGATGAATTGGAAGATAACGACGACGTATCAGAAGTATACGAAGCTGCTAACTATCCAGATTAATGATGAAATGACGTGGTTCTTTGATGATAAATCAAGGAACCACGTTTTTTAGTGTTTAAAATATTAGTAAAACAAGTGCGCGTCTTCAGCCAGTTTGCTAAAATTAGAACAGTTGAATACTGAAAGGACGAATAATCATGAATAAAGTAACCGTACTAGGTAGTTTGAATGTTGACTCGATTTTACGCTTCAAGCGCTTTCCCAAGCCCGGCGAGACTTTGCCATTAACTGGAAAGAGCGTTGCTGGTGGTGGTAAAGGGGCTAACCAAGCCATTGCGGCAGCCCGGGCTGGGGCTCAGACCACTTTTATCGGTAAGGTTGGCACTGATCAGGAAGGTGCGTTTATGGTGCAACAGCTGACGAATAGTGGTGTTGATGATCAATATGTTCAACATAGTAATATAGCCAGCACTGGCTCAGCGTTCATTTTGTTAGATAGTAGCAGTGAAAACCGCATTCTAATTGACGGTGGGACAAATCAGCAAGTTACGGCTGAAGATGTGGAACGAGCGCGACCGGCAATTGATGCTAGTACTTTTCTGATTGCGCAGTTTGAAACACCGATTACGGCGACGATTCGGGGCTTTGAATTGGCGCGTGCCGCTAACAAAAAAACGATTTTAAATCCGGCCCCTGCTACAACAACGGTACCAACAGAACTACTAGCAACGACGGACTTAATTGTCCCCAACGAAACTGAGACTGAGACGTTGACTGGCGTGCACATTACTGATGAACAATCGATGATTCAGGGGGCACAGAAGTTGCAAGCGCTCGGTGTTGCTAACATTATTATTACTGTTGGGAGCAAGGGGGCATTTTGGATGCGTGGCACCGAACATGGTTTTGTACCCGCTTATAAGGTTGAAGCTGTTGATACGACTGCGGCTGGTGATACCTTTATTGGTGCGCTAAGTTCAGTTCTGAAGCCAGATTTTAGTAATTTGGCTGCTGCGGTTCGGTTTGCGAACCGAGCTTCTTCCTTAGCTGTTCAAAAATTAGGTGCGCAACCATCGATTCCAACTAAGAATGAGATTGAACGAGCTGATCGGGTCTAAATAGCGTTAAGATGTGACTGCCAGTTGATATTAAAATGAGCGGTTGCTGATAGGATAAACACACGCAGGATGATAACTTGGTTTAGGCCGAGCCGTGAAGTGATTATCAAGCTGGAAATTTATAACGGGTTGATTTTGAAATAAACCATCTTGGAAATGACATGGCGTGAAGTGCCCCATCATTGTTGGATTTATCTATCCAACAATGATGGGGCACTTCAACTTTTTTCAAGGTGGTTTTTAGGGTGGCTAAATAAAAAAATATATTTTCGTGGAAATTAGTTAATGTTGCGAAATTAGTTATTGAAAGGAGCGTGACAGTAACTAATGGCGATTGAAGCAAAGTTGAACGACATTATTCAGGCGGCCGTGAGTCAGCGTGCCAGTGATATATATTGGTTACCTGCGGCGGAAGGTTATCAGATATTGATACAAACTACGGGAAGTTTGCGGGCCCTAGCACAGATGACGACGGAGGGTGCCCAACAATTGATGAATCACATTAAATACCGGAGTAATATGGCAATCAGTGATCATCGTCGGCCACAGTTGGGTGCGATGACGTTAATACTGGAAAAGCAAACTTTGAATTTGCGAATTTCAGCTGTGGGTGACTTTTTAGATCGTGAGTCCTTAGTCGTACGACTACTGTATGAAGGTGAATCCCAAGCGTTGCAATATTTAATTCCACATCAACGCCAGCAATTGAGCCAGCTAATGCATCGAACTGGTTTAATTTTATTTGCAGGGCCCATGGGAGCTGGTAAGACGTCAACCATGTATGATCTTGTGCGACAACTCCGGGGGCAGCGGCTGGTAATGACGATTGAAGATCCAGTCGAAATTTATGAACCACAATTTTTACAATTACAAGTGAATCAACCCGCACAAATGGCCTATGCGGATTTATTGAAAGTTGGGTTACGCCACCATCCCGATGTGTTTATTATCGGTGAGATTCGTGATGCGGAAACGGCTAAAATTGCAGTACAGGCAGCGTTAAGTGGACATTTGGTATTAAGTACCATCCATGCGCGTGGTGTTTATGGTATTATGCCACGGTTAGCACAACTAGGCGTGGCCCCAGCTGTTCTAGAACAGGCTTTAACAGCAATGTCCTATCAACGCTTGGTGCCGGTGACAGATGGTAGTGTTGCCACGATTTTTGATACGGTTGTGATGCCCCATAAAATTCCGCAAACAACCCAGATGATGACTGAAAGGTGGGCACAATTAATTGATGAACAATTGGCAGCGGGCCGTCTTGATCATGCAACGGCCAATCAACTTAAGGAAGCGTAAACGACTTCCGATTGCGATACAGGCCACGTTATTTGAAACGTTAGCTGATTTATTAGGCAATGGTTTTTCATTCCAACAAGCTTTTCAATTTGCTGTGGATGTGGAAGGGCCAGCCTTTCAGTCGTTACAGCCCGTATTGGTGCGTTTAGCAGCCGGGGACGAGCTTTCAACGGCGTTGCGACCATACATTGCAGTTGATTTGTACTATCAATTCTTAATTGCAGAAACACATGGTGAATTGCGGCATACCTTGACTCAGGCGGGACAGTTAATGCGAGCCCGGGCTGAACAGGGCCGGCAAGTCCGACGGCTATTACAGTATCCATGTCTACTATTAGTACTGTTATTGGGAACCCTGGGGCTAGTCAAATCAGCGATTTTACCGAGTTTAGATGCAGGCAATAGTGTGAGAGACACAGTCCCACCGTGGCAATGGATCAGTGGGGTGAGTATTGTCATTTTAAGCATCAGTTTATTAGGATTGGGACTGAAGATTAAGCACTTACCGATTCGTCGCCGGTACCATTGGTTAGCACGACTACCATTAGTTGGGCCGCTGATTAAAAATTATTGTGGCTATTATTTAAGCCTCAATGCTGGCATGTTACTAACTGGTGGCTTGGGAATTCGGGGCATCTGTGAAGTCAGTCAGCAGTTTCAACCGAAGGCACTGATTTATCAGCAAGGTCAAGTCGTGGAACGGGCTTTGCTGAGCGGCACTTCATTAATGACCATTATTCAAAATGACCGACTATTACCGGATGAACTGGCTTTGTTGGTAGGTAAAGAGAGCCCAACCGATCAGCTGAGTCAAGAGTTGCTGTACTTTGCAACTTTGCAGTATGAGCGATTGATTCGACAATTGAATCGGTTGATCAGTTGGATTCAGCCCGTCATGTTCGGTATTATTGCCTTGGTCGTGGTGGGTACGTATATGAGTCTGTTATTACCGATGTATCAATCAATGGGGGAGATTTTAAAATGACATTATTAATGCAACGATTATTGAAAAAAACGACAGCGTCACGGCGCGGCTTTACACTGATTGAAATGGTGATTGTACTGGCCATCATCAGTCTTTTAATGTTGATTGTGGTTCCGAATTTAAATGATCAACGTAACCGGGCAACCGCTCGGCAAAAAGAGGCCCTTACAGAGGTCGTTCAAAATCAAGCGGAAATGTATGCCAATGACACGGGCGAAGCAGTCACGGGTGGCCCTGAAATGTTGGACAAACTGTTGGATAAGGGCTATATCAATGCGGGGCAACATAAACAGGCCACGAATCAGGGGATTAGTCCAGTCCGTCCCCAAGCAAAGTTAATTGGGGGTTAAACGGTCTGCTTTCACGCTAATTGAAACAGTAACGGTGTTAGCCATTGTGGCTAGTCTAGCGGTCATCGCTGTGCACCGCTTTCCAACCCGCCAACGGCAGCAGAATGCTGAACAGGCCTTTTGGCGGGAATTACAAACGATGTGGCAGCAACAAACGTTAACGGCTAGTGTGACGGGGCAACCACAAGTCGTTAGCTTTCGGGGGACGGAAGTCGTGACTTGGGCCGGTAAACGGGGGCGGCCGGTACCGGCTCAACAGTGGCATTTGCCGTTACCTGTAACGCTGAAAACGGAACGTGGCCGAGATATTCAAATTCAGAGAAATGGGCATCCAGAATTGGCCGTGGTGATTTTTAAATCACAGTTGCAACCTAAACGGCAGATTAAATTGAATGCATTGATGGGGTGGGGGGCGTACAAAGTCACATATGTTAAAGACGCGAATGGGTTTTATGATGATTGAGACAATTGTTGCCCTTGGTTTGTTGATGGGTGGATTGATTAGTTTTGAAAGTTTGGAATTAATGATGCAAGCTCGTGAACGACAAACCTTGCAGGCTATTCAGACGGCTAGGAGGCAGTACGAAGAACGGCAACAACAGCTGTTGTTGCCGGTAATACCGGAGTTAGCTAATGATTAGGCGGCACGGTTTTACTTTAATTGAAGCTGTGATGGCCCTGAGTATTGTGGCCGTTGTCATGACGACCCTTTTTCAAGGACAACGTAATTTAGGGCGACGTTCACAAGTTGATTTACCGACAGTTGAATGGTATTTAATGTTACACGAACTTGAAAACCCGGCGCACCATTTTGTGGTCAATCAGATTTCCGACGAAGGTGGTTTGGAACCCGGAAAAGCGGTCCATTTGACGAATACTGTTACGGGCAAACACTACTTGTTGACGTATTATCATATCTTGCATCGAATCGGATTACATCACTATGGTGGGGGTGAGATCGTGTTGATGAAAGGCGTCCAACAATTTCATATTGATGATGATTTAACCATGACGATGACAACTGACAAAGGTATTCACTTTCAATCCCGACTACTCTTACCCGATCGGAGGACATCAGTAGATGAAGAAGCGCCACGGCACCATCCTCTTATCGGTGATTAGCCTATTACTGATTGGTGGGGCATTTGAAACGCAACGGTATGTTAATTTTCGATCCCGCCAGACGTTGTATCGGTTGATCTTACAATCATACGAACATCCTTATCAAGATAAGTTGGTACCTTGATGGCTGAGTGAACCTCGTGACTTGAACTTGACTCGTAAAATCAGTAATATGGTTAAGGATTACAGATTTTGCGGGAGGGTGAGTATTCTGGCACAAGCAGAAACTGAGGCGCTTTTTCAGGTCTTAGATCAATCAGTTCAAGTTTTAATGCAACAACTATCCGTTTCTTATGTGGATGCCTTGATCGAGACTGGTGATAATTTACTAAGTCAGTCTGTGCATGTTGAGGATGGTAAACCGAATCAGGAACAGGCGGCGGCGCTAGAAAAGCGCTATCAAACCATTGATTTAAAACAATTGGATGCTGAAACGATTCGCCGGGCACTTCAACTGGCACTACTAAAAGCGATTCATAATGATCGCGTTGATCCTAACCATCAAATGACGCCGGATTCGATAGGTCTGTTAATGGCTTACTTAATTGCTAAGTTAGTGGGACCGACGACTGATTTGTCAATCTTGGATATTACGGTCGGAACTGGTAACTTACTAACCACGGTCATGAATCAATTGCAGACCGATCGGCCGCATCCAATTCAGGGTTATGGGGTTGATAATGATGATAACCAGTTGGCGATTGCTGCGATGAGTATGGACTTACAGCGTTCAGCAGTCGACCTCTTTCATCAAGACGCCATCGATCCGCTTGTCATGCCGAAAACAACGATTGCAATTGGTGATTTGCCGGTGGGATATTACCCACTTGATGAACGTGTCCAAGGTTTTCAAACTAAGGCGACTAATGGGCATTCTTACGTTCACCATCTAATGATGGAACAAGCGATGGCGCATTTGTTGCCGGGGGGGTGGGGCGTTTTCTTAGTTCCAACGACGATTTTTCAATCACAAGAATCGCAAGGACTATTAAAATGGATGAGTACGGCAGCTTATCTGCAGGGCCTATTGAATCTACCGACGAATCTATTTCTTGATGAAAAGTCACGAAAATCAATCGTTATTTTACAGAAACATGGACAACAGGCCCAACAAGCGGGTAAAGTATTACTAGGCGACTTGCCATCATTTGAGGATCAACGAGCTTTTCAGGCGTTTGCTGCTCAAATTGATGCGTGGGTTGACCAGAATATTATTCGCTAGGAGTGTGTCGTTTGGGGAAGACCATCGCCATTAACGCCGGTAGTTCGACGTTAAAATTTAAATTGTTTGAAATGCCGCAGGAGCGAGTAATCGCCCAAGGAGCGGTTGAACGGATTGGTTTTAAGACATCACCAGTCAATATTCGTTACGGTGTCGATCATCAATATCAGGAGACGGAAGTGGTCGCGGATCACTTAACGGCTGTTAACATCATTTTGGATGAGTTAATTAAATTGCGAATCATTGACTCATATGATGAGATTACTGGGGTGGGGCACCGGGTCGTTGCTGGTGGTGAATTATTTCATGAATCAGTTTTGATTACTGAACCAGTGGTTGAGCAGATAACGGCACTTGCGGAATATGCCCCGTTGCATAATCCAGCTAATGTGGTTGGTATTCGAGCTTTTAAACGGGTGTTACCGCATGTGCCAGCCGTTGCCGTGTTTGATACGTCGTTTCATGCGACCATGCCAGCTGTTAATTACTTGTATTCATTACCCTATGATTACTATCAACAGTATGGCGCTCGTAAGTTTGGTGCTCATGGAACCAGTCATCGTTATGTCGCGATGCGGGCGGCCAAGTTGTTGGACCGACCACTGACTGCATTGAAGTTGATTACATTACATCTGGGTGCAGGGAGTTCGATTACGGCGATTGATCATGGACAGTCAATGGATACGTCTATGGGATTCACACCATTGGCCGGTATTACGATGGCGACTCGCTCTGGTGATGTCGATCCATCACTCATCGTTTACCTTATGAAGAAGCTCAATATTAATGATCCTGACGAAATGCTCACAATTTTGAATACGCAATCAGGATTGCTGGGCTTGGCTGGTTCTGCCGATATGCAAGAACTTGAAGCGCGCTGTGACGTTGAGCCAATGGCCCAGTTAGCAATCGATATTTTTGTTAATCGGATCGTCAAGTACGTTGGGGCTTATTTGGCTGAGTTACAAGGTGCGGATGCACTAGTGATGACGGCCGGCATTGGCGAGCGAGATGCGAAGATGCGGCAACGCATTGCTGATCGATTAGGTTATTTTGGGATTGCCATCGATCCGGCTAAGAATCAGGTCAGCGGTGTCGAACGGGATCTAAGCACTTCGGCTGCGACTATCCGAACGCTATTAATTCCGACTGATGAAGAACTCATGATTGCTAGGGATGTTGAACGGGTGATTCACGAGTAGATATTAGTTTAAAGTAATTGATCAGTTCTTTCAAAAGCGCACCCGGCTGAAAATCCGGGTGCGTTTTTGCTTGCTAAGGTGAAAGTTGTTCATGCTAATATGCGTTGCCTTCACTTTATTCATGTAGTATCGGTGACGGCTTGATTGCTCAACTAACAAAGTTGAATGGCATGAAAGTGGGCCGGCAAACGCTTACGTTTGTGCTGAACGACGAAGATACTTGGATATGGGTATAGACCGATTTGCTAATTTTCGGAAGCGCCCCCTTTTGAATGCCGGGAATTTGCCCGCTATAATAACTTCAAGGGGAGTGCAAAGATAATGATGAAAGAAAATTCACAGCCCGAGACGGAACAACTTTCGCGGGGCTTAAAAAGTCGCCATGTTCAATTAATTGCCATCGGCGGCACGATTGGTACTGGGCTGTTCTTAGGTGCCGGTCAATCCATCCACTTGGCTGGTCCGGCGATATTGATCGCGTATTTAGTGACGGGCTTAGTTTGTTTTTTATTAATGCGAGCGTTAGGTGAACTACTGTTATCTGATCTTCATACGCATTCTTATATTGATTTTATTAAGCAATATTTGGGTGATAAGACGGGGTTCGTGGCTGGTTGGACGTATTGGGTCTGCTGGATCACGATTGCAATGGCTGAAATTACAGCTGCTGGTGAATACATGCAGTTTTGGTGGCCTAAGTTACCACAGTGGCTTCCAGGATTAGTTATCTTGATCTTACTGCTGGGCTTAAATTCAATTAACGTTTCAGCCTTTGGGGAAACTGAGTTTTGGTTTGCAATTATTAAGATTGCGGCCATCATCGCGTTAATTGTGGTCGGTGTCGGAATGGTGATTTTTAGTGTTAAGACGCCTGTTGGCCACGCTAGTTTAACGAATTTAGTTAACTATGGTGGCTTTATGCCTAATGGAATCAAAGGGCTAGTGCTATCATTTCAAATGGTCCTATTCAGCTTTATTGGGATTGAGATGGTCGGTATGACGGCATCAGAAACGGCTGATCCGAAAACGGTCATTCCCAAAGCTATTAATGACATTCCTGTCCGGATTATTTTATTTTATGTGGGTTCATTATTTTTCTTAATGTGCATGTATCCGTGGCGGTATTTTTCCGCAGCTCACAGTCCGTTCGTACAAGTATTTACGAATTTAGGAATTCGTTCAGCAGCAGCAATAATTAACTTTGTGGTTCTAACAGCGGCTGCTTCTAGTTGTAATAGTGCGCTGTTTAGCACCGGTCGGATGTTGTTTTCACTGACTTATGATGGTCAGAGTAAGTTTGCCAAACGTATGGGGACACTCTCAACACGACAGGTGCCCCGAAATGCACTGTGGTTTTCAACGCTAGTTATTGGGCTGTCAGTGATTTTAAATTTGTTGATGCCTGGTAAAGTCTTTTCGTTAATTGCGAGTGTCTCGACCACGTGCTTTATTTTTATTTGGGGCGCCATTGTGGTGGCTCATATTAAGTATCGACGTCAAGCGGGGCGTCAGGTTAAAGTGAAATTCCGGATGCCACTCTTTCCGCTATCTGATTACTTCATACTTGTATTCTTAGGCTTCATTGCCGTGGTATTGTGCTTGAAATTTGAAACGTTGATTGCATTGATCGTGTCAGTAGCCTGGGTGGCTGGCCTTTATGTGGTCAAAATTGTGAGTGATCGAATCCGTCAACGGAATCGTGGTTAGTCATTAAGCTCGCATGGTTACTGACGGTATGATTGTTGAATGTAACGATTTATTTTAGAAATGTGTCTAACTGTCATTGGTTGCAGTTAGACACATTTTTTGATTACTAATTATTGACCGCAATCGCGTTAGAGTCCAGTTGCTTTAGTCGTCTAGGTGATGAATTGTGGGTCGCTTAAAACTGTTCTAGTGCCTTTTAGAACGGGGCGCGGTACAATGATAATTGACTAGCTTTAAAAGCGGCCTTTGACCAGTTTAAATATACGAATAAGAGGTTTGAACGATGCAATACTTTACGTCTGATACACATTTTTATCATGCTGATTTACTCGGTGATAATGATTTTGCGCCCCGATCATTTCCTGATGTTGAGACGATGAATCAAGCTATCGTCGAACATTGGAATGCACGAGTCACAGACCAGGATACGGTTTATCATCTCGGTGATGTGGCGTTATATTTTACGCGACCGGCGAAGCTATCTTATGAGCGGGTTTGCACACTATTAGCTCAATTAAATGGCAAAATTGTTTTTATTAAGGGAAACCATGATTCCCGGGCTTTCTTTAAGTATTTAGCTGCGCATGATCCGCAGTTAAATGGGCAACCAAAGTTTGAATTTCATGACGTTGGGGTGTTGATTAAGTATGATCACCGACAGTATTACATGACGCACTATCCAATGATGATGGGGATTGTCAAACAAATTATTAATTTGCACGGGCATATTCACCATTATGCAGTCAACGTTAAGGAAAATATTAATGTAGGTGTTGATACACCAGAAGTCGATTATTTGGACCATCAAGTGCCATTTGGGACGCCGTTTTCATTGACCGAAATTGAGCAAATGGTTAAGGGGAAAGCTGTTGATTTCGCTAAGCGGCAGTAAGGGAGTGCTTGACCGAGTTTAGGGAATGCTTTAGGATTAACAAAGACAACGATTGAGGGGCGATTGACCGTGGATGAGCAAGTCACGATTTTGCATACCAATGATTTACATTCGCATTTTGAAAATTGGCCACGTATTCAGCGATATTTGTTGGCTGAGCGTGCACAACGCCGACGAGCCGGGAGTCATGTGATTACGGTTGATTTAGGTGATGCGGTCGATCGCGCCCATCCGCTATCGGAAGCTACTCAAGGACAAGCCAATGTGGCGTTGTTAAACGGAATTGGTTATGATGCGGTCACGATTGGTAATAACGAGGGTCTCGGGTTAACACACACCGCTTTAAATCAACTATATCAACGGGCTAATTTTGATGTGATTCTCGATAATTTGACGGATATGACGACACATCAGCTGCCAAGATGGGCATTGCCTGCCAAAATCATAACGACGGTGCGGGGCACGCGGATCTTACTACTGGCATTTACAGCACCGTTCACGTTGACTTATCCGTTAAACGGATGGACACCAGCAGCGGTAAAGACGCGGTTGCCGGAATTGTTGCGCCAATACGCGGGCCAATATGATGTTTTGGTCTTCATGTCTCATTTGGGGATTAACGTCGATCGTTGGTTGGCTAAACGGTTCCCAATGATTGATGTAATCATTGGCAGCCATACGCACCACTTATTAGTGAATGGTGAACTGAAGAATGATGTCCTAATCGCAGCTGCTGGTAAATATGGTGAATATATCGGACGAATCGAATTAACCATTGACGAGCGGCACCGTGTCAAAACAGTCAGGGCCCATACTGTCGCCACGGCTAGTTTGCCCGCTGTAGCGGATGATGAGGCGTTGGTTGCAGGTTGGAAGCAACAGGGAGAAGCGTTACTGACCCAGCAAGTTGTGGCGAGCGTTCCCACACAACTACGCCCACATTGGCATCATGCGAGCGAGTTAACGGCCTTGGGACTGGCAGCCATTACAGATTACGCCGGGACCAATCTTGGAATGCTCAATGGTGGCTTGTTTATGCGGGATCTACCGGCAGGCCTGGTGAATCAAAATGATTTACACACCATGTTACCGCACGCCATGCACGTTATTCGGGTGACTTTGAGTGGTATGGAACTTTGGCGGTTAGTCTATGAGATGGAACTAGTGCGACCGTTTTTGAACAAATTCCCCATCAAAGGAATGGGCTTTCGTGGTCAGGTTTTTGGTTATATCCAATATCAAGGACTGGCATGGCAAGCTGATCAGCACGAATTACTTGTGCATGGGCAACCGGTTGATCGCCAAAAAACTTACCAAATAGCGTTATTAGACCATGACCTATTTATTCCCTTCTTTCCAACCCTCAACATTAGTGGTCAAACTGAAATTTTATTTGAAGCAATGCTAAGAACGGTTGTTGGCAACTATTTAACAAGTCAATGGCCGGTTAATTAATAGAAAGGTGGTGTCAATGTGAATCGCGAACATATTGATGAACTAGCTGAACAACAAGCGGAACGGCGACGTAATTTATATCATGGACTACGGACTGATAAGAACCACTTTGAAGTTAGCAAGCACCCGTTTGAAATCGTTTATGATTATCGCCAGGGCTTTGACCTCGATAAATTCGTTGAACGTTACAGCTCAATCTTGAACAAGTATGATTATATCGTTGGTGATTGGGGCTTTGAACAGTTACGGCTAAAAGGTTTTTTTCGGGATGATGTTAAGGATGTGCAACGGTCACAGACGATTGGTGCGGTTCAGGACTATCTATATGAATATTGTAATTTTGGCTGTGCCTATTTTATAGTGAAAAATGAGCGGGTCATTAAGCCGAAACGGACAAGTCGGCCACGTAAGGATGATCGGCGTGGCAAGAAAGCCACTAGTAACCGGCAGTCGCGTGCACGGAGCAATCGCAATAGCAGTCGTAGCAAACAACGACGTAAGGCGCATAATTTTACGACAAAGCAAAAAGCAGCACCGTTTACTGAAAAGCGTCAGCAGCCTGCAAAGGTAACAGCTGGTAATGGTAACCAGGCCCGGACGACGAAGCAGAACAGTGGTAAGCGCCACTTTACTATTCGACAAAAGTAGTGAACAGAGAGAGGTATTTTGATTGAGTAAGTACAAAGGTTATTTAATTGATTTGGACGGAACGGTTTATCGTGGTCGGGAACGAATCCCAGCGGCTAAACGATTTATTGAACGGTTGCAAGCAAGTCAGACGGATTTTCTATTGGTCACCAATAATACAACTAAATCGCCAGAAGACGTAGCGGCTAATTTGGCAGATAATCATGATATTCATGTCAGTCCAGCCAACGTGTACACGGCGGCATTAGCAACGGCTGATTATGTCGATGATTTGGCAGGTGACGGCGAGAAGACGATGTATGTCATTGGTGAACTTGGTTTAAAGGGCGCCATGCTTGAGAAGGGCTTTAAATTTGACGAACAGACGCCCCGATTTGTGATTGTTGGTTTGGACTATGATGCGACCTATCATAAGTTTGAACTGGCAACATTGGCAATCAAACGGGGTGCCAAGTTTATTGGAACTAACGCGGATACTAACTTGCCTAACGAACGGGGCTTAGTTCCTGGGGCCGGTTCGGTGATTGCGATGGTTGAGCGGGCAACGCAGCAACGGGCAACCTATGTCGGTAAGCCAGAAACGATTATTATGCAGAAAGCGGTCGACCGAATTGGCCTCGACAAGCACGATTGTGTGATGGTTGGCGATAATTATATGACGGATATCTCGGCAGCAATTAATTTTGGAATTGATTCCTTGTTAGTATATACCGGGGTTTCTACACCTGAATTAGTCACTAAACAGACTGTCAAGCCAACCAATGAGGTCAATACCTTGGATGAATGGGATTTAGACGATGGTGTGGCTAAATAGAGTCAAGAATGTAGCCCAGTGGATCAGTTTATACTTGTGGCTAGTCAGTGGCACGATCATTGTGACGATCAATGCGACGTGGCTGTATTTTGCAAACGCGTTCTGGCAAAAACTGGGATCGGTCGTCAATTTGACGTTGGGTCAATTAATGACGAATTACTATCAGTTGTTAGCTTATCTTAATTTTCCGTGGGTCCCTAAATTAGTGATGACGGATTTTACGGATTCAACTAGTGCGTTGGTGCACTTCGCGGATGTCAAAAACTTATTTATGCTTGATTATGTGGTTTTCATTGTCACAAGTGTGGTCGTTTACTTCTTTTGGCAACGACTGCGACGTGATCGTCAGTTATGGCGCCTAGTGTTGCCGATGCAGACAGCGCTATGGGTTCCGCCACTAGTTGCTGTCGTGATGGCAATTAATTTTGATCAGTTCTTTATTATGTTTCATAAAATTTTGTTCCGTAATTCAGATTGGTTATTTGATCCATTATTGGACCGAATCATTTTAGTATTACCGGATACATTCTTTGGGCAGTGTTTTGTCTTAGCATTTGTGTTGATTGAATGGGCGTTTGTCTATCTGCTCAGTATTGGACAACAGGCGTTACGTGAAAACGACTAGTGAAACTGATTAATGGTTACTGGTGAATTGGCAGAATTTTTGCCGTTTAGGTAACGTAAATAAAAAGGTCCACCAGCAAGTTTTAAATCTGCTGGTGGACCTTTTGAGGTTTTAAGTTAAGCGAATTAGTCTTCTTTTTCTGCAGGGTGGCTGAAACGGGCTCGTAATGCCGAGAAGACTGCTGGAATCAAAGAAACTAGAATGATGCCAATCACGACCATTGAGAAGTGACTTTTGACGAACGGAATATTACCGAAGTAGTAGCCACCGCCACAACAGAGGATAACCCAGAGGACGCAGCCAATGACGTTGTAACGAATAAATTGTTGATATTTCATTCGTGAACTGGCCGCGACGAACGGAACAAAGGTCCGAATGATTGGCATGAAGCGGGCAATTGTAACGGTGATGCCACCATGTTTTTCGAAGAACTTTTCGGACTTTGCTAGTTGTTTCTGATTGATCAATTTACCGAACCATGATGTTTCGGTCAGGCGCTCCCCTAAAGAATGACCAATATAGAAGTTGAGCGAGTCTCCCGCTAAGGCTGCTACTAGGAAGATGATGACAAATGTCCAAATATGTAAGCCATAGGATGGATTAGCTGCAAGTGCGCAAGCTGCAAATAAGAGTGAGTCACCGGGTAAAAATGGTAAGATGACCGCACCAGTCTCAATAAAGATAATGGCAAAGAGAATAAGGTACGTCCAAATTCCAAAACTATTAACGATGGTGACTAAGTGTTGATCAATGTGCAACACGAAATCAATTAAAAAGCTCATGGTTACCTCCAAGTAATATGAAATTAATCTTATCTAGGTTAACAGAAAATTAATGGAAATACTATGCCTAGTTGGTAATCACAAGAAAACCTTACAAATGGCTGGCTTTTAATTGCGTTCTCTTGTATCATCAAGATAATCTTTTATAGAAAACGGGTGATTTTGTGGCATTTCCACAATTAGATTTAAGTCAGGTCGATGGACCAAAAGCAACAATCAAAACTAACTTTGGCGACATTAAGGTTCAGTTATTTCCAAAGCAAGCACCTAAGAGTGTTGAAAATTTCGTTGGTTTAGCCAAGAAGGGTTACTATGATGGGATTATTTTTCACCGAGTAATTCCTGATTTTATGATTCAAGGTGGCGACCCGACTGGTACTGGCATGGGCGGTGAAAGTCTATGGGGCCAACCTTTTGAAGATGAGTTCTCACCAGAAGTCTTCAACTTAAGAGGGGCCCTGTCGATGGCGAATGCTGGTCCTAATACGAACGGCAGTCAATTCTTTATCGTTCAAAAGCCACAATTAGATGCTGGGATGGGTGATCAGATGAAACAAGCTGGTTATCCAGAAGAGGTTGTGACGGCATATGGTAATGGTGGCACACCATGGCTGGACTTTCGGCATACTGTTTTTGGTGCTGTTAGTGATGGAATGGACATCGTTGATAAAATTGCGGCAACTAAAACAGGGATGCAAGACAAGCCAGTTAAAGATGTCGTGATCGAAACAATTGCGATTGAAGATTAGTAGTAATGAAAGGATCTGCGGATGCAGGTCTTTTTTATTTAGTAAACGATTTTGCAATCTATGGTATTCAGGTTATAATACTATGGATTGCAATTGTTATAAGAACAAATGATAAAGAAAGGATGGAATTGTCATGAGTGATTATCGGATTGGCATGCGGGTTCATGGACGAGTGACTGGAATTCAGCCATACGGTGCATTTGTAACGTTAGATGGTGAGCATCAGGGCTTGATTCATATCTCAGAGTGTCATGAAGGGTATGTTAAGAGCATTACTGAATATCTTAAGGTTGGTCAGGCCGTTGATGTTATTATTTTGGATATTGATGAATATACTGGCAAAATCAGTCTATCGTTGCGCTGCATTGAACATCAACCGCACCCAACGGTCAATGATTTAGAAATTTATAAGACTTTTCGACACAAACATTTTTGGACAAATCGGCATGTTCATGCGGGATTTGAGCCAATTGCGACCCATCTAGCGGGTTGGACTGCAGATTCACTAAACCGACTGAAGGCGGGTGAGTATTAGTGCAAAAACAAGTTGCGGGCACAATCATATACAATGATCAACAAGGAACTCATTTCTTAGTTGGTCAATCTGATTCAAGGTATTATTTTTATCGATTGCCAGTTCAAGCTGGCAATTCACCATTGGCTTCAGTGTTGTGGGCTTTGCGGCATACAATTGGTATTGATGTTGATCAATTACGTTTGTATGATTCTTTATGGCAAAGCTGGATAATGAAAAAGTCGCAGTTTTTGTGTTTGACCATTTAGCTCTCGATGAGCAAACTCGTGTGAAGTTTGAGCAGCACGGGTTAAGGTTTGTTTTAGCAAGTGAGCTGCATGAGCTATTTATGAGTGTTAGTGTGAGCGAAACGACACCTTTTACGAATTTATCAAAATAAATTCAAATAAAGGGTTGACCTGCATACTAATACTTGATAATATATATCTTGTCGCCGCGAGCAAAGCTGCTAAACAGCTAGTCAGTGGCACTTACATTGTTTCGTTTCAAAATGTTGCTTATGAATAAATATTCAAAAACAACAAAAAGTTATTGACATGAATAATCGCTGATGATAAGATGGTTCTTGTCGCGTTAACAAATCGATTGATTGAGACGCCGGCAGTTATATATATGATAATAACGTTTTAAAATCATTTGAATAGTTATTCAGCTTATTAAATAAAGTTGTTGACAAGAAAATGATGAAATGATATTATGTAATAGTTGTGTTGAGGAAGTCAACACAATGGAATTAGATCTTTGAAAACTGAACAAAGTTTCGACGAATCAAATGTGTAGGGTCTCTTGATTTTGAATCAAGAGCAAAAACATTTGCGAAGTCAATTCGCTAGCAAATAAATTTTAGTACAACTTTAAATGAGCTTTTTAGAA
>NZ_JAWHTQ010000005.1:0-285530 GCF_032681335.1 Lactiplantibacillus sp. DA1 | reverse complement strand
AGCCAAGCATCGATTGAGAACGCCCTTAAATATCAATACTCAAATGGGCCTTTGGAAGGGACAAATAATAAAATCAAGGTCTTAAAACACACCGCCTATGGTTTTGGCAACTTCAATAACTTCAGATTACGGATACATTTAATGTTTAAATTGAAAAAAGGTGCTTAGCCGTTGCGCGGCTAAGCACCCATAAAAATATTACCAACAACAGTTGACAGAGAACCCTTAATTAATCTCCCATACTAATGTGAAATCAATCATGTTGGTATGGGATAATTTTTATTTTATGAAGGGGTGGTAAATTCTATAATTAGTCCGAATAAAAATCCCAGATTTAAAATTGAAGTGCAACACATAAAAGACTAGACCCAAAAGGCCATGAAGACCTATTCTTAAATCACCACAAGATAAGAAAGAGATGTCTTCATGACCCATAACCAGAATACCATTACTAATCATTACCAACAACTTCAATCTTACGAACGCGGCCTAATTATGGCCCGTCAATCCGATGGCTGGTCTTGCCGCCGAATTGCGCGTGAACTTCATCGCAACCCTAGCACGATCAGTCGTTAATTGAAGCGTGGCACCGGTCGTCAAATTGGTGCTAATCACAAACCCTTTAAGGCGTACTTCGTGGATACCGCGCAGATGGTCTATGACACCCATCGTACGGCCTGTCATGCGGTAAGTTGGGTGTTAAAGGCACCCGAATTCTTCCGTCAACTAGTGATTGAGTTGCGCCGTAAACCACGCGTTTACAGTGTTGATTCCTTTGTACACTGGTTTAAAATGAGCCAACCAGAATTACCATGTCCGTCGACGCCCACGGTCTATCGCGACATTGACGACGGCCGCTTAGGATTAACTAACAGTGAACTGCCAATGAAATTGCGCCGGCGGGTAAAATCATCCCGCAATCCTCACAACCGCATGAATAAGCATGTTTTAGGTCAATCCATTGAAGACCGTCCAAACATCGCCAACGACCGGACTGAAGTCGGTTATTGGGAAGGCGATTTGGTCAAGGGCAAACGGGTCGCTAGTGAGCCAGCCATCATGACATTGACCGAGCGAACTAGTCGCTATGAAATCATTGTTAAAATTGCGAATTATCATGCCGAGACTTGTCGCCAAGCGCTTCAAAGCGTTATCGATGACTATGGGTCTGAACACTTTAAAACTGTGACCTTTGATAATGGTTCGGAGTTTGCAAACCTGTCCCAAGTGACTGGTACAACGGTCTATTTTGCGCACCCATACTCACCCTGGGAACGAGGTGCCAATGAAAATCAGAACCAACTAATCCGGGAGTTTATTCCCCAAGGCCGGTCCATGCGATCCTTAACTATCGCTGGAATTCAAGCTATCCAGAATGTCTTAAATCAACGGCCACGACAGATTCTTGGCTACCAATCAGCTATGGATGTTCTGCCAGACTTTGATTAACTAGACCACGGTTTAGGAATAGGTCGGCGGTGTTGCACTTGATTTGACAATTCGGGTCCGAATAAAAATTTAAAAAAGCCCAAAGCAATCTCTCTTTGTTATGATCCCTTTATGGTTGTCAGATGAAATAATATAATTCATCTGACAACCATAAAGGGATTTTCGTATGCCAAGATCTAGATATTCAGCAGTTGAAAAGTTAGTGCTAATTACTGAGTTCCAGAACTCTAATCTTAGACGAGATCCAGAAGTCACCGAATCAGTGGCGTTAAAGCAGGTCAAACGGATTATGAATAAGCTTGGAATCCGTTGTCAGGTCCGTCAGAAGAAACGTTCACGCATCCAGCAACAGGAACAGTATTTACAAGACAATGTTTTAGACCAACAGTTTAATGCCAGTCGGCCAAATCAGGCCTGGTTGGCCGATTCGACTGAGTTGGTCTATGATGTTAATGGCCAATACAAAATGCGTCTAAGTGGCGTGCTAGATCTTTATGGTCGGCATTTAATTGCCCATAAGTTAAGCGAGAGCAAAACTTCAAATGCGGAGATTCAGATTTTTCAACGAGCCGTTAATTTCGCGGGTGATGTCCATCCCTTAGTGCATACTGACAGAGGCTCAGCGTACACTTCGAGAGCATTTAATCAGTTTTTGATACAGCATGAAGTTACACGCAGTATGTCACGGCCGGGAACGCCATATGATAACGCACCAATGGAACGTTGGTGGAATGAATTTAAGGTACGCTGGATAGAGCGGCGCGCCAGACCGGCCACCTATAAGGAGCTGGTCGCTTTAGTCGAAGAAGGCATCACCTATTTTAATCAATTAGGCCGTTCACCAGCAGGAAACGACCTCACCCCAGTAGAATACTGGAATAAGGCCGTTTAAAATGAATCAAAACTTATATTATTTTAAATGACAACTTGACAGGGACTGATACATTTGACAAATGATTTTATTATAAATAGTTAACCAAGTACAATACAAGTGGAAGCTAAGTTTTCTAAGCTAAAATTCAAATGTTTGTTATCGATTGTTTAGAAATCGAAGGTCTTGATACTTTCGATGGTTAAATCGGCAAACCATTGGCGATCAATATGAAACAATACTTCAGCGTTGGGCTTACGGTTGGTAATGTGATAATAATCGATAATGGTCTCCCCAGTAGTGAGCTCTCCTTTAGTCTCTACTTCAACATTACAACGTTTACTTGTAAACTTCGAAGGATCGATGAGCCAGGCAACTGTACAAGGGTCGTATAATGGGAGACCTTTAAATCCCCAACGGTGACGACCAAATGAAATTCCATAGAAGTCCATAAGGCCACTAATTGTCTGAGCTACTGAATTATCAATGTTATGAATTTTTTCGATTTCGTTAGGAAGTAGCTGTGCTTCAAATGCGACATTTAGCGGTGCTAAAATAATCGGTATTCCGGAATCTAAGACAATTTTCGCAGCTTCTGGATCCACTTGGATATTGAACTCAGTGGTTGGTCCCCAGTTTCCTAGCCCCATACCACCGCCTAAAATAACAATTTGCTTGATGCGAGAACGTAATTCAGGATGCACAGATAGAAATAATGCGATATTTGTGCAAGGCCCTGTGACAACTAGGGTGACTTTCTGTGGATGCTCAGTGAGGATCTTAGCGATTAGCTCGATAGCTGGTATTCCTTGAGAAAAGAAATCGGGGGATGGTAAATCTGCACCATCTAACCCTGTAACACCATGCATACTAACGCCGGAGATTAGGGAGCGCATTAAAGGCTTCGTATTTCCTGAAGCAACTGGAATATCTTGACGTTTCATTAAAGTGAGAAGTGACATCGCGTTGCGTAATGTTTGACTATGACGCTGATTCCCGGCTGAAGTCGTTACGGCGAGTAGGTTAATGTCCTTTGATGCAATGGCAATCATTAAGGCTACAGCGTCATCATGTCCTGGATCACAATCTAAAATAATATCTTCCAAAATTATCAACTCCGATTTATTTTATCTAAAGGAAAACCGAAAACGCTTTTCAACGTAGGCGAAATAAAAAAATATCTAGGTTAGTTCACCATATTAAAAAGATAATCTGCAGCTTCTCTCGTTAATAATTATAATATAATAATCATTTTATGCTAAATGTTATTGATTTAAAATTTTACGATGGTTGTTGTATTGCAACTAATTTAATATACTTCACAGTTTGCGTTAGAAGAACTAAAAAGCATCCAAGTCTACTAAATCAAAAATGATAAATTGATTTAGGATGACCCGGATGCTTCCAATGTTTGTTCGTAATAAATGTATTTACAAAGTGACAATTATTTTACCATTGGGATTACCAATTTCAACACCCAACTGTCCTTTACGAATACCGTCAAGCGTGAAAGACTCCAAGAGATCAATCGGAACATGTAACTGATTGTTCCGAATCATTAAGGAAATGGTGGTGAATGCGTCACTATCGCGATATTCACGTCGAGAGATAACTTGTCTGTAAATAACGTCTGGTTTTAATGTGCGGTCCTTAGGCAAGGTTGTTAGTGAGACGTAGGTGCCAGTAGGCTTAACGATTTGTACTCCAGCAATTGAAGCGCCAAGATTAGTAGCATCGATTAGAATGTCGGCCATGCTTTTGAATTTGGAACTGACGCGTTCGGTATCATACGCGCCAAATTCAGAAGCACCAAGATTTAAAACAGTTTCTCGAGCCGACTCGGCGTCCGTTCCAATAACGTATAATCCTAAAGCGTGTGCCATTTGAACAAGCATTGACCCAACGCCACCAGAAGAGCCCAGAATAACGACTGTTTGCCCCTGTTTAACATGGGCTATGTGGACGAGTGTGTTATATGCGGTAATTCCAGATAGAGGGAGTCCTGCAGCCTCATAAGGGCTATAATTGCTTGGACGTGAGCCAAGATGATCAACTGAAACTTTAAAGTATTCGGCATATGTTCCAATCCCTGGCCGTGCTAAAACGTCGTCGCCGATACTATAATCATGAACTCCTGCTCCCAGCTTAACAATGCGACCAACGCCATCGGTTCCTAAAATTGTCGGAAAAAGTAGCGTCACGTTATTCCGAAATTGTCCATTTCTGACAGCAATATCAAATGCGTTAATGGCAAAGGCAGTTGTTTTGACCAATACTTCTCCAGGCTTAATTTTTGGAATAGGGATATTTAGTTCTTCCATAACGTTGGAATTACCATATTGATTAAGGCCAAATGCTTTCACAAAAGATTACCTCCTAGCCTAGCTTTGTTGAGATTGAATATCTAATAGTGCTTGATAAGCAAGATCATGATCTTCCGTATCGGTTAGACCAGATACGATTAAGCTACCGATTATCCCAGTACTTTCAAGTCCGATTGGGAATCCACCGCCGACAATTGCATAGTCACATCGACTTAATCCATTATTGATGTAGAATTCGTCAGGATTTTCTTCATAAATTGCTTTTTCAAGCAAAGAACTGTGATCAAATTTATCGACAACGTTTGACTTTTTGTGGATCCAGAGGTTGTTCTCGTTCGTCGTTTGGGTTCCGGCGTGGAAGAAAACGACCCGTTTATTTATTTTGATCAGAATGCAAACCTTATCGAAATTTTCTCGACCGACCTTTTTCAAGCTAATGACTAATTTGTCAACGTCATCCAAGTTAAAGTGTGTAAGCAACGCATTTTTCTCTTGTCCAATAATCTTGTTCTGATCAATCATCAAATGACCTCTTTCTATCTTAATTAATCTAAAGGATAAGTAGTGTCAACTTTTTGCGGCAGGCCAGTTTCTAGTGATTTTTTAGCTGCAATTGCGGCCCGCTGTGCCATGATTACATCGCGACCCTGAGCAACCAGTGGTTCATCTTCTAGAATTGCACGAACAAAGGCGTGCATTTCGGCTAAATAAGCTTCATGATAGCGTTGTTTGAAGATTGGTAATGGCTTTGCTAACTCCTCATGCTTATTGTTGTATAACTCAACAGTGCTGTTGCTGACGTTTTCAGCTTTTAGCATCCCCTCAGAGCCGAAAACTTCGACACGTTGGTCGTAGCCGTATACTGCACGCCGACTATTATCGATTAATCCATAAGTGCCGTTTTCAAACTGGAGAACAAGTGCAAGAGTATCAATATCATCAATATCCTTTAATGTTGGATCGATGAGGGTGCCACCCTTAGCGTAAACTTCAGTAATGTTGCTGTTCATCATATAACGAGCCATATCAAAATCATGCATTGTAAAGTCAAACAACAAACCACCAATTCGTTGAATTAAATCATGAGGTAAAAGATCCGGGTCCCGTGAAGTAATCTTAACTACTTGGGGAGTGCCAATCTTCCCCATACGAACATTTTCGTAAATATTCCGAAATTGAGGATCCATCCGGCGATTGAAACCAATTTGAAGTTTAACGCCGGCTTTTTTGACTTCTCGTAAAACGTTTAAGCTGGCTTCTTCTACAAGATTCATGCTTAATGGTTTCTCACAAAAGATATTCTTTCCTGCTTTAGCAGCGGCAGTTACGATTTCTTCGTGAGTGTTGGTAGAAGTGAAAATGAAAACGGTGTCAACTTTTGGATTGTTTAAAATATCGTGATAATCGCGAGTTTGATTTGTAATACCGATGTCATTTAAATGACTTGAAACGTTTTCAATAAAGACATCAGCAACCTGTTCAATTTCAATTTCTGGAATTGTCATCAAATTTTTTAAATGCATTTGTCCTGCGCGACCTAATCCAATGATACCTGCATGTACTTTTTTCATAAATAAAGACCACCTTTAATATTTTTATTAATTAATACACAAGTTAATATTTATCTTCGGGGTTGATCCCACTGGTATCACCATATTTAAACTCCATTTGGATCAACTCAAGTGATTTTCCACGAGTTTCAGGTGCATATTTATACGCGAAGATAAATGACAGAATATTGAAAAATACGAAGATCAAGAATGTCCATGTCATGCCGACTGCACTTAACAGTATTGGAAAAAAATAGCCCACGAGAAAGTTTGCAAACCACAGGAAAAAGGTCGAGACACCCATTCCCAGTCCACGTAGGTTCTGTGGAAATATTTCAGAGAGTAAGAGCCAAACTAATGGTGAGATAAAACCTTGGAAAAACCCCAAAAACATCATGGTGCAAAGAACGACAAGTATTGGTAACAGCGGGCTCTGGCTAAGAAATGCAGAGACACCAACGATTAAGATAAGTGAAGTGGTAGTGCCGATAATACCAGCGATTAGCATGCTTCGTCTATTCACGCGATTCATAATTGACATGCCGATAAAAGTAGCGATAACCGACACTAGACCATTACCTATATTTGCAATTAGAGCGGCATTATGTGCGAATCCGGAATTCGTCAGGATTGTTGTTCCGTAATACATCATGATATTAATGCCAATAAATTGCTGCATTACGCCAAGACCGATTCCAATAAAGACCAGGCGTCGAATCCATGGTGTTGATAGGTCCTTGAAAGTGGCCTGCTTAATCTCGCTTTCTTGATTCAAGGTATCCTGAATCTGGGTGATTTCTTCGTTACATGTTTCGGGATGGGAGCGGATTTTCCTCAGAGAATCAAAGGCATTATCAAGCTGATTGACCATTACTAGCCACCGCGGTGATTCTGGTACAACCATCATACCGAAGAAGAGTGCAACAGCTGGAATCATGCCAAAGCCAATCATATAACGCCAAATATTAGAAATATGGCCAAACCAGTTACCTAAAATAGCATTTACGATAAAGGCTAATAGTTGTCCGGTAACAATCATTAACTCGTTTTGTGTTACTAGACGTCCTCTTATTTCAGGGGTGGATATTTCTGATAGATATGTTGGCACTATAACGGAGGCACCACCCACAGCTAGCCCGAGTAGGACCCGGGAAATGATCATAAACAGTGCGTTCGGCGCAAGAGAACAAGCTAATGTGCAAATAAAGAAAAGCAAGGCTAGGTACTTTAAAAGTCGTTTTCGACCAATTCGGTCTGAGAGGTGTCCTGCGAAGACTGCACCGAATGCAGCACCAAGAGTGATGCCACTCGTGACTAGTCCTTCATTATTAGGCGAGAGGTTTAATTCCGCGGGGGTCGCCATATATCCGATTGCACCGTTAATGACACCGGTATCAACCCCGAATAATAACCCACCGAGTGTTGAAATAAATGCAATATGATTCAGATTACGCCTGGCATTTCGATTAATGGTATTTAAAGTTGGATCTGATAGCGGTACATGATCAGATGAAATACTCTTTTCAACAGACATACGAGTCCCTCCAGTGCTAGATAAGATACTATGATGAATAAATTAAATAGAATCAGCTAACGATAAATTTCAAAGTTAATTACTGAACAAGTGATGATTTGAATTCATTTGCTATTATTTCACTATGGATTGTGAATGTCAACGCTTTTAAAGAAAGCGCTTTTTTATTTTTGAATTTTTGAAAAAATGTGGTTGACAATCCCTTTAATAGTGAGTATTCTTTAAGCGAACACAAAGGTGAGAATTGCTATTAATTAATACAATTTTAGACAAAATTGTATTAATTTCACAAGCGTTTGCTCACTTAAAGAATGCTAATATAAAGGGGCGTCAATATGGATAAAAGCACAAAAATCACAAGCCAAAATATCACAATCGGTATTATCGGTATGGGCCGAATTGGCAATGTACATTATAAAAATTTAATGCGTATTCCTAATGTCACAGTCAAATATATTTGTGATTTAGTTGCAGCCACAGAATGGGCAACCAAATACAAGGCGGCTGGACACATTGTTACAGATTATCATGACGTTTTAGCTGATTCAGAAGTAGAGGCTGTATTAATTTGTGTCCCCACCGATCTACATCCACAGATCACAATGGAGGCTGCCGAAGCGGGAAAAGATATTTTCTGTGAGAAACCCGTTGGATTTGATGATCACGATATTTTGAAAGCGCTTGATACAGTTAAGCGCTGCGGTGTGAAATTTGAAGTTGGGTTTAATCGACGATTTGATAAAAACTTTCGCCGAATCGTAGATCATCGTATCAATGGAGACATCGGTGATGAACAAATTTTAAAGATTACCTCACGTGATCCTGAGCCACCATCGTTGGACTATATCAATCATTCAGGTGGTATTTTCATGGATATGACCATTCATGATTTTGATATGGCACGGTACATTACAGATGCCGAAGTTGATCAAGTCTATGTTACTGGGAACGTATTAGTAGATCCTAAAATTGGAAGTGCTGGTGATATTGATACTGCCATCATTAATTTATCTTTTAAAAATGGCATGATGGGGGTTATTGATAATAGTCGGCAAGCGGTCTATGGATATGATCAACGAATAGAGCTATTTGGATCGAAAGGCATGGCACACGCCGATAATGTTGTTGATAGTACAACGACATATGCTGGAGAAAAGGATGTTAGCGGTGATAAGCCAATGTTTTTCTTCCTTCAACGGTATATTGACGCCTATAGAGATGAAATCGAATCGTTCTTGGATGCTGTTCGCGGGAATCACGAAATCGAGTGTACGTTTGAGGATGGTATTAAGGCGATTCGATTAGCTCAGGCAGCTAAAAAATCATTAGAAACTGGGCAGCCAGCAACTGTAGCAGATATTTAAACTTTACTAGGAGGTTATGGATATGAGTTCAAAAGCAGAAAAAGATATTAAATGGGGAATTGCACCAATCGGTTGGCGAAATGATGATATCCCTTCGATTGGAAAAGACAATAATCTACAACAATTATTGAGTGATATTGTAGTGGCTGGATTTCAAGGGACCGAAGTAGGCGGGTTCTTCCCAGGGCCAGAAAAATTAAATTATGAATTAAAATTGCGTAATCTTGAGATTGCTGGGCAATGGTTTAGCAGCTATATTATTCGAGATGGTATTGAAAAGGCGAGTGAAGCTTTTGAGAAGCATTGTCAGTATTTGAAAGCGATTAACGCTCCAGTAGCGGTGGTTTCAGAGCAAACGTATACCATCCAACGTTCAGATACGGCCAATATTTTTAAGGATAAACCATACTTTACAGATAAAGAATGGGATGAAGTCTGCAAAGGCCTCAATCATTATGGTGAGATTGCCGCCAAATATGGGCTGAAGGTTGCATATCATCATCATATGGGGACTGGTATTCAAACCAAAAAGGAGACAGACCGATTGATGGCGAATACTGATCCAAAGTTAGTTGGATTACTTTATGATACCGGCCATATTGCAGTATCAGATGGTGACTATATGGCATTACTTAATGCGCATATTGACCGAGTTGTCCATGTTCACTTTAAAGATGTTCGGCGATCAAAAGAAGAAGAATGTCGTGCAAAAGGACTAACATTCCAAGGGTCCTTCTTGAATGGGATGTTTACAGTTCCTGGCGATGGTGATTTGGACTTCAAACCTGTCTATGACAAGTTGATTGCTAATAACTACAAAGGTTGGATTGTTGTTGAAGCTGAGCAGGATCCATCAAAAGCCAATCCCTTGGAAATGGCACAAATCGCACATCGATATATCAAACAGCATTTAATTGAAAATTAGCACAGTTAAACGCTGATATCTAGCATTTACTTAGATGATATTTAATCAAAAATGAAGAGGAGATTATTATTATGGCTGAAGCACATGTAACTAAAGTAGGTATTGTTGGTATTGGATTTATTGGATCTGACCATTTACATCGACTAACCAAAACTGTGGCTAATGTCGATGTCACTGCTGTATGTGATATCGTACCTGGCAAAGCACAAAAAGCATTGGACCAACAAGGGTTAACCGCAACAACATACGAAGATTATCATGATCTTGTCAATGATCCTAATGTCGAAGTGGTCGTATGTACGGCGAATAATGAGGCCCATTACGAAATTGTTATGGCTGCACTGAAGGCTGGTAAGTTTACGTTCTGTGAAAAGCCTTTAGCACTTGATGCTAAACAATGCATGGATATTATTGATTCTGAAAAGAAACTTGGGCGTCGGATGTTGCAAGTTGGTTTTATGCGTCACTACGCACCAGAATATGTCCAGATGAAGAAAATGATTGATGATGGTGTCATTGGAAAGCCATTGATGATGGATCAGCGTCACTACAATCAAACACAACCTGAGGAATATGATTCATCACGTTCCATTATTGAAACTGCAATCCATGAAATTGATATCGACCATTGGTTAGTTAACGATGATTATGCCAATATCCGTGTCTTCAGTCCAAAGCAAACCCGGCATGTTCAAAACGCAAAAATTCAAGATCCACAAATTGTAATGATTGAGACTAAATCTGGCATCAACATTATCAATGAAGTTTTTGTCCGCTGCCAATATGGTTATGATATTAAATGCGATGTTATTGGTGAAGAAGGCGTTCTTGAATTGCCAACAGTTCCACAGGTGGCGACCCGCTTGAATGCGCAATACAGTACGGCAATTTTAACGGATTGGAAAGCTCGATTTGAAAGTGCATACGATATTGAATTCCGAGATTTTATTAATCATGTATCGCAAAATGAATCACCAGTAGGTCCATCTGCTTGGGATGGATACATCGCTGCTGTGACTGCAGATGCTGCCTTGAAATCACTTGCCGAAGATGGTGCCAAACAAGACTTAGACTTCCCATCAACACCAGCATTTTATACGGAAAGTGAGAAAGTCTCAGAGTAACTGGGTGACACTGCATTCACTGATGAGGTTCAGGATTTTGTGAATAATGTTATTGTGGGAAAGCAACCTGAAGTAACGGTAGATGACGGTATCAAAGCATTGAAGATTGCCAAGGCTTGTCAACAGTCTGCGAATGTAGGAAAACTAGTTGATATTCAGCTATAGAAGGATGGATGATGGCCTGGTTAGAAAGAAGGTACCATAATGTACGTTAGCGAAAGTACAAACAAAAAGAGCAACTCGCACACAGGTTTCCTCTGGTTGGCGACATTCATAGCCGCAATGGGGTCGTTACTCTTTGGGTATGACACAGGGATCGTTAATGGATCTCTTGAGTTTATGGCGGTAAAAGGACAACTTGATTTAACTGCATTTCAACAAGGAATTGTTTCTTCAGGATTGACTCTTGGGGCCGCTTTTGGTGCGATTATTGGCGGACCATTTGCAGACAAAATTGGGCGAAAAAAGATTTTAACTATCTTAGGTATTATCTTTTCAGTCGGTGCCCTAGGATGTGCATTTGCCACAAACATTAATATTTTAATCGTATTTCGGTTTGTTTTAGGTTTAGCGGTAGGCTCTGCATCGGCTAATGTACCAGTATATATTGCCGAAATTGCACCAACCGAATTACGAGGGAAAATGGTAACAACTGCGCAAGTTATGATTGTTTCTGGCCAATTTGTTGCTTTTGGTGTTAATGCTGCTCTAACGCCATTGGGTGCTCAAAATGCTGCAATTTGGCGCTGGATGTTAGGATTAGGAACTATTCCTGGCATTATCCTTTGGATCGGAATGTACCTTATCCCAGAATCACCAAGATGGTTGGTTTCGCAGGGAAAGATGGATAAGGCATTGGGTGTGTTACGGAGAATTCGTTCGGCTGCCAGTGTGGAATCTGAAATGAAGGAGATTCAGGATAAGGATAAGGCCGATAAGGAACTAAATGCTGAACAAGCAACGTTTAAGGAGCTAATTAGTAAACGCTGGGTTGTACAAATTCTGATTACTGGTGCAATGTTGGGTATCATTCAACAATTTGCCGGAATTAATTCTATTATGTATTATGGTGGTAAAATCATTCAAGAATCTGGATTTGATACAACTGTCGCGGCAATATTAAATGCCGGTAATGGATTCTTGTCGATTGTTGGAGCTGTCTTAGGAATGTTCACGATTGATTGGTTAGGTAGAAGAAAATTAGAGTTTGCAGGCCTAACAATTTGTGGTATTACGCTGGTTTCTGCTGGTGTTATCCATACTGTTGCGCCTAATGCTAGCTGGGCTGGCATTACGATTGTTGTTTTAGTTTATCTTTATATTATTTTCTTCCAGGGTACATTAGGCCCCGTCACCTGGCTGATTAATTCAGAGATTTTCCCACAAAGATATCGTGGAATTGGTACTGGTATTACAATCTTTGTATTATGGATCGGTAATTTTATTGTTGGTCTGTTATCCCCGGTATTATTGGAATGGAATATGTCGAATACGTTTTATATTTTTGCTGTGTGCTGTGTATTAGGTATTATCTTTGTTGCGTTACGAGTACCTGAGACGAAAGGCGTACCGCTAGAAGAAATTGAAAAATACTTCCGGACTAAGTATGATAAATGATTATTTTGCCGGATTTAAAATCTAAGTGCAACACCTAAAAAACTGGAACAAAAAGGCCACGAGGGTATACTCCTACCAAGGTAGACAAGCAAATAATTAAAGCTTGTCTACCTTGGTAGGAGTATACCCTTTATCAGTAAAAGTGGTTGAAGCATTTCTGGAAATTTTCAGAGATGCTTTTATTTGAAACAAAATAATTTTTGAGCGCACTAATCTAAAGCACTCGAAAGTGTTGAAAAAAACTTAAATACTAAAGCTACTAGCTAGTATTTAAGTTTGTGGGATCAACGTAATTGCCTTGCGTTGGTCCTTTTTATAGTCTACATAAGTGGTGCCTTCATCAATCATGACGTAGATAATTCGTAATAATTTATGAGCCAGTGCGACTAGCGCTTTTTGCGCGGTCATGCGACCGTGCAATCGCCAAAAGTAGTCTTTTAAACCGGTTTCCTTGGACTGTTTGGCGGTAAGCGCCGCGCTTACCATGGCTGATTTGAGATAAACATTGCCATGTAAGATATGAGCACCATGTTTGATACCAGCAGATTCATAATTCTCCGGACAGAGACCGGCCCAAGAAGCTAAATGATGAGCATCTGGAAATGGACTTACATCTGAACCAACTTCGGCAATGATTATCTGAGCAATCCGTTGACTGATACCAGGAATGTCTTGTAGGCGAAGATACAAATCATTAAATTCCATAATTTGTTCATCAATTTGAGCATCCAGTTCAGCCAATACCCGCCTAAAATCAGCGAGTAGTTCCATATTCAAGCCCAACAATCTCCGATCGTTGTGTGTCAGAATGCCATCGATCGCAGCAAATAATTGTTCAACACTAGCCTTTATGCGGGTGTGGCGACATTTTGTGATGGCCTGTAAAGTGATGACTTCACCATCTATGAGTAACTTCAGCAGTTTAAGTCCAGTTCCGTTAAAAATATCGGAAATATAGGTCGTTAATTTAATATTTGAGCGTTGTAAAAGATTATGCACTTCATTTTTGGTTGCGGTCATAGATTGGGTAATCTTTTTACGTAATCTAATTGATTCACGTAGTGCTTGGATTGATTTTGGGGGCACAAAACTGGCCGAAACCAGGCCATAACGCGCCAATTCGGATAGCCATTCAGAATCCTTCTGATCAGTTTTTTTACCCGGAATATTTTTGACAATCCGCGGGTTACATAAAATCATCTTGAAGCCGAAAGACTCTAAAATTTGCCAAACCGGTCGCCAATACTGACCGGTGCTTTCCATTAAAACTTGTTCAACATGGTGTTCTTTAAGCCACTCACCACAATTTTTAAGCCGACCAGTAATGGTTTCAAAGCGCTTCGAGATTTTCTTGGGTTTGGTGTTAGCTAAACCCACTAGAACTGGAACCATGATTTGCTTTTGGCGGACATCAATGCCAGCAACACTTTCAGCAACGATTTCCATAAAACTCACCTCCTAATAATCTTGAAAACAGTACCTTCAGTCATTGAGGGTTGAAATTTTATTTACGTGTACGAAACGGCAATTGATTAATCTCATGAACTGAAAGCCATCGGTTTTTTGTACGGGCTAAAGCGAGCACCAATAAGCACACGATGAACACGAAACCGCCTTCGCAGTCATTATAACTGAGAAGGCGGTTGTTTCATATCATGATTACGAGGGTAGAGCGAAGCGGCACCCTCAGATAGTTTTTTGTGCTGAATAGGCAAAAATATAAATATTGGACGTTATGGGCCAAGTTTGCAGGGTTTAAGTGTAAAACTTATAAACATAGTGAAATAATTAACTTTAAATTGATTTTGATATCAAGCAAAAAATGAAACCGATAACCTAAAAACTTTTAACATAAGCTGTATTATCTATATTGCTTATACAAAAGCGTTTTAAACAATTTTAACAAATTTTTTAATAGGGTTGATTTTATTTAGGTAATCGGTTACCATGTAATTGTTGAAAGGGCTTACATAAAAAGGAGGAATATTTAATGACAGATCGAACATTGATTGATCCCAAAAGATTTGCAGAGGGGTTTGCAAGTGCTGTGGCTTCACCAATAGGCGAAAAAGATGATGTTGTGAAAGAAGCTAAGCAGTATTTACTTAATTATTTGACTGCTTTGTATCTTGTAGAAGATTTTAATGCCACTGAGAAGACTAATTTTAATAGCAAAACGGATGTTCATTTTGAAGATATGACTTTTCCTGAATTAATGAAACGTGTACAAAACATGAATAAATACTAGAAATCAATAATTTTTGGAGGAAATTAATTATGACACTTATTTTAAATACTTGGATTTTTGAAGCAGACGTACAAAACGGTGCAAAACAAGAGGATTTAGTTGATCGCGTAGCTGCATTGGGTGCAGATGGTATTGAAGTTCGCCGCGAGTATTTTAAAGACTTTGAAAGCGAACTACCAGAAGTAGCGAAACGTGCTACAGAGCATAATTTAATTGTTAATTATAGTGTTCCAGATGTTTTGTTTGAAGATAATGGCAGTTTAAATCCTAAGCTAGGAGATTACTTTAAAGAAGGTCAGATTTTAGGGCTGGAAAAAATAAAATTTAATATTGGGCACTTTGATAAGTTTACTGGTGATTTGAAAACGGCATTTAGTAATTTACCGTTAAATGAAATTCAATTAAATGTTGAAAATGATCAAACGCAGGTTTCAGGTACTGTTGTAGCTATTAAAACGTTCCTAGACGCTGCACATAAAGCGGGGTTGACAGGATTAGGGTATGTTTATGACCTTGGTAATTGGGCATTTACAGGTGGTGATGCTGTAGCTGCTGCCAAGGAACTTGCACCATATACACACTATATTCATTTGAAGAACACTACAGTAGATAATGGAAAGTTGGGGACCCCCGATGATTTGGATACCGGTATCTTCGACTGGCGTGATTTAATTAACATTTTGCCGTCTGACCAGTCTTATGCATTAGAATATCCGATGGATAGTGATGAAAAAATCAGTAACCAAATTCAACTTTTTAAAAATGAGGTAGGTGCATAAAGTATGAATTCAACGATAATTGCAATACTTTTATTAGTTACGTTTGCACTTTTTATCGGTTACATTCTTAAAGGTGGAAACTTGATGATTGGTTTTTTTGTGATGGCAATTCTATGGGCCATTATTGGGATGGTACCTTTCAGTACAGCTATCCAGAAGATTTTTGCTGAGCCTGCTACAAATTACGGACCTACAATAATTTACATTGTATTTGGTTCATGGTTTGGTAGAGTTTTAGTGGATTCAGGGATTGCTCCCGCTATTTCGGAGACTACCAATAAAGTTGGCCGTAAGAAACCATTACTTGCCGCTGTTTTAGTTTTAATTGTTACAGCATTTATCTTCGTTTCAGCCTATGGGGTTGGCTCAGTTATTGCTATCGGTGTTATTCTTTTACCGATTATGTTATCTGTTGGTGTGCCGCGGGATATTGCATTAGTAGCCTTTTCCATGGCTATCGGTGCACCAATGTATATTAACGTTGTATTGTATAATCAAATTAAGGTGTTTTTTCCAAAGGCAGCTTATAATGCATCATACTTACACTTTGGAATTATCGCTATGGCAGTACAATTGTTAGCTGTTATTTTGTTCTTATTTATTGTCCGTAAGAAGATTAATCCTAGTCAAGCAGCAGAAAATTTGAACACAATTGGAGCTGGGATGGGTGATGATAAAGAAGTTAAATCTGTTCCTAAAATCGCATTTGTTATTCCGATTGTGCCTGTGTTAATGAATATGCTATTCCATTGGGATGCCGTTCCTGCACTGACTTTAGCAACCCTACTAGGTGCATTGTTGACAGGCAATATGAAGAATTATAAACACTTTGTTAACTTCATGAATGAGACTGTTAAACATGCTATTGCTGATATTGCTGGTTTGGTGATGTTTTTGATGTCATTGGCAATGTTTACTGGAGCAGCTTCGTTAAATGCTGCCCGTTTCAAACCTATTTTCGAAGCCATTTTGCCAAGTAGTCACTTAATTTTAGCTATTGCATTAGGTGTTTTAGCGCCATTAGCATTATTCCGTGGTCCATTGCATGTTTGGGGAGCCGGAGCTGCTACGGCTGCAGTGCTCTCTGGAACAGGACTGTTTTCCGATATTTTCTTGTTACCGCTATTATATGTACCAACATTAATGGCAGTTTCTGTAGATATTACCCAATCATGGAATGTTTGGGGATTAGATTATATGAAAGTGCAATCTAAGGACTTCCTAAAATACGGAGTTCCAGTAATGTGGATTGTATCAATCATAAACGAGTTTTTAGTATTCAAATTCTTTGGTTAACAAAGCACAGAAGATAGAAAAAGGAGATTATTAATATGAGTGAAGTTATTACTATCGGCGAACCATTAACGACCTTTGCATCTAGCGAACCAGATATCCCATTAGTAGATGTTGAAAAGTGGCATAAGATTATGGGAGGGGCGGAATTAAATGTTGCCATCGGTGTTCAACGCCTAGGGCACTCTACTCAATATATTTCTCGAGTTGGCGAGGATCCTTTTGGTGAGTATGTTATTAAAACCATTAATAGTCATAATGTTGGTACTGACTATATTTCCAGTGATTCAGACTACTTCACTGGTCACCAGCTGAAAGCATTAGTAACTAAGGGTGATCCAGCAACTTTCAATTTTAGAAAAAATTCTGCGGCGTCACATTTGTCATCTAAAGTAATTGATAAAGTTAACTTGGATGATGTGAAATTTGCACATATGTCGGGTATTTTTCCAGCTATTTCTGATACTGCAGAAGCCAGTTTTAGAAAGTTGTATCAACGGTTAAATGATGCTAATATTCCAACCACGTTTGATCCTAATTTACGACCGACACTTTGGAAAAGCAAAGAGTATATGATCAAAACGATTAATGAACTTGCTGGATATGCTGATATTGTCCTACCGGGTATTGAAGAAGGAAAGATACTGATGGGCTCTGATGACCCAGAGACTGTTGCAGACTTTTATTTGAAAGGTAAACGTACTAAGACAGTAATTGTTAAGATTGGGCCTGAAGGCGCGTTTGTTAAGAATAAAGATGGCGAAAGCTACGTGGTTAAAGGCTTTAAAGTCGAAAAGGTTGTCGATACTGTTGGTGCGGGCGATGGCTTTGCACTAGGTGTTATCACAGCGCTTTTGGAAGGCAAATCGATGAGAAGTGCTGCTTTGCGTGGAAATGCTGTGGGTGCTTTACAAGTACAGACTTTGGGGGATAATGATGGTTATCCGGATCATGATGGTCTGGCGGCATTCTATGCAAAAGAAGGAGTTTCTGAGGATTAATGAAATTACAAGCTGCAATTGATCGTGTTACGTTGGATAGTGCACTTACACTAGCAAAACAACTAGATCCAGTTGTTGATGTTCTCGAATTTGGTACATCGTTGGTAAAAGATTATGGACTAATTGAGTTACAAAAAACAGCAATCAATCTTCAACATGCACAACTACTATTAGATTTAAAAACTAATGATGAAGGTATGTATGAATTTACGCAAGGTTTCAAAACTGAGGCGGATATTTTGACAGCAATGGCTGCTAGTTCTCGAGCAACGCTTGAACAGGTTTATGGTGAGACAATGCGGCAAAAGAAACAAATCTTAATTGATTTATTAGAAGTTGACGATCAGCGAATTGCTCAGCTTACTGATTTAAAGCATGCAATTTTTGGGCTTCATCACTCTAAGGATTCAGGTGCTGGTTTTGACGCTGTTGGTACTGTTGCGCGTTTTCATGAACGGTTTCCACAAGTCAAGCATATTGCAGTGGCGGGTGGAATAGATATTGATCAGGCGAAAGCATTGTCGCATCAAGGGATTGCAGAGGTTATTATCGTTGGTGGTAAAATAAGTGGGGCAAATGATCCACTGATGGCTGCAAAAAAATTTATGGAGGCAATACAATGACTTTGATTGATGAAGTAGTAAAAGAAGTTAGTACAGTGATGGCAAAGGTTAAATCTGAACAGATTGCTCAGGCAGAAGCATTGATTACTAAGGATAAACGAATTTTCATTCTTGGTGCTGGCCGTTCTGGTTTAATGGCTAAAGGTTTTGCAATGCGTTTAATGCACATTGGCTATACTGTTTTTGTGATTGGAGAAACTATTACGCCGTCGATTCAAGCTGGGGATGTTTTAGTCTCTGTCTCTGGCTCTGGTAAGACGGGGAGTGTTTTAGAACTGACTGAGAAGGCAAAACAAGACAGTGTTCGGGTTGTTGCTGTTACAAGTAACGGCGAATCGCCACTAGGAAAATTAGGTGATGCGACAATTGTTGTTCCGGGAGCTACCAAGAGCGGCGATGGAGTTAAATCGATTCAATTACTTAGCACATTGTTTGATCAAAGTGTGCACTTGACGCTGGATGTATTGTGTTTACAGCTTAGTCGAAGAGATCATATTTCAAATGATTCGGCAAAAGCAACACACAGTAATATGGAATAGGGGATGAGAAGTTGACATTACAAAAGCTAGAGTATCTAAATAAAGTTGTTAATTCGGGCGTTGTTTCAGTGGTTCGAGGAGCTACTAAGGACGAAGCTTACAAAACAGCGGAAGCCTGTATTGAAGGGGGGGTTAAAGCAATTGAACTAACTTTTACTGCCCCTCATGCAGATCAGATTATTGGTGAGTTAACTGAAAAATATCACAATGACTCGGAAGTTGTAATTGGGGCAGGAACAGTGCTGGATCAAGCGACAGCACGTATTGCCATAATTGCAGGTGCACAATTTATTGTGAGCCCATCGTTTAATTCAGAAGTTGCTAAACTATGTAATTTATATGCGATCCCTTATGTACCTGGGTGTATGACACCAAATGATGTTCAAGACGCTTTAAGCTATGGGGCAGATGTAATTAAGGTGTTTCCAGGCTCAGTTGTTGGGCAAGGAATGGTGTCGGCTCTTCATGGTCCATTCCCGCAGGCTAATTTTATGATTACCGGTGGTGTTAATCTTGAGAATATGCAAGAATGGTTTGCTAAGGGAGCTGCAGTGCTGGGTGCAGGAAGTAATTTGACCGGTGCTGCAAGTGATGGTGACTACGATACTGTTATTAAAAATGCACAAAAATATCGTGCAGAAATTCGTCGAATTAAAGGATAGTTAAGTAATAAATATTAAAAATCACTCGTATGTTATTGTTGCTGATAAGCAACGGTGCGCAGCGAGTGATTTTTTGATAGAATACATTAGGTAATAAATTATATGTTAGGGATGTAAGGGTAATGCAAAATGATAAACATTCGGCTAACATTAAGGATGTAGCGGCACTAGCGCATGTTTCTACGGCAACTGTATCGCGGTTTCTTAATGGGAATCTTAATAGAATGTCTGAGGCCACTGCAGGGCGTGTTAAAGTTGCTATAGATAAATTAAAATATGTACCAAATTCAGCGGCACGACAAATGACGACTAAATCAAGTAAACTAATCGCGTTAATTGTGGCTAATACAGATGATTATTTCTCTACCGAGTTGTTTAAGGGTGTGAGTTCGATTCTTGAGAGCAATGGGTATATTGGAACCATGTTAGATTCAGATTCAGATTTTCAAAGAGAAAAGAAGTTAATTAGTGCAGTTAACAGCCATACGTTTGATGGCTTGATCATCCAACCCTTTAGCACGATAACAACTATTAATAACATTATGAGAAGAGAAGTTCCGATTGTTATTGTGGATCGGGAAACCCCTCAGGCACCCTGGCCACAGGTAGTTACAAATAATTTTGATGCAGCAAGAGAGGCGACAACTTATTTTGTTGAACACGGTTTTGCACATTTTATTGTACTAACCTCTAACTTATCAGCAGCAACCAATCGGCGAGAACGCTATCGAGGAATATTAGCAGCTGCTAATGATGTGGATGTTTTGGAGGTTTCAGAATCATCCTACAATCATAAAGATATTCATGAACAACTAATTAAATTATTGACAAAATCAAATAATCGAACAGTGATCTTTGCTCTTAAAGAACGATGGTTGCTTGAGTTTGTTCCAAATTTAGTTTTACAAGGCTATATAGATAATGTTAAAGCAACCGCTACGGGGTTTGCGGATACGGCTATGTCAAGACGTTTAGAACCTAGGATGAAGTTAATCTCACAGAACCCTTTTTTGTTGGGAGCAAGTGCGGCTGAAGTTATGGTTGATTCTTTGGCTAAGGAAACTATACAAAGCGATGATGTGATTGTAGTACCAGCGAAGTTTGGATAGGTAACTATTAGTTTCAAAAAAGACCGTTATATATAAGTTTAGTGTCAACGTCAGCGCTTTAAAGTGAATCCCCTGAGTTGGATTAAATCCAAACTCAGGGGGTTTTACTATGTTTCCATATGAAATTAAACAAGAAATATTAACCAAATTCGTACAAGGCGTTTCAATCTCAAAACTCATGAAAGCTTATCATATTAAGGGCCCAGCGATCATCTACCATTGGTATGAACGCTTTAAACTGTTTGAGATTCAAGACTTGATGAATTCATCAAAGAAGACAAGCTATGACTATTCCTTTAAAATCAAGGTAATCAAATGGCGTCAGGAGCAACAAGCTTCTTATCCCGTAACGGCTAAACGTTTCAAAATTAAGAACCCTGTAGCTGTTTGGGATTGGGAGAAGTAATTAATTTCCGGTTGCCTTAATCCTAGGAAAAGATGGTCTTCAAACATGACAAATAAATCAATACCTAAGACCCTTAAGCAGCTTCAAGATGAGAACGAGATCTTACGAGCACGGGTGACTTACTTGGGAAAACTCGAAGTCTTAGTACAGAAAAAATCTCAAACCAAGAGAAAGCCCAAATAATTACTGGGCTAAGACAAGAATTAAGAATTAAACTAGTGGTGGCACTAAAGGCCGCTCAAATGTCTAGTAGTAGCTATCACGACGCTTTAAAACGAAACTATCAACAGCTTTCAACCGACCTCGTTGAAGATATCCGTAAGATTCGGCAGACTAACCCAGACTATGGGTATCGAACTGTAACTTTGAAACTGTGTCGCCAGGGTAAGATCGTGAATCATAAAGCCGTTTTGAGAATTATGAAGGCGAATGGTCTACTATGTCATGTGTTTGATCGACGAACAGCAAAATATAACTCTTACCATGGCAATGTGGGTAAAATCACCCCAAATTCAATCAATCGTCGATTCAAAACAGACCTATCCTTTCAAAAGGTCGTTACCGACGTGACAGAAATGCGCTGGGGTCAGCAGACAACTAAAGAACGGGCCTATTTTACCGGTTACGTGGATCTTTACAGCAGTGAAGTCTTGGAATGGAACTTTTAGTCTCAGTCCAACCGTTGAATTCGTTACAAAGCCATTAGAACGCCTGATTGAAAATCGTTCGGAACTATCATATCGAATGACAATCCATTCAGATCAAGGATTTCAGTATCAAAATAAGCGATACACCAACTTGCTTAAATACGCGAAAGTATTTCAAAGTATGAGTCGAAAGGTCACATGTTTGGACAACGCATCGGCCGAAAGCTTTTTCCATATTTTAAAAGCCGGTACGGTTCATAATAATCATTGAAATTCACTCCAACTATTATTGGGGTTCACTTCAGAATTACTGGCAGCTATCTCTTTTTTGACAATTTGCCATACATAAAAATAGTATTGAGGTTTTTACCCATTAATACCAAATATCATAAACCCAGTTATCAGAAAGTACTGTTTCACCGGCTTGAACTATTATGAAGTGTTTGAGAGTATACGTGTTTATCGTTTCTTTGGTAAACAATTAACAATCTATTACCAAGCCTGAATTGGTATAGTCATTAAAAAAGATAGATATTTAGTTAATAGTAATCATATGCATAATTTTACAACAATGATTTGAGTGGGCTTTAATCAGTTTATAATGAACAAAAGCCTATCAATCAATGCTATTAACGAATTAAACAATAATGATGAAAGGTTTTTCAACGAGTGAAATTTTTCCTTTATACTGAAATGTCTTTCTAAGTGGGCTAACTGTATTGCGAATCATGAGTATGCATGTAATAATAAATTCAATCAATTGATGAAAGCGCTTTAATTAAGGCTACAACAACGTTTGGAGGATGTTATTATGACTCTCGCTAAAGATGATCGTAAATTTTCAGTTTTAATTGCTGGTGGTGGTAGCACTTACACTCCTGGAATTGTTCTTACCTTATTGGATGGACTTGATAAGTTCCCACTCCGTAAATTAAAATTTTACGATAATGATGCTGAACGTCAAAAGAAGATTGCGGATGCAACGGCAATCCTTGTTAAAGAACGTGCACCAGAAATTGAGTTTGAAGCAACAACCAATCCTGCTGAGGCTTTTACGGATGTTGACTTCGTGATGGCACAAATTCGAGTTGGTAAGTATGCAATGCGTAGCCAAGATGAAAAAATCCCATTAAAACATGGTGTAGTTGGTCAAGAAACTACTGGGCCTGGGGGAATTGCATATGGTCTTCGGTCAATTCCAGGAGTAATTGAACTAGTTGATTACATGGAAAAATATTCACCAAATGCTTGGATGTTGAACTATTCAAATCCAGCAGCAATTGTTGCTGAAGCAACTCGCCGTTTACGTCCAAATTCTAGAATTATTAATATCTGTGACATGCCAATCGGCATCATGGATCGGATGGCTGAAATTGTTGGATTAAAGGATCGTAACGAACTTGTCTTCCGTTATTATGGGTTAAATCATTTTGGCTGGTGGACTGATGTACGAGACAAGCAAGGTAACGACTTAATGCCACAATTAAAGAAGTATGTTGCCAAGGACGGCTATTGGATTGGCGGTAAGTATGATGAAGGCACCGAAGAAAGTTGGGAACAGACCTTCAAAAAGGCTGCTGATGTTTATGCATTAGACCCGACTACGTTGCCGAACACTTACTTGAAGTACTACATGTACCCATCATGGGTTGTTGACCATTCAGATCCAAATTGGACTCGTACGGATGAAGTTGAAGCTCATCGTCAAAAATTAGTTTTCGGGGAATGCGCGCGAATTGTTAAGAATGGAACTGCAAAGGACACTGGTTTTAAACCGGATGACCATTCAACCTACATTGTTGATTTGTGTACTGCAATCGCCTATGACACGAAGCAACGGATGTTAGCTATTATTCCCAACGAAGGAGCAATTTCTAACATTGATCCAACTGCAATGGTTGAAGTTCCAGTTCTGTTCGGGGCAAATGGACCAGAACGTTTGGCAATGGGAAAGGCAGCGACGTATCAAACAGGTATGATTACGGAACAAAATAGTGTTGAAAAATTAGCTGTTGATGCCTTACTAGAAAAGTCTTATACGAAATTATGGCAAGCATTTAGCCTGTGCAAGATTGTCCCTGATGCAGGTATCGCAAAAGATATTTTGGATGATATGATCGTTGCAAATAAGGACTACTGGCCAGAACTTAAATAAATTTGGAAAGTAGTGACTAAAGAAAGACTATTGCAATGCTAACGTAGTCTTTCTTTTTATTATAAAAAAGTGAGATGAATAATCATGATGCAGAAACTACAGAAATTTGGGGCTGCAATGTTTGTACCAGTTTTGCTTTTCTCGTTTGCTGGTTTAATTGTTGCCTTTGGTTCTTTGTTTACTAATGTTGCTATTTTTCCAAATTTGGCCAAGACAACGACTACTTGGTATGGAATTTGGTACACCGTTGAAGAAGGCGGGTGGACTATCTTCCGCCAAGTACCATTACTTTTCGTTGTCGGGCTACCAATTGGTTTAGCAAAAAAATCCCAAGGCCGGGCCGCGTTGGAATCATTGGTCACATATTTGACTTTTAATTACTTTGTAGGTGCCATTTTAAGTTTATGGGGCCCAACCTTTGGGGTCGACCACTATGCTGCACCACTTGCAGACAACTCAACCAACGGTGGTTTAACAATGATTGCAGGGATTAAGACACTAGATACTAGTATTGTGGGTGCCTTAGTCGTTGCCGGAGTTGTTGTTTGGCTACACAATAAATATTTTGATAAGAAATTGCCAGAATGGCTAGGTACTTTCCAAGGTTCTTCATTTGTTGTTATTCTTGGATTTATTTCAATGTTTTTATTAGCTTTTGTAACTTGTTTAGTTTGGCCTAAAATACAACTAGGTATTTCAGGATTACAAGGATTTATGAAGAGTTCCGGCGTGATTGGTGTTTGGATCTATTGTTTCTTACAACGGATTCTTATTCCAACAGGCCTACATCACTTTATCTATATTCCATTCCAATACGGCCCAGCAGCCGTTGCTGGTGGGTTGGAACCATATTGGTTAAAGCATTTGTCAGAATTTGCAACAAGTACTGCTCCTATCAAGTCACTGGCTCCAACCATGGGCTTTGAGTTATTTGGCAATGAAAAAGTCTTTGGTATTCCGGCTATTTGTTACGCATTTTACGTTACTGCCAAAAAGAGTCGGAAAAAACAAACTGCTGCTTTATTGATTCCTGCAGGTTTAACGTCAATTGCTGCTGGGATTACTGAGCCAGTTGAATTCACCTTCTTGTTTGCAGCTCCAGTGCTTTGGGTAATTCATTCACTTCTTGCGGCAACGATGGATGCAACAATGTTCGCGTTTGGGATTGTTGGTCAATTTGACGGTGGTTTAATTAACTTCTTAAGTATGAACTGGATTCCGCTTTGGGCTAACCATTGGCATACATGGATGCTTCAAATTGGAATTGGGCTAATCTTCTCAGTGATTTACTTCTTTGTATTCAAGTTTATGATCCAAAACTTCAATTACGCTACTCCAGGTCGCGAAGCTGAAGGTGAAGATACGGTTTTGATCAATAAGAAAGAATATAAGCAAAAAACTGGAAACAATCCCTCTAACCCTTATATCGAACGTGCACAAGCGTACCTCGAAGGTTTGGGCGGCTCAGGTAACATTGAAGATATGACTAGTTGCGCGACTCGTCTTCGTGTTACGGTTAAGGACCCAGAAAAGCTTGCATCTGATGCCATGTTTAAGGCAAATAAAGCTGTAGGTGTGGTTCATCATGGAAAAGCAATTCAAGTTATTGTCGGACTCGATGTTGCACAAGTTCTTGAAAAAATGCAGGATTTGTCAAGCGGACCAATTTCAACCGATGCTAGTGAACAGCCAACGGTTAAAGAATTGACGCCAATTCAGCAAAATGCAACATTAGTAATGGACTCGTTAGGTACGGATCAAAACATTGAAAATGTCGAGGATATTTCAGGTGAATTATTAGTTACAGTTGTTAATCCTGCCGAGGTGGATAATGAACAAATTTTCAAAGACCTTAACTTAGGGATTGAAAAGGTTGTTCTTGATGGAAAAAAAGTAACAATTAGCATGCCAGACTATGAAAAGTATGTGCAAGCAATACTCTCACTGATTTAAAAAATAACTGATGATAAAGATTTGACAGTAGGAGGTCAGGCATTATGGTTGCAAAGAATGGAATATCGCGTTTTCTTAACAAGGTTATCACGGGACTGCATTATGATTTAAAAAAGGCGCTTAATATATATATTGCAGTCTTGATGATTGTGCCAATTGCTTACTTTGCATACATTGCACTGGCACTTACCATGAATAGTACTGGATTAGAAGCGTATTTTAAGCGAAGTCCAATAACGACGGTAATGTTTATCGTTAGTTTAATGGATCTAATCGTGGCATACGTTTTGGCATTTCGTAAGAAGGTACTGCTGTCTAATCGGTTAACGCTAGTTGTTGTATTTGGTATTTTAACGGTAATTCAGTTGCTAGTTGGTAATATGGTTTCCGTTTTTCTCGGGTTGATAGTTCTTTATTTATCAAAATCAATTGAGACCAGCACTAAGCAACACGTAGATCGGCAGTCTTTAACTGTGCTAGTTTGTAGTGTGCCAATTTACTTGATTTGTACCTGGTTGTTCCTAACGATTGGGTTAAAATAGGCAAGGCGAAAAAATTGTAACCTAATCAGCACGGTAATGTTGTGATGATTGGGCTACAATTTTATTTTATGTATGTTCGTAACAAAGTCAAAGAATCTCAAGTTATAAACTAAATTGTCATCATAAGCCTTAACTGAAATCCAGTCATACTATGACCAAAACTACTTTCAATACTATATTGTTATGTGAAAATGGTAAATCGACTTTCAATCGTTCTTTTGAGGACTTTTAGATGGCGGCAGTTAAAAACATTGACGTAATAGTCCGTCAGCGCTTATCGTGTTCGGTATTGAGACGTTCATTATTGAGAATGGAGTAGGATAAAAATGATAAATACAATAATCTTTGATTTTAACGGTACGATGTTTTTTGACGGTAGAATTCAAAAAGAATCTTGGGGTGAATTTTTAAAAGAAGAATTTACTCGTATAATGACTGAATCTGAATTCGAAAAGCATGTTGCTGGGCGCAATAATCGTGACACCTTAGAGTACTATTCTGGGCGAAAAATATCAGATGAAGAATTAGAGGTATTAACGAATAAAAAGGAACAGATCTATCGTGATATGTGCTTGAGCCGTCCTAAAGAGTTTCATCTTGTAGATGGGCTAACAGATTTTTTAAGTGTATGTCTTAAAAATGGGATTAAATTAAACATCGCAACGGCTTCAGAACGACCCAATGTCGAGTTCTTTTTTAAACATTTAGATCTAGAAAAATGGTTTGATGTTGAATCTGTCTCGTTAAATGATGGCACACTTCCAGGGAAGCCCGCGCCAGATATGTTTTTACGGGCTATAGAAAATATTGATTCAAGTCCGTATAATAGTGCAATATTTGAAGATTCTGTTTCAGGAATTCAGGCCGCAAATAGTGCAAATGTGGGAAAAGTTATCTTGGTGGAAGATCCGGACTTAGACGTAGTTAATATGCCATCTAATTTAAGAGCAGATGAAGCAATTCAAAACTACTTTCGTGTTAGCGAAACGCTTATGAAACGTAAGTAGGTTTATTTCAGCGAAAAAACTTCTTTTTTCGCATATTTCGGGCTTTTTGTCTTGCGAAATATATTTCATTAATTGAAACGTGGGATGACTTCTGAAACCGCTTCCGATTGAGAGCGGAACTATTGAAAGCGCTTAAATTGAGAGTAGTATGAAATACGTAATCAAGTGAAATACAAATTGTTCTAGGAGGAATTACTCATGGATGATAGGAAGTTTTCCGTATTAATTGCCGGTGGTGGTAGCACTTACACTCCAGGTATCGTACTGACGTTATTGGACCACATTAAGAAATTTCCATTACGGAAACTAAAGTTTTACGATAACGATGGTGACCGCCAAAAGAAAGTTGCTGATGCATGTCGAATCTTAGTTAAAGAACGCGCTCCTGAAGTTGAATTCGAAGCAACGACCAATCCAGAAGAAGCTTTTACAGATGTTGACTTCGTTATGGCACAAATTCGGGTCGGCAAATACGCGATGCGTAGCCAAGATGAAAAAATTCCTTTAGCACACGGTGTGGTTGGTCAGGAAACTACTGGCCCCGGTGGTATTGCATATGGACTTCGTTCCATCCCTGGTGTTATTGAATTAGTGGATTACATGGAAAAGTATTCACCAAACGCTTGGATGCTTAACTATTCTAACCCAGCGGCGATTGTTGCGGAAGCGACCCGTCGTTTACGTCCAAATTCCAAGATCATTAATATTTGTGATATGCCGATTGACATCATGGATCGGATGGCAGCTATTCTTAAGTTAAAGGATCGTAACGAATTAGTTTTCCGTTATTATGGGTTAAACCACTTTGGGTGGTGGACTGATATCCGTGACAAACAAGGCAATGATCTAATGCCAGCATTGAAAGAATATGTTTCAAAGAATGGCTACTGGGTTGGCGGTGATTACGACAAGAATACCGAATCAAGTTGGGAAGAAACCTTTAAAAAGGCCGCTGATGTTTACGCATTGGATCCAACTACCTTACCAAATACTTACCTGAAGTATTATCTATATCCATCATGGGTTGTAAAACATTCAGATCCTAAATATACACGGACCGATGAAGTTGAAGCATATCGTGAAAAGAATGTCTTTGGTGAGTGTGCTCGAATTGTTAAGAATAAGTCAGCTAAGGACACTAATTTCACGTCAGATCAACATTCAACATATATTGTCGATTTATGTACTGCGATTGCTTATGATACAAAACAACGGATGTTGGCAATTATTCCTAACGAGGGTGCTATTTCAAACATTGATCCAACGGCTACTGTTGAGGTTCCCTGCTTATTCGGGTCAACTGGTGCTGAACGAATTGCCATGGGTAAAGCAGCAACCTTCCAGAAGGGGCTTATTACAGAACAAAATAGTGTTGAAAAATTAGCTGTTGATGCATGGGAACAACACTCATATACCAAACTTTGGGAAGCATTTAGCTTATGCAAGATTGTTCCTGACGCAGGAGTTGCAAAAGACATTCTTGATGACATGATTGTTGCTAACAAAGAATTTTGGCCAGAATTAAAGTAATTCGATAAAAGAGAATAAGTGAAATGGAAAGAGAGCAAACTTAATAGAACTGTGGGTTGCTCTCTTTCTTGTTTTTAGCAATTATTAAAGTGAGATGAATTATTATGATGCAAAAGTTACAACGTTTTGGAGCCGCAATGTTTACGCCAGTATTACTTTTCTCTTTTGCTGGTATTATGACTGCCGTCTGTATCTTAATGACGAACCAACAAATTTTTGGCTCATTAGCAGCACCGACAACAACTTGGTATGGTATTTGGAGTACATTGCAAGCGGGAGCCTTTACAGTCTTTGACATTATCCCGTTACTGTTCGTTGTTGGATTACCCATTGGACTTGCTAAGAAGTCTGGTGGTCGAGCTGCAATGGAGGCAGTTGTTATTTATGCTTCTTGGAACTTTATGATTAATGCCATGTTAACTCATTGGGGTCCGTTATTTGGGGTTAAGAACTTTGTAAAAACTCAGATTGTGGCTAACTCGACTAACAGTGGGTTGACGAATATTATTGGGATTAAGACTCTGGATACTAGTATTGTGGGTGCATTAGTTGTTGCTGGGATCACCGTTTGGCTGCACAATAAGTATTTTGATAAGAAGTTACCAGATTGGTTAGGAACTTTTCAGGGTTCAGCATACATTGTTATCTTAGGATACGTTGCCATGATTCCATTGGCTTTAGTTACTTGCATGGTATGGCCTAAGATTCAGTTAGAAATCGCAGCATTGCAAGGATTTATGAAGACTTCGGGAGTTATTGGTGTGTGGGTGTACTGCTTCTTGGAGCGGGTTCTTATCCCAACCGGGTTACATCACTTTATTTACATTCCATTCATGTATGGACCAGCTGCTGTCGCTGGAGGCTTACAGCCATGGTGGTTTGCTCACTTATCAGCGTTTGCCGCTTCGACAAAACCATTGAAAGTTCTGGCACCACAAATGGGATTTGCAATGTACGGTAATGAAAAAGTGTTTGGTATTTTGGGTATCTGTTTAGCATTTTATGCGACTGCTCGTCCGTCAAAGAAGAAAGCTACTGCTGCCTTATTAATCCCTGCAGGCTTAACTGCGTTGATGGCTGGAATTACCGAACCAGTTGAGCTCACGTTCTTGTTTGCAGCACCAGTACTCTGGGGTGTTCATGCTGTATTGGCCGCCACGATGGATGCATTGATGTATGCATTTGGGATCGTCGGTGAATTTAGTTTAGGTTTGATTGGATTTGCATCAGAGAATTGGATTCCGCTATGGCAACACCACTGGAGTATGTATGTCCTGCAAATTGTTATTGGACTTATATTCTCTGGAATTTATTTCATTGTTTTCAAATTTCTGATTGAGAAGTTTAATTATGCTACTCCGGGTCGTGAAGCAGATACTGAAACTGCCGCTTTAATGACTAAGAAAGAGTATAAGAGTATTAGAGCCGGTGAGAAAAAAGAAAGTACTAAAGCGAATAGTACCGTTGACCCGTACGTTGAACGTGCTACTGCATATTTAGATGCATTAGGTGGTACTGACAATGTTGCTGAAATTACAAGTTGTGCCACACGGTTGCGAATTACAGTTAACGATGAAAGTAAGGTTGCGAGTGACGCTGTATTCAAGGCCAATAAAGCAGTTGGCGTTGTTCGACATGGCAAAGCGTTACAAGTTATTGTTGGATTGGATGTTCCCCAGGTCCTTGAATCAATTCAAGAACTAATGTTTGGTGACAGTGCTGATGAAAAAAATATTCAACAGGCTGCGCCGCAAGTTGCTATGGATCCGATTAGTCAAAATGCTGCATTATTGATGGATTCGATGGGGACTAATGAAAATGTTATTGAGGCAAGTGGTGATGGCTCGAATCTTCAAGTGAAGGTTAAAGATATCAAATTTGTTGATCAGGAATCGGTATTTAAAAGCTTAAATATTGGAGTTCATAATGTTCAAATTGCAATAGATATCGTGACTATATCAATTGAAGGAGCCAATAAGTTAGCTACTAAAATTAATGCACAAGTAAAGTAAAACATCTAATTGACATGTTATGATTATCGTTGTAAATAGACTAGTTAGCAATTAGATTGAGGGATGCGATTTGAACTTAGAAACTCTGGAAAACGAACACTTTAGCGAATTAAATGAAACTGATAAAGAAATTATTCAGTTCATTAATCGAAATCGAGCGATGGTACGGGAATCGAGTTTAGCAGCAGTTGCCACAGAATCATTGTTTTCAAAGTCGTCCATATTTAGAGTTTGTCAAAAATTGGGGTTAACAGGTTTTAGTCAGCTTAAGTATTTATTGCAAGAGGAAGCAAACCAGGTACAAGATGTAAATATTGATTTTGTTTCTCAGACAGTTAAATCAGTATTGTGGATGTCAAATCAATTTAAAAGTACAAAATTGGAAGATATATACAAAATTTTAAGTGATGCTAGTAATGTGTTTATTTATTCAACTGGCTGGGAGCAACAAATTGTTGCACAACAGTTACAACGCAATCTATATTTAGCAGGTAAAATGGCCTTTAGTTTTCCGAGTGCAGTAGATGAAATGAGTTTACAACGAACACACATTGATGCAAATGATGCCTTGATCGTTATTTCTTATAGTGGTATGAATGAAACTGTGCTTAAAATGGTCCAAAATTTTAACTTGCAGGGAGTGAAGACCATTGCATTTACATCATTCCGACAAAATAGACTGTCACAAATAGCCAGCTATAATTTGTATTACGATACAGTGGCTAAAAATGTACAGTATCAGAATCGAAAAGAGCAGTTCTTTTCGGATTTACACGTATTAATTGATTTATTCACTATGGGGCTGATTAACTACATTAGTAAAGCTGATAGTGAATTAGAAAATTAAAGAGGAGCGATGATGATGACTGGTACTCTAAGTAAGAAAATAGCACATTTAATTGCGGAAGGATTTAAGATTGCTCATCTCAATCTTAAACGTTCATATACGGCCTTCATTGCGATTCTTGGAATTATACCAGTTGCCTATTTCTTGTACGTTCTTATGAATGCTAATCAAAAAAGTCAAAGTGTAATTACTGCGTTAAGCAGTAGTCCGTATGCAACGGTAATGTTGATTGTCGCTTTGCTTGATGTAGTATGTGCCTACACGATGTGGAACTTTAAAAAAGTAATATTGCAGCACCATGATGTATTTTGTAGCGTGATGATTGTACTGACAACTATTCAACTGTTGTTAGGAAACGTGATCTTGTTTGTTGTAGGATTGGCCTGTTTGTATTTTTCAAATCAAGTTCCAAAGAAAAAATTTGTTAAGTTTAATAAGGTCAGAGTAATGTTAGGCGTGACGAGTATCTCTTACTTGTTCTGCCTGGCAATCATAATTAAACTATTGGTTCGCTAGGTGTCAAGGGGAGCCAAGTGACTAATGTTTCAGGAGGACGCCTTAATGGGAAAAAGAAATACTTTCTCACAACAGGCCGTGGATTACCTGAGGGATTTGGGTGGATGTTCTAATGTTGATGCGATTATTAATTGTGCATCACGTATACGAGTGACTGTTAAGGATATTGAACTTGTTGCAAATAATCGACAATTTATTGCCGATGGTGCAGTTAATGTCGTTCGACATGGCAAAGCAATTCAAGTAATTGTAGGTCTAGACGTCCCCCAGATACTTAGTGTAATGCGACAACTTATATCAGGACTTGATATATATGATGCTGAGTTAGATGAATATGGATTAACCCCCATTGGGGAAAAAGCGACGATGTTGTATGAATGTTTTGGATTAGATGGTAATGTTCAGCAGATTACAGTAAGCAATAGTCAAATTATTGTCCAAGTTAGGGACGTTTCCTGGGTTGATCCGTTTGATATAATGATGCAATTAGGTATTGGTGTAACAGCAGTGAAAACAATTGAGAATAGAATTTTTGTTGATATCGCTGATGCGACTGATATCGCGCGGCAAATGTTGATGATCAATATGTATAAATCGAAAGAATCTATGCGTAATGACAATAATTAAAAAATTAATTAAAATTACGCCACCAATGGCTGGTGTTTATCACGTGATGTGTAGCAATAGCCATTTAGTTATTGTTATGAAATGTACGGGTAGCAGTATATACGCACCGGTTGCTGGAACAATCTTAGACTTTTCAAAAAAAGACCAAGTAATAAAAATTGTGATTGATGATGCAAAATCGGAGTTGTTAATAGAATTTCCGGAAGTGAGATCTGAAATAGAGACCTTCTATGTTAACAAGGGTGAGAGGATTACCCAAGGATTGAAGTTGGCAGAAATGAAAGCGTTAACCGGGAGCTTGATGGTAACAAAGATTGATTTGAACAAAAAGTATCATTACGAGGTCTGCAAGCGACGATTGAAAATTTGAACGGAGGATTTTATAATGTTTAAACTATTTAAGAAAAATAAATTAGAAGCTGTAGTTGCACCTGCCACGGGACAACTAATTAAAATTGATACAGTTCCAGATGATGTATTTTCTCAAAAAATGATGGGTGATGGATTCGCCGTTCAACCAACTCATGATGAAATTTATTCGCCCATTGCGGGGACTGTCTCAACGGTTTTTCCTACTAAACACGCAGTAGGTATTACAACTGATGAAGGACTGGAAGTATTAGTCCATATGGGCCTTGATACAGTTGAGTTAGAAGGAAAGCCCTTCGAAATGGCTGTTCAGAGCGGTGATAAGGTAAAAACGGATACCAAGCTAGCCGATATGCATCTCGATCAAGTCAGGGCTTCTGGGAAGGATACAACCATTGTTGTAGTTTATACAAACATGGATAAAATAAATAAAATGCCGGAGATTGTGCCACAAGCTGTTAGTCATGGTACTGCTGTTGGCGATATTGAGTATGCTAAAGGATAGATGTACTAATATAAATCCTCCAAAAGGCCTCTAGAGTCAAAACTATTCATAATGCTTTGAACTATCAGACATGTCGAATTCTTGACTATCAATCGGCAATGGAGGTTTTTTCAGGTCAGACTTTGATTAGTTAGGCCCTTATTTAAGAAGAGACTGAAAGTGTTGCATTTGATTTGACAATTCAGGATCTTAAATTAACCACCACATGCTAAATATCCTGTCATGTTATGGGTTGCTGTAATTGACCGTCAGTGCATAAAAGCTAAAAGGACGTTGCTTGGACTTGAACCAAGTGACGTCCTTTTAGCTTTGAAATGAATTTTTTATACTAATCCAGAAAAGCGTCTGTATCCTTTCCACAGGATTGGTACTGCTTAATTAGCCCAAGAGACTTGAAAATAGTTTCTTGATAAGCAATTTTAGCATTCCATTCAACGGTTTCTAGAATGCGGGTTGCTTCATGTAGGTCGGTACAAGTAATTAAAACACCATGACTGTTCAGAAGAAAAATGTTCTCCAATGCATCATCACCAAGTGATAATAGGCTTGCATGCACCTGGTCCGCTAGTTCTTGAGAACAAGCTTCTTTATAGGGCAAACATTTGATTTTGCCTAAAGTTTGATTGACGGCAGTGATCTCAGTAACGTTTGGCATATCTTGTCCAATAGTTGCCCAAAACATTGATTCTTCGGCATGTGAATGGTAAACAACCTTGATACCCGGATTGGCTTCATAGGCGCCGATATGCATGTTAATTTCACGAGTTAGGCGGCCGACACCGTCAATTTGTTGTCCAGATTCCAGATCTACGACGAGAATTTGTGCCCCGGATAATTTACCAAACCAAGCTTCGGACATAAAAGTGGGTGTCATGATCAAATACTGATGATCTTTTTTAACATGAACTGATCCGTAATTAATATCCCGTGGTGCGGTAACCTTGACACTAATATTACCACCAGCAACATTAGTGTTCTTCCGGTTGAACATTTCTCTAGCAACCATGGCTAAGTCACACCGTTCTGCTTCGAAAATATAGGCTTCAGTCATTTTAATCCGATCTCCTTACTTTTACTGCTATGGTCTAAGGTGCGTTTCTTGAGACAGTTCTTTTTATATTGTTCACGCTTGGCGTGACGTTTCGTATCAAACTCGCCAAATAAGATATGATTGCCCTTAAAATAAATCGTCTCGCTTATTATCATGACGACAATACATGCGCTGATACTGTTAGTGCTCATAGCTTCAATAAAAAGGACGACGTCAAGGAATAGCAGAATTGACCAGAATAGTTTTTTCTTGAACATTGTTTTTGTTATATTCATGGTTGTCACCGAGAGTTGTTGTGTTTAGATGTATTACTAAAATTCAATCCATCTAAATCGTTCAGACTAACTTTAGTAGCGTTATTGGATGCGCTAGACTTTGACGTGTTACTAAAGTCCATATCATCAAGATCATCGAGACTGCCTGCGGATGTGGTCGTTGTTTCAGATGGCGCTGCGGTTGTTGACGAAGATTGTGCAGATCCTGCTAGTACGTAGCGCTGACTAGGCAATTTGATCTTATTCTGGTCAATATATAGCCAGATGAATCCAAGCAACCATAAAATGGAGATGCCAATTGCCCACCATTCACCAGTAAATGCTTTTGCAAAGAATAGGCGAAAGTCTGGTCCTTCAAAGGTAGACCAAGATAATTGTTGGCCGGCCTGTACTTTGACAGTACCCGTTGATTTTGCCAGATTTGTGATAATCGGTGCAAAGTAAGTGGCACCATAAAGGAAGATTGGTGTGGTAATAATACCAAGCACCAACATCCGCAATAAGTTTGCACCAGTGAGTAATAATGCTGCGACGACGAATGAGAGATTAATAATACCTGCAAATGGTAGTACTGTATTTCCAGGCAATAGCATTGCAAATACGAGCATTACTGGAACCAAGATGACTACTGTGACCCATAATTCATTTCGACCGGCAAGAATTGGCCAGTCCAGTCCAATAAAGACTTCGCGACCGTTAAAGTGTTTCTTCATAAAGTCACTCATTGCATCGGCAATTGGAGAGAGCGCCTGCATAAATAGCTTTGAAATCATTGGGAATAGGGTCATAGCAGTAGCTGCTTGGATTGCCAAGTTTAGGGATTTGGAAACCGAATAGCCAGCGCCGAAGCCCAGCAATACCCCAATGATAGCTCCCATAACAGTATTATCACCAAAGACGCCGATCTTTTTTTGTAAAGCAGCTGAGTCAAATGGTCGATTCATAGCAGGGATGAAGTCTAGTAGTTTGTTGAGTGGTTGTAAAATAACTGCAAATAGTGTGACAAAGTGTGGAACGGTAACGCCAGGCATACCTGTTAGATCTTCAATATGGCGTTGCCACATATCGCCGGCCTTTAGTTCTAAAACAATCTGAATTCCTGCGACGATAAATCCGTAAAAGACATTGTGTGTGAAATAGAGAACCACTACATAAGTAAAAATTTTGTTCCAGACATTCCACATATCGACATTTAAAGTTTTAGTCCATTTGAATGTGAGCATAATAAAGTTTATGGCTAATAATAATGGGAAAAATAGGAAAGCTGATTTGTATGACCAGGTAATGGCTGCCACCCCAGTCCAGCCAGCATCAATAGCATTGAGGCTCAAGTGAAAAATCTTTGACATGGCTTTGGCAGCGGGAGAAATTGAACCCATCATATAATTAACAACTAGAGTCATGCCGCTAAAGGCAACTCCGAGAGTCAAGGCTGCCAGAACGGATTTCTTGAGCTTCAATCCTGCAATAGTGGCAATGATAAACATAATAAGTGGAACAAAGACAGGACCACCAAGATTCAGCACATAATTAACGATTGTTTTTAAAACGTCCATAATCTAACACCTCCTAGTGTTTATCAACGTTTAAGCCTATGATTGCATATTCTTCAGTGCGATAATGATATCGTGATAAGAAGTTTCTGGGCTTTGTCCAGTAAATATTGGTAATCCGTTAACTGAAGCGATTCCGTAACGATCAACGATTGTTTGAATTTCCTCGTTGGGACGGGCAATCCAGACATAAACATCGTAGTTTGCAAGGATGTCTGGTAACTTCTTAAAATCTGTTGCTTCAACTTCAACGCCTGTAATATGATGATCTTCGAAGAAATCGGTAATATGTTTAACGACTAACTCGCTTGAAGCAACTCCGCTCCCACATGCAACGATAATTTTAGCCATAGTAATGCACTCCTTTTGAATTATTTGAACTTTTCAGATAGATAATTGAACATTTCTTTAGTGTCAGTTATTTGACTAAACTGGGTAGTAAAGTCTTTGTCCTGAATTAATGCCATGAATTTTTGTAAAAGAATCAGTTGATCGTCCGACTTTGTAATTCCGAGGAAAAAGAAAGTACTGGCTTGTTCTTCGGTGTTGTAACCCATCTGCAGCATTTGTATCGGAGCTTTAGTTGTCACAACACAAACGAAGGGACTATTAATGTTTTCGGGATCGGCGTGAGGTAATGCGATTGAGATGTAATCATTCACAATTCCAGTTGGAAATTCATCCTCACGCTTATTCAGGGCTGCTTCGTACGAAGACTTGACGTAGCCACGGGTGTTTAATTTTTTAGCAATCTGCTTGTATAAATCAGTGCGACTTTCGGCATCCACGTCTAGAAAAATTAAGTCAGATTTAAGCATATCTTGATAATTCATAAAAATTCCTTCTTTACTTTTGTAAGCGCATACATTATTCTGCATTTTAGAGCTTGTTGCGACTAGTCGTTAAAAAAATAATTTGATTTAAGTCAGTATGCTAATATGTTAGTAATCGATAAAAATATCTCAAAAATAAATCCATATTGCCAAACTAACTTCCATCAACAATCAGTATATGTTGACATTACGGCGTTTTGTATTCAATTCGACGTAACATGAAACTCATTCAATTTTTTCCTGTTTAATTGTTCAGATTAAGGTGAAAAAATTCAGAATTGTTCAAATGGAGGGCAATATGGTAAGTCGAGATGATCGTGTTTTACACATACTTAAGATATTGAACAAACACCCCAGAATTAGTGTGAAAAGACTAATAGAACTAACTGGCGAAAGCGTTTCTACAATGCGACGCGATCTAATTGTTTTGGAACAGTCGGGAAAGGTCAAAAGGACATTTGGAATGGTCTCTTTATTGGAAAATACCAATATTGAATTTGCGTCACCTTTTCGATATCGGACGCATGTCGAAGAGAAAAAGGTAATTTGTCGATTATTAGCAAGAAGGGTTATCAAAGATAATCAAGCACTGTTCATTGATCCGAGTACAACGACGGCGTATTTACCGAATTACTTATCGGAGCGACAAAACGTCAAGGTGATTACCGACAATCTGCAGTTTGCGATTGCTGCTAATCAAATGACAAATTTAAATCTATTCTTAACTGGTGGTTCGTTACGGCCTAATTCCAATTCATTATTGGGTAATCATACAATTCAAGATATTGCGATGTTTAGACCGCAGTTAGCAATTGTTTCTTGTAGCACGTTGGATAATACGGGGGCGTATATTGCAGATATGGATCAGGCAGATGTTAAGATTGCGATGATGAAAAGTGCTCGTGAAAGCATTCTTGTTGCAGACCACACTAAGTTTCAGTCTGTTAATTCTGACTATATTCGGTTAGCCAGCTTTCCTGCCTGGTCAACGATTGTGACTGATAGAGCACCGAAAGATCAGTTTTTAAAACATATGGCGGCACTCGGTGTTAAAGTCATTTACCCGGGGTCTAAATAAATTTAGTGAAATAATAAATATCGGCCATTAGTTTGTATCACTATATAGTGAATACAGACTAATGGCCGATATTTGCGTTATGCTTAGCGATCAGTGCTTGGGAGCGTCTTATAATAATTTTTATACTTCTGATAAAAGAATGTTTTGTTCTTAATTCCGACTTGTTCCATGATTGTAGCGATAGGTAGTGAGGTAGATGCAATTAGCGTGTGGGCTTGAATTAGTCGTTGCCGAGTTAGAACTTCACTAAAAGTTTGGCCAACTTCAGACTTGAAGATGTTACTTAAATAATTTTTATTATAATTATAGCGATTTGCTAATTCCTCCAAGCTTACGGTCTTATACTCTTCGGCGATTGCTTTTAGGACCTTAATGGCTAGCAGACTAGATTTATTTTCTTGATGAGGGCCATTCAAAGGATATTCACGAACCAATTGGACCAGTAAAATTGATAAATAGGATTTAATAATGCTGTTCGAAAAATCACGCTTTAAATAATACTCATCGATGATCCGGTCTAAAGTTTCCTGGACTTCGTTATTACGCTTTTTGGTAAATACGAGGTAGTTCCGCTTATGGTTACTATCTTCAATAACTTGACTGAGCAAAAAGTCATAAAAAATGTTATTGCTTCTACGAAGGTCATTTAACAGGTTAATACTGATGTTTTTGGTTCTGAAAAGAATGTTTATTAACAAATCATTATCACCTAAAGCCTTGATTGAGTGCGTTGATCCTTCATCTAAAAGCAATAAATCACCGGTATTTAGCGTTATCTTCTTATCACCAACAATTTCAGTTGCATGACCTTGTAGCATATAGTTCATTTCCAAAAAAGTATGAGTGTGAGTTGGATAATCTGCATAGCGATTATGACGACTGATATAAATGTCTTTGTTCTTAAAAAAATAATTACTTAGTACGCGTCCATGTTCCTTTAAAGAAAGCTCCTGGTTAATGGCATAGGGTGGCATGTCTTCAACGAAACAGTGAGACGCTTTTTGCTTTTCTTCAATCAACGTTGTTTGCTTTAAAGCGTTCAAAATACGTGTGTTCATTCACAATCCTCCCTGTAAATATGATACTAATGTACCTTTTAAGAGTTATTGTAGCACCTTCATGGTGGCGGTTACAATGTGCTTGTAAATAAATGAAACCGCTTACCAAAAGGAGGGTATTTAAAATGAGTAGTAACCAAAAAGAATCACACGGCTCAACAATTGCCGTATCAATTACTAATTTTTTGGATTCTGGGTCAATTGTTGCTGGTGCAAGTGGTCTAACACTATGGACTAAAGCCTTGGGATTATCAAGCTTTCAGGTTGGACTACTAGGTGCATTGAGTGCCAATGCATTTGGTTCTGCGATCGGGGCTTTGATTGGTGGTCACTTGTCAGATAAATATGGTCGGAAAGTTATCTATACCTATGACATGCTTGTTTATATGCTAGGGACGATTATTGTGGCAGCCTCAGTTAATTTTCCAATGTTATTAGCCGGCTTCCTGATTACTGGGATTGCGGTCGGCGCTGGGGTTCCTGCATCGTGGACTTATATTTCAGAAACGTCAGAATCAACTAATCGGGCGGAGAACATTGGTATTTCACAATTCGCTTGGTCGTTAGGGCCCGCCATTATTTTTGCAGCCGGTGTTGCCTTATCGCCACTAGGTGTCATGGGTAATCGGATCTTATTCATTTTCTTAACAATTGTTGCCTTTATTGCATGGCGTCTTCAAAGTAAATTGGACGAATCACAAGTCTGGGTTGAACAAAAACAACACGAGCGGGCGACTGGTGAGAAGCCACATCCATATCGTGACTTATTCTCAAATGGCATTAACTTAAAGTCATTGCTATTTTTAATTGGTGTTTACATGTTCTGGAATCTAGTTGCCGGTGCAATGGGCTTCTTTATGCCATACGTTTATGAAACTGCTGGTGGGTTAACAAATCTACAGGCCAACTTACTGCAAGCCGTCCTTTGGATCTTTACCGCAGTTGCCACTTATGTTGGCTTTGCTCGCTATGGTGACCGTGCTAATCACCGGATCTTCTTTGCAGTTGGTGCTGCAATGGCCGTTGTTTCTTGGGTTGTCCTGACATTTGCCGGGATGAACTGGACTAGTCTTTGGATTTTCGTTGCTGTCTGGGGAATTTCCGCAGGGATCGGCGCTCAAGCTTGGTACGCACTATGGGCGACTGAATTATTCCCAACTAAGTATCGTGCGGGCTCTCAAGGCGTGATGTTCTTCGTCGTCCGTGGCTCAGCTGGTATTTGGTCAATTATCTTCCCAACTATTCTGACGACGATGGGCTTCAAAGCTGCCGGAACATTTATGATTGGATTATTGTTAGTTTCGTTGATTATCGGGGTTATTTGGACACCTCAGACTCGCGGTAAATCACTGGAACAAATTACAAAGGAACGTTATGGTGACGAATTTGATGAAAGTGACGCCAAAGATAAGCAGACACCGATTAATTCAAATGCTACTGGAGATGTGAAGTAATGAAATCTTATATTGCCGTAGATATTGGCGCTTCTAGCGGGCGTTTAATGCTCGGCCAGCAAAAGCGTGGCCGGCTAACGTTAAAAGAAGTGCATCGTTTCTCCAATGGATTTGCGATGAAGGATGGTCATGATCGCTGGGATGTTGATCATTTAATCTATGAAATCTTTAAAGGTCTCGAAAAAGTTAAACAGATGGGGATTAAGGATGTTGAGTTAGGAATTGATACTTGGGCAGTTGATTATGTACTTGTCGGTGAAGACGGACATAAACTGGAAGATCCGATTAGCTACCGTGATAAGCGGACACATAATGCGATCCAACAGTTAACTAGCGATTTACCTAAAGAGTACATTTACGAGAAGACCGGTATTCAGTTCCAGGATTTTAACACGCTCTATCAATTGTATAAAGAAAATCATGAATTGCTTGCTAAAACGGACAAAGTTATGATGATGCCAGATTATCTCGGATACGTCTTAACTGGTAATGCAGTGACGGAGATCACTAATGCTTCTACAACGCAAATGTTGAATTTACGAGTTGGACTTTTTGATAAGGACTTATTAGGAACAGTTAATGTAACGCAAGATCAATTTCCACGTTTAGTTGAATCGGGATCAATTTTAGGTAACGTCAGCCATAAATGGCACACCAAGTATGATATTCCAGAAGTTGAAGTGGTAACGGTCGCGACCCATGATACTGCTTCGGCCGTAGTAGGCACACCTGGTGAAGGTGATCGGTGGGCATTTCTTAGTTCAGGAACATGGTCACTACTAGGAACTGAGTTAAATGTACCAGAAAATGGATTACAAGCATTTCATGAGAACTATACGAATGAATGGGGTGCATACGGGACTTATCGATTCCTAAAGAACATTATGGGATTGTGGGTTGCCCAATGTGTTCGTCATGAACTAGGTGATCAGTATAGCTTTGGTGAACTGGCTGACTTGGCGCAACAAGTTAAACCATTCCAACAATTTATTGATATCAATGATGAACGCTTTACTAATCCCGAAAATATGATTAAGGAACTCCAGGATTATTGCCGTGAAACAAAGCAGACGATACCGGAAACACCGGGTGAATTATTCCAGGCAATCTATTCTAATTTGTCTTTGTTCTATGCCAATGAATTGAATAAACTTGACCGTATCTTGGGCTACCACATTGATACACTGAATATTGTTGGTGGCGGAAGTAACGTTGCACTGATGAATCAGTTAACGAGTACCCTAGCTAATATCAAGGTGGTGGCAGGTCCGAGTGAGGCTACTGCAATTGGTAATATTGTCGTTCAAATGATTACTAGTGATGAAGTTGACAATATCGGTGCGGGCCGTCGATTGGTTGCTGAATCATGTGACCTAAAGCGTTATCTGCCAGAGACCAATAAGTATGGCGACATTTTAAAAGAGTATCAACGATTTCTAACAAATAAATCTAAGGAGATGGTTTAAATGGTTCGGTTAGGACAAGTGATGTATTTACACAAAGATGCCTACGAAGAATATGCTAAACGGCACGCGGAATTATGGCCAGAGATGAAGACGGCGCTTAAGAAGTATGGTGCAACGAATTATTCAATTTTCTTAAATAAATTAACTGGCCAAACCTTTGCTTACCTTGAGGTTCCAGATGAAGCGACTTACAACAAGATCGCTGAAACTGATATTTGTAAAAAGTGGTGGAAATATATGGAGCCGTTGATGGATACAAATGAGGACAATAGTCCAGTCACGACTGATTTACAAGAAGTCTTTCATTTAGATTAACCTGAATTACTTATTGAATACGAGGAGGAAATACTAATGGTTAAAACTGACGAAGTCGAAAAAGCTTATCAAGTTGCAAAAGAACGTTACGCTGAAATCGGTGTTGATACTGAGAAGGCCATGGAAGCACTAAAGAAGGTCAAGTTGTCTGTTCATTGTTGGCAAGGTGATGATATTCATGGTTTCTTGAACCCTGATCAAGAATTAACTGGTGGGATCGGTGTTTCGGGTGATTATCCAGGTATTGCGCGGACTCCAGATCAATTAACTGGCGACTTGCACGAAGCATTATCGTTAATTCCTGGGAGTCATAAAGTCGCTTTGCATACTTTGTATGCGGTTACAGATAAGAAAAAAGATTTTAACGAAGTTGGTCCGGAAGACTTCAAATATTGGGTAGATTGGGCTAAACAAGAAGGTATTGGCTTAGATATGAATCCAACCTTCTTCTCCCATCCAATGGTTAAGCATAACTTTACGTTAGCTAGTCCCGAAAAGTCAGTACGAGACTACTGGATTGAAGTTGGTAAGAAATCGCGGGAAATCGCAAATTACTTTGGGCAAGAATTAGGCCAACAATCGGTTAATAACTTCTGGATTCCAGATGGTTTTAAAGATAACCCAATTGATAAACAAGCACCACGGGAACGGTTGATTGAGTCCCTAGATGAAGTCTTTGCCAAGAAGTACGATGAAAAGAATACGATCGAAGCTGTCGAAGGTAAGTTGTTCGGTACGGGGATTGAATCTTATACGGTTGGCTCCCATCTGTTCTATAACAACTATGCCATCAGCCGGGGCAAACTCTGGACGATTGATGCTGGGCACTGGCACCCAACGGAAGATGTTTCGGATAAGTTCTCTGCTTTCATGCCGTTTGGCAAGGGATTAATGTTACACGTTTCACGTCCAGTTCGTTGGGACAGTGACCATGTTGTAATCTTTGACGAAGCTTTACAACGGATTACTCGGTCATTGGTCCGTGATAACGAGTTGGAACGGACTAACATCGGTTTAGACTTCTTTGATGCTACGATCAACCGAGTATCTGCATGGGTTATCGGTGCGCGGGCAACGCAAAAAGCCTTATTACAAGCGATGTTAGCACCAATTGATGATTTGAAGAAAGCTGAATTAAGCTACGACTTTACGAAACGGTTGGCGGTTACTGAAGAATTGAAGTCCTTCCCATTTGGCGCTGTTTGGGATGAATTCTGCTTGAAGAACAATACACCAGTAGGAACTGATTGGCTTGATGAAATTCATAATTATGAACAGAAAGTTCAATTCCCTCGGGACAAAAAAGTAGTTACGGAATAACGACGGTTAGCTACAACAAAAATTAACAAGAAAAGGTTGGCAATGATTATGACAGACTTTATTGATTCACCATATGTACGTGATATGGCACAAACAACGGAAAATTTATATCGACATGGCTGGGACGAACGGAATGGCGGCAACGTGAGTCTACGACTGACTAAAGAGGAAGTTGAAGCCTATGCTGGTACGGATAAAGTTTTACGTCAGATTCCAATTAAATTTGATGCCAGTGAATTAGCGGGCAAGTATTACTTAGTTACGGGAACTGGCCGGTACTTTAAGAATATGGTCGAATTTCCAGAACGCGACATGGGCTTGATTCGAATCAGCGAAGTCGGCAACAGTGTTGATTTAATGTGGGGCTTCAATGATGGTGGTGAACCGACTAGCGAATTTCCATCACACTTAATGAGCCACATTGCTCGGTTGAAGCAAGATCCTGATCAACGGGTTATCATGCATTGCCACCCAACTAACTTGGTTGCAATGACCTTTACGATTCCGTTGTCATCTAAGCGGTTCAGTCGGACGCTATGGAAGATGCATCCAGAATCAATCGTTGTCTTCCCAGAAGGCGTAGGCGTTATCCCATATATGTGCCCAGGAACTAATGAAATCGGTGAAAAGACGGCTGCTAAGATGGCCGACTACCGGGTAGTTGTATGGCCACACCATGGCGTCTTCGCAGCTGGTGACTCTCTAGATGAAACTTATGGGTTAGTTGAAACAGTTGAAAAGTCAGCATTAATCTACACGACGATTCGTGCACAAGGTGGAGAAGTCTTGCAATCGTTGACCGACAAAGATTTCCGTGACTTAATCAAGCGTTTTGACTTGAAAGCCAATGAAGACTTCTTAACACCAGATGCAGTCGGAGCAACGGTTGACTAAGTTTGGCCTGAGAAGAGGGTTATCATGGCAGTTACCAAGTTAGTGATGCCCAATCATGATTGGCTAAAACGATGGTTATTTCTCGGATTATCACTCCTAATTAATTCGATTGGTCATGCATTAACCGTTGTTATGAATTTGGGCAGTGCGGTATGGACAGCTTCAGCAGTAAATCTGTATCATCTATGGCCACTAAGCTTGCGAGCGACATTGTTTACTTGTGGTGTGCTGGTGGTTGTTATAAATGCTATCTTGATTCGCCAAGTCATTTGGCATCGTGTCCTTAGTAATTTATTATTCACTTTACCGTTCAGTTTCTTAATTCAGTGGTTTACCAACTTGATTCAGCGGAGTGGGGTTACTGAGTTACCGCTAGAACTGCGAATTGTCATCGACGTGTTTGGTGTGCTATGTGTTGCGTTAGCGACATCAATTTATCAACGCACAAACCTAGTTTTACACCCGAATGATGACTTTATGCAGATCATAAGATTTCGCTATGTCCGTGGTAATGCCACGGTTGCACAAATGATTCACTATATACCGCCTGTGATTATTATGATGATTACTTTTAGCATTGGTGGGCATCTGTGGGCTGTCAATGTTGGAACAGTTATTTGTTTGTTCTTTCAAGGAACGTTCATTGGCTTTTTCGATAAACATGTTTTTCTTAATTTAAAGCACTATGGATTAGATACGATTCAGCGTGATTGATTATCAAATGGGGACCTAAAGCTCTTTACAGGAGTTCTAGATCTCTTTTTGTATCATTTTTAAAATTAACGGGGTGTGAAGATGCAAAACGAACGACAAGATCTAGACAAGCGACTTCAAAACGCCGTATTTGGGATGCCTTTATTAAGGCCGGATGAGCAACATCGGTGTTTAGGAACTTTTTATGAACGAATTGAATTACGAATTTCATTTGCTGAGGCACTGAGATACGATTGTGTGAGTATCTTGCAGGAGCTTTGGAAAGTTAATACAAACTATCAACTGTTAATAAACGGGCAACTTGATATGGATATCATGGGACAGTATATACAATCCGCAAATCAATATGGTGTGATGTTTGCAATCAAAACTAGCCAATATTATCTTACCGGTTCAAATAATGCAGCAGTGATCTTATGCGCGGACCATGCGTTAGATCGAGCGGTTGTAGATGTGCTAGAACGGTATCCAAAATTGAAATAGCTGGTAGCGGTGTAACTGACAAACTTAATTAATAAAGTTCTCAATAGATGGAGCAACGTAGCACGTGTGGACAGTACAATGCTAAAGTGAAAAAGTACAACGATTACTAAAATTGTCTTAAAAAGCAAATTGTGAGACACTAATATTTAATAGCTATGTAAATACAATTCTATGGATTGTGGCTGGTGTATAGCGCTTGTTAGGGATTACTCGGTCGTAGTTAATTATAATCTGGAAATTTATTAGCATTTGAATGTAAACGGTTACCGTGCTAATATTCATTTATTAAGTAGTGCAAAATTAAATTGTACATGAAATGGGGGCTTTATTATGGTTATGAAACAAACAAAACAACAGAACATACTAGCAGGTGCAGCCGTTATCAAGGTTCTGGAAGCTTGGGGTGTCGATCATTTATATGGTATTCCTGGTGGATCCATTAATTCGATTATGGATGCGTTATCGGCTGAAAAAGATCAGATCCATTATATTCAAGTGCGGCATGAAGAAGTTGGCGCCATGGCGGCTGCGGCTGATGCCAAGCTAACGGGCAAGATTGGAGTTTGCTTCGGTTCGGCAGGACCTGGAGGCACTCATCTTATGAATGGATTATATGATGCTCGCGAAGACCATGTACCAGTGTTAGCGCTCATTGGTCAATTTGGAACTACTGGCATGAATATGGATACGTTCCAAGAAATGAATGAAAATCCAATTTATGCAGATGTGGCCGATTATAATGTTACAGCCGTTAATGCTGCCACCTTACCACATGTTATTGATGAAGCGATTCGACGGGCGTATGCACATCAAGGCGTGGCAGTCGTTCAAATTCCGGTGGACTTGCCGTGGCAAGAAATTGAAGCTGAGGATTGGTATGATTCAGCTAATAGTTATCAAACGCCATTGTTGCCAGAGCCTGCCCCACAGGCAATTACAGAATTAACGCAAATCCTACTAGCAGCGGAGCGACCATTAATTTATTACGGTATTGGTGCACGTAAAGCTAGTCAGGAATTAGAAAAATTAAGTCGAATGTTAAAGATTCCACTAATGAGTACGTATCCAGCAAAAGGCATCGTCCCTGATAATTATCCAGCTTATCTTGGTTCTGCCAATCGGGTGGCCCAGAAGCCAGCAAATGAGGCGTTGGCACAAGCTGATGTTGTCTTGTTCGTTGGTAATAACTATCCGTTTGCAGAAGTCTCCAAGGCGTTTAAAAATACGCGCCATTTCTTACAAATTGATATTGATCCAGCAAAGTTAGGTAAACGGCATAAAACAGATGTTGCAGTGCTCGCTGATGCGCAAAAGACGTTGACCGCAATTTTAGCGCAGGTATCGGAGCGGGAAGTGACGCCTTGGTGGCAAGCTAATTTGGCTAATGTTAAAAATTGGCGTGCTTACCTCACTGCATTGGAAGATAAGCAGCAGGGACCGCTACAAGCCTATCAAGTACTACGTGCGGTTAATCAGATAGCTGAGCCTGATGCCATTTTTTCAATTGATGTCGGGGATATTAATCTGAATGCAAACCGGCATTTGAAATTAACAGATGCTAATCGGCATATTACGTCGAACCTATTTGCAACGATGGGAGTAGGTATTCCGGGTGCGATCGCTGCTAAGCTCAATTATCCTGATCGACAGGTATTTAATCTCGCCGGTGATGGTGGTGCTTCAATGACGATGCAAGATTTAGCAACGCAGGTTCAATACCATTTACCAGTGATTAATGTGGTCTTCACTAATTGTCAGTATGGATTTATTAAAGACGAGCAGGAAGACACTAACAAAAATGATTTTATTGGCGTTGAATTTAATGACATCGATTTTAGCAAAATTGCGGATGGGGTTCATATGAAGGCCTTTCGTATTAATAAAATTGAGCAATTGCCTGAGGTGTTTGAACAAGCGAAGCTGATTGCTCAGCATGAACCGGTACTGATTGATGCCGTGATTACAGGTGATCGCCCATTGCCTGCTGAAAATCTGCACTTAGATTCAGCAACGAGTTCATCGGCTGAAATTGAGACGTTTAAGCAGCGCTATGAAGCTCAGGATCTCCAGCCATTTTCAAGATATTTAAAACAATTTGATTTAGTTGATTTGCGTCATCAAATTGGTCAAGGTGGTTTTTAGCGGCCGCCACTTGGAGAAATGAGCAAATAAGTTAAAATGGTGTACTTTGGCCGTCAAGTCAGTTAGTAAATGCTGGCTTACGATTATTTACAACGGTTATCTGGCGATTAGGGAATAAAATATTACCCCTAATCGCTTTTATATTCGCTAAAGATGTGCTAAAATTGGTAACAATAAAATGAACATAGGAGGTGTTCAGGTGGCTAATACGCAACTGAGTGATGCGACGCATATTATGGCATATATCGCGTTACATACTGATGATCAACTAAAAAGTGAACACATTGCTAGTAGTCTAAATACAGATCCTACGATGGTTCGGAGAATGATGAGCAAGTTAAGAAAAGCAGGCTTGCTAACTTCCGTGCGTGGTGTTGCTAGGCCAACACTAGCTTGTTCACCCAATGATATTACATTGAAAGATATCTACGTCGCAGTAGTAGCTAAGCGTGATTTTTTGAATGTGGATCACAATACCTCAGAGACTTGTCCGGTAGGGTCAGTAATTCCGCGGGTGATGGAAAAATACTACTGTGATATTCAAAATAGTGCTGAGGCTCGCATGTCACGAGTGACGCTCCAAGATATTATTGATGACATCAGTGCAATTCAACAACAGGTCTAATTACAAATAAAAACTTGACAAGGTTCAAGTTTTTATTTAGGATAATGATGTGCTAAAAAAAGTAACAACAAAAAAGAGGTAATGGAAATGACTAAAATTAAAGCAGGACAAGCATTGGCACAAGTACTAGTTGACTGGAAGATTGATCATATCTATGGGATTACAGCTGATTCGATTAATAATACAGTTGATGGTTTTTACCAAGAAAAAGAGCACTTGAACTATATTCAAGTGCGTCATGAAGAGGTAGGGGCTTTAGCTGCTGCTGCAGATGCAAAGTTAACTGGGACGATTGGGGTTAGTTTTGGTTCAGCAGGACCTGGCGCTGTTCATCTTTTAAACGGCTTATACGACGCTAAAATGGATCATGTACCAGTGCTAGCTTTAGTTGGTCAATCGGCAACATCCATTATGAATACCAACTTCTTTCAAGAAATGAATCAAGATCCAATTTTTGCAGACGTGGCTGAATTTCATAAACAGGTGACAACTGCTGAACAGATTCCATACGTGGTTGATGAGGCGATTCGATCGGCATACGCGACCCATTCAGTTTCTGTTGTAATCATTCCAGACGATTTATCTGGTCAAGATATTGAATTTGAGGGCTTTAAAACGGCTTCGCTTAAAGGTAGTCAACAGGTTGTGATGCCAAAGGCCGAAGATGTTCAGCAAACAATATCGGCTTTGAAAGCTGCTAAACAGCCTGTTTTGTGGATTGGCAAAGGTGCGTATAACGCTCGTCGAGAAGTTGTAGCAGTGTCTGAAAAATTCAGTTTGCCAGTCTTGTCAACGGCTCCGGCAACCGGGATTATGCCAACTGATCATCCTAATTTTATGGGTTCGCGCGGTCGGTTGGGAACTAAACCAGCCTTTGAAGTCTCGCAAGCGGCCGATTTAGTTTTATTTGTCGGAACTAATTTTCCATTTGCGCGTTATTTACCACAAGGAATTAAATTTATTCAAGTTAATAATAATTTGGCGGATTTAGGTAAGCAACACGATGCTGACATTACTGTTCTTGCTGACGCCAAACAGTTTTTCAAAGCACTACTTCAATCTGAGGTGACGGTTGAGTCAACTAAGTTTTTAGAAGCGGCTCAGCGAGATAAGCAAAACTGGGATCGGTGGTTAAAGGCAATTGCTGCCGATGATCAAGATGGTTTGACGGCTGAAGGGGTACTAGAAGCAATCAAGGAAAATACTAGTGATGATGCTGTCTTTGGCCTTGATGTTGGCAACAATACGGAATGGGCAATTCGACAGTTACCATTGAATAAGCAACAGACTTTTACCATGTCAGCTTGGTATGGAACGATGGGCTTCGGCTTGCCAGCAGGTTTAGCGGCAAAATTAGATTATCCAGATAAGCAAGTTTGGAGTATTTCGGGTGATGGCGGTTATGCAATGGTGATGCCTGACTTATTAACTGAGGTTAAATATCATTTGCCCGTTATTAATGTTGTTTTGGAAAATAAAGTATTGGGCTTCATCCAACATGAAAAATTATTAGCCAACCAAGCACCTTATGGAATTGACTTAATTGGGGCTGATTGGGCTAAGATGGCCGAAAATATGGGTGCAATTGGGTTCAAAGTAACTAGCCTTAAGGAGCTTAATGCTGCCTTTCAAAAAATCACACAATTACAGCAAGCGGGAAATCAATTGCCAATTGTGATTGATGCCAAGATTAAAAATGTTGACCCAATTGATACTAGTTTTGTTCCAGTAGATCCAGCCAGTTTTGATGCAGATACGATTGCTAAGTATCGTGAGCGATATGGGATTGATGAAACAGATCAACCAGCACTTAGTCAATTATTAGGTGAATTATAAAGGAATTATGAAAAGGAGACTGATATTATGACAGTTATTAATGGCTATGAACAGAGTGATCGTGAACAAAAGTTGGCAATCTTAAATCTACCATCATTGGAAGCAGCTGCTAAAAAAATTATTCCGACTGGTGGCTTTGGCTACATTAGTGGTGGCTCGGAAGACGAATGGACTTTAAAGCAGAACACAGCAGCTTTTAACCATGTTCAAATTGTACCTAGGGCGTTGACGGATATGGAAAAACCAAGTACTCAAACGCAAGTATTTGGTATAGATCTCAAAACGCCTATTATGATGGCTCCAGCGGCTGCTCAAGGACTAGCCCATGCTCGTGGTGAAGCAGCAACCGCTGAAGGTATGGCGCAAGTGGGCGCACTTATGGCTCAGAGTACCTATTCTTCAACGTCAATTGCGGACACCGCTGCGGCTGGTAAAGGCGCACCACAATTCTTCCAGTTATATATGAGTAAGGATTGGGATTTTAATCAAAGTTTGCTTGATGAAGCAGTGAAAGCTGGTGCTAAGGCTATCATTTTGACCGTTGACGCAACGGTTGACGGTTATCGTGAAGCAGATATTATTAATAATTTTCAGTTTCCTATTCCAATGGCTAACTTGACTAAGTTTAGCGAAGGGGATGGTAAGGGGAAAGGAATCATGGAAATTTATGCTGCTGCGGCTCAAAAAATCAGTCTGGCTGATGTTCGGCGTATTACAGAATATACAAATTTACCAGTTATCGTGAAGGGGATTCAGTCACCAGAAGATGCTTTATTAGCAATCGGAGCTGGCGCCCAAGGAATCTATGTTTCCAACCACGGTGGCCGTCAATTAAACGGTGGCCCTGCTTCCTTCGATGTTCTACATGCTATTGCGCAAGCCGTAAGCGGACGCGTACCAATCATTTTTGATAGCGGTGTTCGGCGTGGTTCCCACGTCTTTAAAGCATTGGCGAATGGTGCAGACTTAGTTGCACTAGCTCGGCCCGTTATTTATGGTTTAGCATTAGGTGGTGCGCAAGGTGTTGCTTCCGTCGTAAGTCACCTTAATGAAGAACTACTAGTCGATATGCAGTTAGCAGGAACTAAGACGATTGAAGATGTCAAGCATGCCAAATTACTCAGAAAATAAGAGCAACGTTAAATATAATGGATGAAGTAAAATTGACTTGTTCATTATAATAAGTCGTTGGCACCGGGACCAGTGGAGTAAATTCTGCCGTGACCGGTGTTTTTGTCGTCATGTTATGGCTGCTTTACTTAAGCATCAGTGAAAAAATAACGGATTATTTACAGATTGAATTTTATGAAGGGTTAGGTTTGGAATCAGAATGACTAGTGAACTGTCTTAAAACGTTAAAAAAGCATCTTAAAGTGCTGGAGCCTTGTTTTTTAGTCGTAAAACGGTTACTTAGATGTAACTAGCATATAGTATACTGTACACATGCGCATGTATGTGCATGCCAGTTGCTCTTAGAAGGCTGAGTGTTTCATGAACTTGTTGTGGCTTGCTTCTTTGTTAAACTTTAAAGTTTTCGTAGGCAAGGGATATTTAGAGAACGATTTTTGATTATTGGCCAACAGTGCTTAATATGGTTGAGCTGAATATGAATACTAGTTATTTGGTCTTCACCGAATGACTGACTCCTTGATGTGGACTACGCCGTCAACAATAATAATATCCAACACATAGATTAACTAAATGAACAGATCTAAATTCCTTGAATGGGAGACTTTAATTTGAGTATTGAGAATAATTATTGTAAATTACAACAAGCTCATGATAAAAAGTGCCGAGTGCTATTACGTTTTCATAAAACGAATGGACAGATAACTGAAATGATTGGTTATGTTACCGCGGTGGTACCAAAAGCAATTGCATTTCTGGCAATTACTGGTAATCGTCACCTTATTCAACTCGATCAAGTCATTGAAGTGAATTTGCAGTCGGGAGACCGGCGTTACGTAGTGTGATATTCGAGGGCTTATTGTCGGAATAAGAAATTGGTAATTGTTTAATCTGTCATTTGAGTTAAAGTAACAGCTATCTTTTCTGATAACAACACATCACAGCACTTAAAATGACAGCCACTTAAACCGAAATTGGTTTAGGAAACAACTGGTGGTTCAAATTATGTATCAAGGGCTATTAAATAGGGAACCTTGTGGAGAAATCAACTCATTTTATGGGATTGGTTTCTCTTTTGTTTTAGTTCAAGCGTAGTTAATTAGGTCGCTGAGCACTTCACTTAACGGTGTATAAAAATCGTGATACGATTTGTTTGTAATCTGGAAAGATTATTGTAGTTGTTAAGACATGATTTGTACTCGTGAATTTTATGGGGGTGTTGTAATATGGCAAATTTCTACGGAAATGATCCTTTTTTCAACAATGATATGGATGATGTTTTTAATCAATTGTTTCAGCGCATGGATAATTCGAATTCGGCGCATGCTCGGTATCTAGTTAATGGCCAATCGCTGACGCCTGATGAATTTGCTCAATATAGAGCAACTGGTAAATTACCGCAAAGCAATAAAACCATTGAAGTATCTAAAGATGGGCAACAAGCTGTCAAAAAGGGTGGTATTTTAGAAAAATTAGGTACCAATTTGACGGAGCAAGCTCGTGATGGTTTGTTAGATCCGGTGATTGGGCGTGAGAATGAAATTCAAGAAACGGCTGAAATTTTAAGTCGTAGAACGAAGAATAACCCGATTCTAGTTGGTGATGCAGGTGTAGGAAAGACTGCGGTTGTGGAAGGGTTAGCACAAGCAATTGTGGCCGGCAAAGTTCCAGAAACGATTCAAGATAAAGAAATCTATTCAATTGACTTGTCTTCTTTGGAAGCAGGTACTCAATACCGTGGCTCTTTTGAAGGAAATATTAAACAATTAATAAAAGAAGTTAGAGCAGCTGGCAATATCATTTTATTCTTTGATGAGATTCACCAGATCATTGGTGCGGGTGCTACCGGTGGTGAGGATGGTGGCAAAGGGCTGGCTGATATTATTAAACCGGCCTTATCGCGGGGAGAATTGACTGTGATTGGTGCGACGACTCAAGATGAATATCGTAATACGATCTTGAAGAATGCGGCTTTAGCACGGCGCTTCAATGACGTTGTTATTAATGAACCAACAGCTTCAGATACGTTACGTATCTTACAAGGAGTTAAAAAGTTGTATGAAAAACATCATCATGTTGTATTGCCAGATGATGTTTTAAAGGCAGCCGTAGACTATTCGATTCAATACATTCCACAGCGAACTTTACCGGATAAGGCTATTGATTTAATCGACATGACTGCGGCTCACTTAGCAGCTCGGAATTCACAAACTGATGTTGAGACATTGGATCAACGCGTTAAAAAATTAGAAGCAGCCAAAGAAAACGCTGTTAAAGAGGAGAACTTTACCAAGGCTGCTGATATTAAGAAATCTATTGAAGATACCAAACAAAAGATTAAAAAAACGGATCAAAAAGAGAAAGTTATTGCCACGATTGATGACGTAGCACAGTCAGTTGAGCGCTTAACTGGGATACCAGTTGCTGATATGGGTGCTAATGATATTGAACGCTTAAAAAGTCTTGATAAGCGTCTAAAAAGTAAGGTAATTGGTCAGGATGAAGCGGTCGAAATGGTGGCAAAGGCAATTCGACGTAATCGCGCGGGCTTTTCAGAGGGTGATCAACCGATTGGAAGTTTCCTATTTGTGGGTCCGACTGGTGTAGGAAAAACTGAGTTGGCTAAACAATTAGCACTAGATATGTTTGGCAATAAAAATGCGATTATTCGTCTAGATATGAGTGAGTATGCTGATCGTACTGCTGTATCGAAATTAATTGGGACCTCAGCCGGATATGTGGGCTACGAAGATAATGCTAACACGTTGACTGAACGTGTTCGGCGCAATCCGTATTCCATTGTGTTATTGGATGAAATTGAAAAAGCAGATCCACAAGTACTAACATTGCTGCTACAGGTGATGGATGACGGTCGTTTAACGGATGGGCAAGGCAACGTTATTAATTTCAAAAATACGATTATTATCGCTACTTCTAATGCTGGCTTTGGTAATGAAGCATTAAGTGGTGACAAGCAACGGGATCAGTCATTAATGGATAAGTTAGCACCATTTTTCCGCCCAGAATTTCTGAACCGTTTTAATGGAATCGTAGAATTTTCACATCTGACTAAGCAAGACTTAAGTCAAATTGTCGATTTGATGTTGGCAGATGTCCAAAAAACGTTAGCCAAAAAATCCATCAAACTAGAGGTAACTAAAACGGCCAAAGATTGGCTGATGGAACAAGGCTATGATGAAGCAATGGGAGCCCGGCCGTTACGGCGAGTAATTGAACAGCAAATTCGTGATAAGGTGACAGATTTCTACCTTGACCACTTAGATGTCAAAAACTTGAAGGCTGATTTAGTGGATGCTGAGATTGTGATATCGGCAGCTTAGCCTGGATAGTGTGCATAATTAATTTAAATAGTAGGGGGATTTATTGGTTCTAATAAATCTCCTTTTTATATTTATTATTAGATCTCATTCTATTAATTAAGTAATTTGTTCCGTAGCATTGGACAATGATTATTATAAAAACATTCTAGATTAGAGGCTTAGCTTAATATAAATAATTAAACTGATATATCTTTAAACGTTCGATTTTAGTCTTAAAACAATATTGAATAATTAATCTATTTATGTATTCTTTTCAATTAATTAATCCTGTTTTAAACTGTTAACATCGGTATGCATTCGCACATTACAGGAGTAAGGCATGGAAAAACGAGAACACAAACTATTATTTTATAAATTGAGCGAGCGACTGTTCAACGCCCTTCAAAATAATCTTCAACTGGAAAGACGGCAAGCATTATTGGTTAAACTTGGAATTGACACTGTATTGAATGTCATTCCTAAATTGATAATTACCATTGTCTTAGCATTACTGCTACATGAGTTAGTTCCTGTGTTGGTTTTTATGGGTAGCTTTTTAGTTTTGCGCGGTTTTGCGTATGGACGTCACTTAAAATCAGATTTGTTATGTACGATTCTGACTATCTTTGTATTTGTGAGTGTGCCTTATATGGTTAACTTTACAGTTGATATTCCTGAGATAGGCAGAAGTATATTGGGCCTAGCACTCACTGTGATAATCGGTGTATTTGCTCCAGCGGATACGATAAAAAACCCAATTACATCAAAATCATTACGAAGAAAGTTAAAGAAGCAAGCTATTTTTTTAGCACTGATCTTTAGTGGCTTACAGCTTGTTACTAATAATTATTTTGGAACAATTATTTTAATTTCAATGGTATTAGCAGTTCTATTATTAATGCCATTGAAAGGAGGGAAGACTAATGAAGGAACGAATGTTTAAGTTACTTGGTCATCTTTTTCAGTATGTAGGTGCTAAGCAATTGGTAATGTGTTGTACAGGGTTATTTTTTGAAGTGAAAATCCCAGAAGAATTAAAAAATAAGGATTAGTGTAAAAATAAATGTTAATGGTTATTGTACAAGAAGTTTTTTTGTACTTAATAATTAAATCGTTATTGAGAGACTTATATGTTGTTACACTGATTGATTCAGTATTTCTATCAGTTTGTATTGTAATTAGTTATATATGCTTTTCAACACTAACGATTTATTTTTCCGTTGTAATGTTAGTACTGTTTACCATTTATTCATGGTTCTATGAACGTGATTTTAGCAAGGCAATCAGTATTACGTTACAGGCATTCATACTATCAACTGTTGCAGATCATTTGAGCAATTTACTGATACAGTTATGGAAATTACCCAATAGTTATTTGGTAATATTTGTATGCATACAAATATTAATTGTGTTTTTGATTAATATAATTTTGGCAAAAATGAATATTAGTACCACTTTTGAAAGAAAAAGTTTGAATATAATAACTTCTTTGCTACTAATTATGTTGTATTTGTATATTGTTTTCAGTGAAGGCTGGGAAAATCCAGTTAAGATGATTCTTGGTAATTTAGTGCTTTTGCTGATAATGATTGTTTTATTATTGGTAATTTATAGCGAATATTTAAAGAATGTAAAAACTGAATATGAAGTCCAAAAGCAAAGGACACAAATTCAAAATGATACGCGCTATATGAGTGAAATTGAAGCTCACTATAATGAGCTACGGCGTTTCAGACATGATTATCAAAATATGTTGATTTCGATAGATGAATATTTGAAAACTGATGACTTAAAAGGTTTACAAGAATATTATCAAAAAAATCTTGCCCCAGTTTCACACCGGGTGTTAAAAGAAAAATATAATCTTGAAGATTTGAGTCGGGTCAAAGTGAAGTCAATTAAAAGCATTCTTTTTAGCAAGTTAAGCTATGCACAGTCGCAAGAAATTGAAGTTCATTTTGATTTAAAGGAACCATTAACTGACATTACGGTCAATGAATTGGATTTAGATATTGCATTGGGAATTATGTTGGATAATGCGATTGAAGCATCGGTAGGACATGCTGATGGAGAAATCATGAGCGCCATTTTTATCGAAAAAAATATTACGGTATTCTTGATTCAGAACAATGTTTTTGAACAGTTGCCACCTTTATGGAAGCTGAAAGAAGCGGGTTATTCCACTAAGGGTAAGAATCGGGGGATTGGATTGAATAGTTTAAGTAAGATTGTTAATCGCAACGAGAACATGATACTCGAAACTAGGGTTCTGGGAGCGGTATTCTTACAACGCTTGACAGTGAAGCGAGTATCTCAGAATGATTAATGTCTATATTTGCGAGGATGATCAGAAACAATTGCAACAAATACGGCAAATCATTACGAGGGTAATCGTTGATCAACAGCTAGACATGAGTATCTGTTTGGCTTGCCAAGATCCCCACGAATTGTTAGATAAGGTTAAAGTACAGCAACCTCAAAAGGCAATCTACGTGCTAGACATTGCACTCAACTCAGATATAAATGGCATTCAATTAGCGAGTCAGATTCGTGACATGGGTGGACACAGCAAGATTATTTTTATCACAACGCATACAGAGTTATCTTTGATGGTATTTCAATATCAAGTTGAAGCGTTAGACTTTATTCTTAAAGACTTTCCAGATTCCTTGTATGAACGATTTAACCGTGTTTTACACGTGGCTCAAGAGCGTTTTCAAGCGGAAGAAAATGATCAAGATGACTATATCAAGATTAAAATTGGTGAGACAGTTAGATCTATTAATGTTAAGAGCATTATATTTTTTGAAAGTTCAATGAGTCCTCATAAAATCATTGTTCATTTAGATGATGGCGAGCTGGAGTACTATGGGTTGCTAAAAGATGTGCCAATATTAAGTCCTGACTTTTATAGGTGTCACAAGTCTTACGTTGTTAACTTAAAACGCATTAAGTCATTAGACAAGCATTTACGGCGATTGACAATGTCGGATGGTGAGAAAGTCCTTTGTTCTGCACAAGCCAGTCGTTATTTGGCTAAATGGCTTGCCAAAAAGTAATTATCGCTTAAACAAAGAAGTCACCTGCAGTAGGTAGGTGACTTCTTTGCGGTTTGAGTTAAATTAGGGGTGAAAAATTAACATAATATTTCTCACCAAAGCTAAGGTTACTAGTCACAGGTGGAAGATGAACATAATCATTTCCTAAACCGTTTAAAATCAGGCTTAAAACGATTACACCTAGATTATTCATCCTAAAACGGTCGGTACGTAACTTTCTCAGCGCCTATAATAAAAGTGTATTCACAGGGTACTGGATTTGTTGTGACATTAATAGATGTTCTCATTTCAGAAGATATTATAGTAAATAAGGTTAATGCCAAAATGATGCTCTGTGATGAATTTGAACGAGAGAGGGGCAGATTAGGTATGATTAGGTTATATACACAATCAAGTTGTCATTCTTCTAGAGTTGCACGGCAATGGTTGGAAACGCATGGGATTAAGTTTAAGGAAAAGAATTTTAGTGTTGATTCGCCCACGGTGCAAGATTTAAAACGTATTTTAAGTTTAACTGAGCATGGTGTAGATGATATTATTTCAGCTAGATCTAAAGATTATCCTAAAATTGCAACTAAGTTACCGGAGATGCCATTGAATGAGGCACTTAAACTATTGTGTGAAAATCCGAAGTTATTACGACGGCCCATCATTATCAGTGATAGTAAAATTCAAATTGGGTTTAACGAAGATGATATTCGTCAATTTATTCCACGACCAGTGCGGCGATTAAAGTTTAATGCGATGTTAAATCGTTTAGATGGTAATGAAGATGGAAGTGTGACGAGTAAAAGGATGGTCGAATAATAAACTGTATCTAAAATTTTTTGTGATTGAAAGATGCGACGGAACAGATTCTTATGATAAGAATCTGTTCCGTCGCATCTTTAATAATTTAGTAATTGCTTAGCGTAAAACAATCTAGCAATGGCTGACAGTCAACTAAAACATTAATTGTTGATAATATCAGCAATGTTCATTCCTAGAGCATTGGCAACGCGTGTGCCATAGCTTTTATCGGCTGCATAAAATTGTTTGATTTCGAGTTCTTTGACATTGGGTAAAGTGACTTGACCTAATGCATCCTTGATGGTGTCAATTAAGCGATCCTGCTCGGGTGCTGACATTAAGCGATATAGGTCGCCCGCTTGAGTAGTGTAATCAACCTGATAATGGTAAGGTTGTGCGCGTGTTTCACCATGAACGGAATCGGACGCAAGTGCTGCATCTGGGACTTCTTGTGGGCCATATAGTGAATTAGGCTCATAGTTGACATCAGCGCCTTGATTATCAATTTTCATGTAACCATCACGTTCATAATTATGAACTGGTACAACCGGTTTATTCACTGGTAAATCTTCAAAGTTAGCGCCTAACCGATATCGTTGTGCATCTTTGTAGGAGAACAGGCGGCCTTGTAGTAGTTTATCAGGAGACGGCTCAATACCAGGAACGAAATTTGCTGGCGACATGGCCGCCTCCTCAATATCAGTAAAGTTATTAGTGGGATTTTCATTTAAAGTTAGTTTGCCGACTTTTATGAGCGGATAATCTTTATGTGAAATGACTTTAGTAACGTCAAAAATATCCCATTTATAATTTAGACCATCTTCATAAGGAAGAATTTGAACGTACAGTGTCCACGAGGGATAGTTTTTCTTTTGAATGGCATCATAAAGATCATCCTGTAAATAATCGACATTTTGAACCATCGCTTTTTCAGCCGCCTTAGCAGTCATGTTTTGGACACCTTGGTCTGAGATAAAGTGATACTTAATCCAAAACTGTTCTCCATTCCGGTTAACCCACTTAAAAGTGTGTGATCCGTAACCATTCATTGTTCGATAGGAAGCAGGAAGCCCCCGGTCGCCCATTAAGTAGGTGACTTGGTGCACTGACTCGGGAGAGTGGGCCCAAAAGTCCCATTGCATATTTTGGGTACGACGGTTTGTTTTAGGATCTCGTTTTTGTGAATGAATGAAATCAGGAAATTTCAAAGGATCATTGACAAAGAAGACGGGGGTATTGTTCCCGACGATGTCGTAATTACCTTGCTGGGTATAAAACTTCAAAGCAAATCCCCGCACATCGCGGACAGTGTCAGGATACCCTTTTTCACCGGCTACTTGTGAGAATCTCAAGATAACGGGAGTCTTTTTACCAATACCGTTAAATAAATCAGCCTTGGTATATTGCCCCATATCGTTTTCAAGTTCAAAGATCCCCTTTGCACCAGCACCCTTAGCGTGAACGACCCGTTCTGGAATTCGTTCGCGATCAAAGTGGGCTAATTTCTCTAAGAGATCGTAGTCTTGCATTAATACGGGGCCCCGAGCACCCGCCGTTTGAGAATGCTGATTATTAGCCCATGGTTGACCCGCTTCAGTCGTTAATTTATCTGCCATTTAAATCGCCCTTTTCACATAATTTGCAAGATAGCTCTTGCACAATTTAAACGCTAACACCTTAATAAGGTAAGTTCAATAATTATGCATAGGCAAACTAGTTCTTTTGTTGACATGGTTCAATAGAGTAACTTGTTAGCAATTGTTTTTTTGTTTTGTGAATGATGTTTTTTAGATAATATTAAATGGCCATAACATGCAACATAGCAGTCTATTTATCAATTAATGTGTTATATTTGTCTATCACTATTGATAATTGTAGAATAATAGGTATAAGAAGTATTGCTTTATGATATCGATCCCAAATACTGGGGAAATGTTGTTATCTTAATTAAGCAATTGAAAGAATTTAGGAGGGATTTTATGCATTGGTTATGGGTTTTGATTATTGGTGCCATCATTGGTGCAATTGCCGGCGCTATTACTAATAAAGGTAAATCGATGGGATGGATTAGCAATATTATTGCTGGGTTGGTTGGATCAGCAATTGGTGAAGCTATTTTGGGCTCATGGGGACCGCAATTAGCTGGAATGGCAATCGTTCCTTCAATTATTGGTGGTGTGATTGTAGTTGCAATAACCTCGTTTATTCTGACACGGATGAATTAATAAGGAGATGATTTTGATGATCAAAAATATTTTGAAGTTTTGTCTAGCCGCGATTTTAATCGTAAGCGGTGTTCTTATTGGTGGTACCGTGCTTACTGCTAAGGGAATTGATAACTTGGGTGATAAGCTACAAGATAAGTTACATGGTTAAAAACAAATTTTATGACGAGCCACTGATAAGGGGAATACACAACTTATCAGTGGCTTTTAATCTGGATAACAAACGACTTAGAATGTGTCGTGGGTGAAAACTGACAGAAGAATGGAGCTCAATCTGACGACTGTTAAAAAAGATGAGGTGTCAGCAGATCACAAACATACGGAGAATTAAGGCATTGAGCTGAGGCGTTAAATTAGAATGGCTTACTTAGGAACAACATAAGTGTTATGGCAGTATCCAAAGATCGTGAGTCATAAACTACTTGATGTCGAATAAAAGTAATATTTACTTTTATTAAAAATGAGGGTATGATAAAAATCAAAAAAGAGGATTGCCCTATGTCTAAACTTATTGCAAAAAATGTTTTTCAATTGCCAAAAATGAATCTGTTGTTACTAACAACGTCAGCTTTTTTACTAGCTTTAGACGTTATTTTCTACAAGATAGCTATTGGACCGGCATATTTTCAAGTGTCCTTTGGATTTTTATCAATGGCCTGCATTGGGTACATATATGGGCCAATATGGGGAGGGCTTTTGGAAGTGATCTCAGATGTGTTGAACTTTACTATTTTTGGATCTGGTGCGTTCCAAGTCGCTTTCTTGCTAACGGCCTTTTTAGGCGGCTTTATTGATGGCCTTTTCTTATATCGTAAATCGGTTAATTGGTTATCAGTTATTATGACACAAGTACTGGTGATGCTTTTTGTTAGTTTGATCATGGATTCATGGCTAATATCAATTTTATTTGGCACTAATTTTAAAGTGCTGTTGCTAGGAAGATTAGTACGAGTGCTTATTCAAATACCATTACAAGTGATTGCTATTTTTTATTTCATTAAAGCGTTAGAAAAGCGCCATGTTTTCGACAGAATAAGGCTTCGATAATATTAATAAAATATAGACAAAATCGTTCAGTTTAGGAGCATGACCGTGAATCCGTTGATAACTCCTGGGCCAGGAATTGTCATTGGATTCGAATTAAGCGGAGCAAAATGAAATTTGTGCACGTTTCGACACCAATGCTGTGGAAAATAAAACGCATAAACTACTCAGTGTACTTTGAGTAGTTTATGCGTTTTGAAGTTTTGTTCTAGGTCCTTTGATACTAGACACTAATATTTAGGATATACATGAGACGTACAAAATACTGGTGGCTATTACTGTCAAACGAATAGCCTAATAAGTAGATTAATCATTACTTGGTAAAATGATGCCTTTGGTTTTTAAATTGAGCAAACATTCTTTTAGGTAGCTAGTATTGTGTTCTGGATAAACTGGTACAGTTAATGCGCAGGCGGCCAGATGTTCATAGGGGGCACAAAACTGGCCACGATAATTTGGGTCATACCACATTTTGTTAGGATGGTAGCCGCGAAGTTGCATTTCGTCCATCACTAGTACATGAAACTGGTATAACTTGTAAGGCGGATAGTTGAAGACATAATTAACGGTTGCGTGATTCTTACCCCAACCATTACCTCTCAGTGCAGCAAGCTCACGGTGCTGACCTAGTAATTGTTGTCGAGGCAATTTGTGAATTAATTGTTCATGCCAAAGACGCACAATCCCACACTCCTTTGTTTTGATTCATTAAGTCATGATTCAGATTCAGGTAACCAGAATAAATATGTCAAATGAATGAGGCCTTTAAAGCCCTACTTGTTTTGAAGGACGTTTATCCAAAGTAAATATTTGCGACTATTATAGCATAACAATCATTGTAGAAACTGGTACCAGATTTAAAATGAGGTGCGTATAAATAGCGGATGGCCAAGTATGTTAAACTGGCCAATTTTAATGCTAGGATTGAAGTAATAAAAAATAATATTGTTTTAGGCTGAGTTAATGGTAAATCTGAGTTGCGATTATTCTGATGTTGGATAGGCGTTTAAGCACATGTAAATAAAATTATTATACTGATAAAAAGGGCGTGACGATTGGCAATTCTGAGCGTCATTTTTTTGATCGTGATGATTTTATATTACAATGGTCTCAGAAAACAAGTAAGTTATGGAGGCGATCAAATGAGTGATTTGAATCAGATTAATCGTTACCGATATGTCATTGTTGGTGGCGGGATGGTTGCTGGTTATGCAGTCAAAGGAATTCGGCAGCAAGATCCGAGTGGTGCCATTTTAGTACTCTCAAAGGAAGCTGATGTTCCTTATGAAAGACCTGCCTTGAGTAAGAAATTGTGGTTAGATGATGAGTTTACAGAAGAAAATATCAGAATCGGTGCCGAGAACTATGCGAATGTCACTTTCAAGTTTAACACGACAGTCAGTAAAATTAATCGGCAGGAGCAGACCATTATTGTGAAGGATAATCCGACTGTTCACTATGATCAGCTGTTGCTAGCAACCGGTGGTGAACCACGGCAGATTAGTGGGCCAACTGACCCCCATGTTCTTACTTTTAGGCAATGGTCCGACTATCGCCAGTTACGTAAATTCAGTGGCAAAGGTCAGCATGTGGTGATCATTGGTGGCGGCTATGTGGGCACAGAACTGGCTTCGTCATTGACGCAAAATAATACTAAAGTAACGATGATTTTCCCTGAAAAAGCGTTAGGCGCAGGGAAGTTCCCTGAAAATATCAGAGCTGAGTATGAAGCAACCTTTAAAAACAATGGTGTTGAAATTTTAAGTGGTCAATCAGTAGAGTCTTATCAGCGTCAAGGTGACCATTTAACTGTGGTGACTAAGGATGGTTCAGAGATTACGGCGGATTCTATTATTATTGGTCTTGGCGTGACGCCGCGGGTTGAATTGGCTCAAGATAGTGGGCTCGAACTTGCAGATGGTGGTGTCAAAGTTAATGAGTACTTGCAAACTAGTGATCCTAAGATTTGGTCTGCTGGGGATATTGCTTCATATCCCGATCATCTTTTAGGTCGTCAACGGCTAGAACATGTTGACCATGCGCGGCTATCTGGTGAATTGGTAGGGCAAAATATGGCTGGTGCACATTTAGTTTACAAGCATACGCCGTACTTCTATTCGATGATTTTTGATATCTCATGGCAAGCGATTGGGGATATTAATCCTGAGCACCATCAGATAGTTGATCAGCGTCAGCGGGGAAAAATCGTTTATTTTCTTGATGAAGACAAGCTCGTTGGTGTTCTAATCTGGAATGTTTCGGTAGACCTTGATGATGTGCGAGCATTGATAGCCAATCCACCAGCTAATAATGATGAGTTGATTGGAATGCTTACAGAAAAGTAAAATAGTTTCAACATGAATAGCACTCTAAGGCTAACGTTTCTTCAAGTCTTAGGGTGCTATTTTTGTTTTCATTAAGTACTAGACATTGACTCCAAATATTGTCTAGCTTGATTCAAGCAATTATATTAAATACAGAAAAAATTTAAGATGATCAAGCTGTGATAATTTGTAAATCAGAACGATTGTCATTAAGTGTGTTGGCATCTGGAGAGTGACGAAAAGATCTATTCAACAATCTCAGTCATTAATTTATTCATTAAATTTGTTAATTGATCCCATTCTTGGTTAGTTAAATCTGTATGGTCAACTAATAGACTAGGCAAATCTTTGAGTCCTAGGCGTTCTTGTTCACCCTTTGATGTTAATGCAATCAAGGTTCCTCGCTCGTCGTTTGGATTCCTTTTTCTGGTGACTAATTCTAACTTTTCCATGCGTTTAAGCAACGGCGTCATTGTTCCAGTACCTAAGTTTAGCTGTTGTCCGATCTGTTTAACAGACATACTCTTTTGATCGTATAACACAACGAGTACAAGGTATTGTGGATAAGTTAAGCCATGTTTGACTAATGCTGACTTATATAATCGTTGGATTGCGTGCGATGTGGCATAAACTGAGAAACAAAAATGGTCTTCTAGGGAACGAATTTCTTTTGCTGACATGCGTTCTACGACCTTTCTAAAAAATATTTTGCAACGCGAACGATTTAATCGTTGACAACTATATCGCAAACGATATAATAAACTTACCAAGTAAGTCGTGCACGCTCTACTTGCCGAAGTATAACATAAAAATTGGAGTGTTAGGTATGTCAGAAAAAATTATCTTAGAACCAGCAGCAGAAGATTTCAGTAAAGCGAATGCGCCACATCCTCGGATTTATGAACTAAAACCGTCTGAAGGGCGGAACTTGTTAGAAAAAGTTCAATCTTCGCCAATTGAAAAATACAATGTTGATATTAAAGATATGCTTGCTGATACTGGCAAATGGGGAGAAATTAATGTTCGCATTATTCGTCCGGCCGGTAATTATGGTAAGTTACCCGTCATCTATTATATTCATGGTGCTGGTTGGGTCTTTGGTAGTGCTCACACTCATGATAAGTTGGTACGGGAGTTGGCTGTACGGACCAATTCTGTTGTTGTGTTCCCAGAGTATACGCGTTCGCCGGAAGCTAAGTATCCAACGGCAATTGAACAAAACTATGCAGTGTTGCAACAACTACCTAAATTAGCTGTTAGTGAAAATTTTGATGTTAATCGGTTGACGGTTTCTGGGGATTCTGTTGGTGGAAACATGGCGACGGTGATGACGTTAATGACGAAGCAGCGTCAAGGAATTCGTATTAACCAGCAATTACTTTACTACCCAGTTACAGATGCCAACTTTGATACACCGTCATATAATCAATTTGCAGATAACTATTATCTTACTAAAGAAGGTATGCAGTGGTTCTGGGATCAATACACGACCGATCCACAAGAACGGGCCCAAATTACTGCTTCGCCATTGCGTGCAAGTCTTGATGATTTGAAAGGCCTCCCAGATGCAATGATTCTAAACGGTGAGGCGGATGTCTTACGGGATGAAGGGGAAAATTACGCCAACAAACTGCGGTCAGCAGGTGTTGGCGTGACACAAGTTCAATTCCAAGGTATGATTCATGATTTTGTAATGGTCAATGCGTTGGATAAGACCCATGCAACAAGAGCGGCAATGGATTTATCAACGGCATGGATTATGCAACGGAATAATAAGTAACCCTGAGCATTGGGGACTAATGATAAACGTAAAGCGAGTTATTCAAGTTTAAATCGTTAATGATAAACGAACAAATTATCTATTAGGCGTAGAGAGGACTTGATTAGATGGAACAAAGTGACGAATTACGGCAGCTAACAGCTGAACAATATGCAGTTACGCAGGAAGCAGCTACTGAGCGCCCTTTTAGTGGTCAATATGATCAGTTTGATCAAGCTGGTATATACGTGGATGTTGTGAGTGGTGAGCCGTTATTTAGTTCGCTGGATAAATATGATGCAGGTTGTGGTTGGCCGTCATTTACAAAACCAATTGACTCGACTAATGTAGTCGAGCATCGGGATGATTCGTTTGGGATGCGACGAACAGAGGTCAAAAGTTCGAAGGCCAATTCACACCTAGGGCATGTTTTTCCTGATGGTCCTAGTCAAACTGGCGGTTTACGTTATTGCATTAATTCAGCTGCTCTAAAATTTATTCCAATGGCTGATTTAGCAACAGCTGGTTATGGTAAATATACGTCATTATTTGAATAAAGGGAGATCAAATGTTAGCAACGGCTATTTTTTGCTGGCGGTTGTTTCTGGTGCATGGTGAAATCGTTTGATGAGCAACCAGGCATTAAGTCTGTGGTGGCTGGATATACGGGCGATACCACTGTTAATCCAACGTATGAACAAGTTGCTAGCCTTACAACTGGGCATACGGAAGCTGTGAAGATTACTTTTGATCCTAATGTGATTAGTTATGCGCAATTGGTTGAGATATATTGGCATCAAACGGATCCAACTGATGTGGCTGGTCAATTTCAATACCGTGAGGATAGTTATCGTCCAGTTATATTTGTGAATGGACCAGAACAGCGACAAGTCGCAGAATCTTCAAGAGATTCACTGACAGCTAGTAGCTGTTTTAATGACCCCATTGTTACTCAAATTGAAAATGTAAAACCTTTTTATCCGGCTGAAGCAGTCCATCAAGATTTTTATTGGCAAAATCCATTTCGGTTTCAAATAGAAGAAATGGGTGGACGAGCACAGTTTATTAAACAACGTTGGCAATGTGATAGAAATTAAATTGACCGATGCATCTCGTTTGAAGTTTGAGATGCATCGGTTTTTATGTAGGTTTAAAGCTTATTTGAAGTTTGTACTAAAGGTTGTTAGCTAATGGGATAAAACGACTAGTTATCATAAAACGATTAAAAATGATCTTAAAAAGATTATTGTTCTATTATGCGTCTTAAAAAGATGTTTTATTTGTTGTCAGTAAAAGCTGAATAGACGCGCTGTATCAGTCGTTATTCAGCTTTTTAGATCCTAATCATATTCGTTTACTTATTAATGTTGTAACAACTATAATTAAATGAAATTTATAGAAACTATAATTCTGTTTCGGAAAGGTGAGGCCGATATGATTAAATTATATACACAGACAAGTTGTCATTCTTCATTAGCAGCTCGTCAATGGTTGAGTGCTCATGACATTGCATTTGAAGAAAAAAACTTCAGCACTGATTTGCCAACTGTGGCAGAACTAAAACATGTTCTAAGTCTCACAGAAAATGGGCTAGATGATATTATTTCAAAGCGTTCAAAGTATTATTCAGAAGTGGCGGAACAATTGCCTCAAATGAAGTTAAATGATGCCCTAAAGTTATTAAGTACGCACCCCAAACTATTGCGCCGGCCAATAATTGTAAGCGCGAACAAGATTCAAATTGGTTTTAACGCTGACGATATTCGACAATTTATTCCGCGCGCAATTCGTCGCATGAAGTTTGACGTTATGTTGAATAGGTATGCTTTAGGAGAAATATAAAGTAGTAATTTTGTATTTAGGGTAAAGATATAGTTGCTTAAAGATATGACGGTGTTGATGAATAATAAAAACCGATTACTAGCAAATTCTTGCTGGTAATCGGTTTTAGTTTTAACAGATTAGCTGTATTATAATGCGTTAATGAAGCGCTGTGCGATTTCGAGTGGCCGAGTGATGGCACCACCAACAACGACAGCGTGACAGCCCAAGTCGAGACAACGTTTCATTTTTTCGGGCGTATCGACTTTACCTTCAGCGATAACAGGGCGTGATGTGGCTTGGAGGACTTCCTTTAAGTAGGCAAAGTCATTATCAGCAATGTTGGCACCTGTCGTGGCTGGTGTGTAGCCGTGCATCGTGGTCCCAATAATATCAAAGCCTAACTTATCCGCTACTTTGATGTTCTCGATGGTATCAGTATCAGCCATCAAGAGGGTATCAGGGAATTCTGTCCGCATTGCGGCAACAATCTCAGTCAGTTTTTCTCCATTTGGACGTGGTTGCCCCGTGACGTCACAAGCGACCACAGCACAACCCGTAGCGGCAACCGCGCGCATCTCTTTGATTGTCGGCGTGATGTAGACTGGTGAGTCGGGATAGTCGACTTTACTCAAGCCAATCAGTGGTAAATCAACTTCATCCTGAATGGCCTGAATATCAACAACGGAATTAGCGCGAATACTCGCGGCCCCAGCTTCCTTAGCGGCAAGGGCCATTCGTGACATAATAAATGAACTATGCAGCGGTTCATTAGGTAACGCCTGACACGAGATAATTAATGAGCCCTTAACTGTATTTAAGAATGTATTTTTCATAATACGACCTTCTTTCCTTTGTTTGTCTACATGGTAACGGTATCATAATTTTGTTTAGACGTACATGGTAGCTGGTATTTGCAGTGGAAGTATTTAATCTTGAACTGATAAATATGAGATATTAATTCATATTGTTTGTGAAATATGAATTTACAATTCGTGATTTATACTGATAAATAACTTTTTGAATTGATGGAGGTGAAACTAATTATATGATTAATTGTGTTTGCTATAATAGAGGGGGAGAAAATACAATTAATAACTACCAAGGTGGCTTTAGTGGTTCGAATTAAAAGTGGTGTCAACAGTAGCTTTTGGCGTAACTGGTTGAACCGATGATAATTGACAACTTGAGTAAATAAATTGGTAGTAATAGTGGAGTAGTGTATGGAAAATAAATATCAAAAAGTTAAAGACGCCTTGAAAGAAGCGATTCTTTCGGGAGAGTATGCGATTGATGCAAAATTACCAACGGAGACGGAAATGATGCAACGTTTTGCCGTCTCGCGATATACGATTCGGCGGGCCGTGGGGGATCTTGAAACAGAGCATTTTATCTATCGAATCCAGGGTGGTGGGATGTTTGTTCAGGACTGGCACAAGGATTGGACAACTGAGAGTGATAGTAAGATTATTGGTGTGATTGCAACGCATGTTGCGGATTATATCTTCCCACAAATTATTTATGGCATTGATCAAGTGATTTCGGAAGGTGGTTACTCACTGTTGCTTGGTAATACGCATAATAATCATCAACGTGAACGGAAAAACTTAATCAATATGCTTAATAGCAAAGTTGCAGGATTAATTATCGAACCAACCCAGAGCGCGCTAGACAACCCTAACATGGATTTGTATCAAGAGATTAAAGATAGTGGTATTCCAGTGCTATTCATTAATGCAAGTTATCCTAATTTAGACTTTCAAGCTGTTACGACTAGTGATCAAGCCGCTGAGCAACGAATGATTGAATATTTGTTTGAAATGGGGCACGAGAGCATTCTCGGTATCTTTCAGGTGGATGATATTCAGGGAGTTCACCGTATGAATGGTTTTGTAAAAGCATATCAAGAACAACCTGAGATTTCATACAAAAGTAATATTTTGATGTATCAGTCTGGTGATGCATTTGATAAATTAGCACATCGTTTGGATGCTTATTTACAAAATAATGAGCGGCCAACAGCAATTGCCTGTTACAATGATCAGTTAGCAATTCGGGTGATGGATTATCTTAAAGGACGAGGATTAAAGATTCCTGCTGATATATCGATTGTTGGATTTGATGACTACCACATGTCTCGGTATATGAGTCCAGGAATTACCACGATGAATCACGAGAAGACAACGATGGGTGAGGATACTGGGAGACAAATGCTACGTTTGCTACGTAAACAACCGGTAAAATCGATTGCTTACACGCCTGAGCTGATTGTTCGTGCTTCAGTAGCAGATTTAAATTAACTAGATTAAACCGAATAACTGTTCTAATCATATTTTGATTAGAGCAGTTTTTTGTGATGACAGAAAGTTATGTGTGTATGCGTCAAATCAACAATTAACGAAATATTTATACTGATAAAATAAATTGTTGTTGATTTATACGGATAAATATATTAGACTGTAGTTGTTCGAAAATGAAAGCGGTTTTACGAAGGGGCAATCATAATCAGTGTTGTTGATTAAAATTCGATTCTTTTTGAAAGGGCTTTCTAGATGTTTTGCAATTATTTAACAAATCCAGATATGAGGAGGAACAACTTTGGATAAGCAGAAAAAGGTTTCAAGTAAATTTATTTTCTTCTTTGGTTCGTTTGGCGGGATTCTTTTTGGTTATGACATTGGGGTAATGACAGGCGCATTACCGTTTCTGAAGACCGATTGGGCATTGACTAATGCAACATTGGTTGGGTGGGTGACATCAGCAGTAATGTTTGGCGCAATTTTTGGTGCTGCAATTGCCGGTCAGTTGGCGGATCGACTAGGTCGGCGGCGGATGATCTTGATGTCATCATTGATTTTCGCAGTTGGCTCGATTCTGTGTGGCTTTTCACCTAACAACGGAACTTACTATTTGATTGGCATGCGGATCTTCTTGGGATTAGCCGTGGGTGCTGCTTCTGCACTAGTACCTGCATATATGTCTGAAATGGCACCAGCACGATTGCGCGGTAGTTTATCTGGGATTAATCAGACCATGATTGTGTCGGGGATGTTAATTTCTTACATTGTTGATTATATTCTGAAGGATCTACCCGAGAATATGTCATGGCGGCTAATGTTAGGATTGGCAGCGGTTCCAGCGATTATTCTCTTTCTGGGAGTCTTGAAGTTGCCGGAATCCCCACGGTTCTTAATTAAAGCCAATCGGTTAGACGAAGCCCGTCAAGTTTTATCTTTTGTTCGTAAACCAGATGAAGTTGACAGTGAAGTTAAAGCGATTCAATCAACAGCCCAAACGGAGGCTAACAATTTAGAAAAGACCTCCTGGGCAACCTTGTTCAATGGGAAATATCGGTACTTAGTCATGGCAGGTGTGGGGGTTGCAGCTTTTCAACAATTTCAAGGTGCTAATGCAATCTTTTACTACATTCCGTTAATCGTTGAAAAGGCAACCGGTAGTGCGGCAAGTTCAGCACTAATGTGGCCAATTGTTCAAGGCATCCTATTAGTTTTAGGATCATTACTTTACATTTGGATTGCTGAAAAATTCAATCGGCGGACTTTATTGATGTTGGGCGGTTCCGTCATGGCATTATCATTCCTGCTACCAGCTGTTATTAATAGTTTGGTACCGAATGCCAGTCCAATGATGATTGTCGTCTTCTTATCGATTTACGTGGCTTTCTACTCATTTACTTGGGCACCATTGACTTGGGTGCTCGTGGGTGAAGTCTTTCCGCTTGCAGTTCGCGGTCGGGCATCAGGCTTAGCTTCTTCATTCAATTGGATTGGGTCATGGGCTGTGGGGTTATTATTCCCAATTATGACGGCTTCAATGTCACAAGAAGCAGTTTTTGCGGTGTTCGGTGTGATCTGTGTATTAGGAGTGCTATTCGTTCGATTCTGTGTTCCAGAAACTCGTGGTCACTCACTTGAAGAGATTGAAGCAGCAGGAACGAATCATCACAAACAAGCACCCGTACAACAAGCGAGTCATTAATTAGGAGGCAAGTCAGATGAATTTAGTTGAAACAGCCGAAGCGATTGAAACTGGCCAAGTTTCTTTAGGAATTGAGCTTGGCTCAACTCGAATTAAAGCCGTTTTGATCACGGACGATTTTAATACGATTGCTTCGGGAAGTTACGTTTGGGAAAACCAATTTGTTGATGGTACTTGGACTTACGCACTTGAAGATGTCTGGACCGGAATTCAACAAAGTTATACGCAATTAGCAGCGGATGTCCGCAGTAAATATCACATGAGTTTGAAGCATATCAATGCTATTGGCATTAGTGCCATGATGCACGGATACCTAGCATTTGATCAACAAGCGAAATTATTAGTTCCGTTTCGGACTTGGCGTAATAACATTACGGGGCAAGCAGCAGATGAATTGACCGAATTATTTGATTTCAACATTCCACAACGGTGGAGTATCGCGCACTTATACCAGGCAATTTTAAACGATGAAGCGCACGTTAAACAGGTGGACTTCATAACAACGCTGGCTGGTTATGTAACCTGGAAACTGTCGGGGGAGAAAGTTCTTGGAATCGGTGATGCGTCTGGCGTTTTCCCAATTGATGAAACGGCTGACACATACAATCAGACGATGTTAACCAAGTTTAGCCAACTTGACAAGGTTACACCGTATTCATGGGATATCCGGCATATTTTACCGCGGGTTTTACCAGCGGGAGCCATTGCTGGAAAGTTAACGGCTGCCGGGGCGAGCTTACTTGATCAGAGCGGCACGCTCGAAGCTGGCAGTGTTATTGCACCGCCAGAAGGGGATGCCGGAACAGGAATGGTCGGTACGAACAGCGTCCGTAAACGCACAGGTAACATCTCGGTGGGAACCTCAGCGTTTTCGATGAACGTTCTGGATAAACCATTGTCTAAAGTTTATCGCGATATTGATATTGTTATGACGCCAGATGGGTCACCAGTTGCAATGGTGCATGTTAATAATTGCTCGTCGGATATTAATGCTTGGGCAACGATTTTTCGTGAGTTTGCAGCCCGGTTGGGAATGGAATTGAAACCGGATCGACTATATGAAACGTTATTCTTGGAATCAACTCGCGCTGATGCGGATGCCGGCGGGTTGGCTAACTATAGTTATCAATCCGGTGAGAATATTACTAAGATTCAAGCTGGTCGGCCACTATTTGTACGGACACCAAACAGTAAATTTAGTTTACCGAACTTTATGTTGACCCAATTATATGCGGCGTTCGCACCCCTCCAACTTGGTATGGATATTCTGGTTAACGAAGAACATGTTCAAACGGATGTTATGATTGCACAGGGCGGATTGTTCCGAACGCCGGTAATTGGCCAACAAGTATTGGCCAACGCACTGAACATTCCGATTACTGTAATGAGTACTGCTGGTGAAGGTGGCCCATGGGGGATGGCAGTGTTAGCCAACTTTGCTTGTCGGCAAACTGCAATGAACCTAGAAGATTTCTTGGATCAAGAAGTCTTTAAAGAGCCAGAAAGTATGACGTTGAGTCCAGAACCGGAACGGGTGGCTGGATATCGTGAATTTATTCAACGTTATCAAGCTGGTTTACCAGTTGAAGCAGCGGCTGGGCAAGCAATCAAAGATTAGAGAAGAGGATTAATAGAATGCTAGAAGCACTAAAACAAGAAGTTTACGAAGCCAATATGCAACTTCCAAAGTTAGACTTAGTTACCTTTACTTGGGGTAATGTTTCGGGTATTGATCGGGAAAAAGGCTTATTTGTTATCAAACCATCTGGCGTTGACTATGACGAATTAAAACCAAGTGATTTAGTGGTTGTTAATTTAAAGGGCGAAGTGGTTGAAGGTGAACTAAATCCCTCCAGCGATACGCCGACTCATACGGTGTTATATAACGCTTTTCCTAATATTGGCGGAATTGTCCATACTCATTCGCCATGGGCAGTTGCGTATGCAGCTGCTCAAATGGATGTACCAGCTATGAACACGACCCATGCTGATACGTTCTATGGTGACGTGCCGGCCGCGGATGCGCTGACTAAGGAAGAAATTGAAGCAGATTATGAAGGCAATACGGGTAAAACCATTGTGAAGACGTTCCAAGAACGGGGCCTCGATTATGAAGCTGTACCAGCCTCATTAGTCAGCCAGCACGGCCCATTTGCTTGGGGACCAACGCCAGCTAAAGCCGTTTACAATGCTAAAGTGTTGGAAGTGGTTGCCGAAGAAGATTATCATACTGCGCAATTGACCCGTGCAAGTAGCGAATTGCCACAATATTTATTAGATAAGCATTATTTACGTAAGCATGGTGCAAGTGCCTATTATGGTCAAAATAATGCGCACTCTAAGGATCATGCAGTTCGCAAGTAATAAGGATTAGTTGAATTAAAAAAAACATACAAATAGACGAGGAGTGCTTAATTATGTTATCAGTACCTGATTATGAGTTTTGGTTTGTTACCGGTTCACAACACCTTTATGGTGAAGAACAATTGAAGTCTGTTGCTGAGGATGCGCAAGATATTGCGGATAAATTGAATGCAAGCGGCAAGTTACCTTATAAAGTAGTCTTTAAAGATGTTATGACGACGGCTGAAAGTATCACCAACTTTATGAAAGAAGTTAATTACAATGATAAGGTAGCCGGTGTTATTACTTGGATGCACACATTCTCACCAGCTAAGAACTGGATTCGTGGGACTGAATTATTACAAAAACCATTATTACACTTAGCAACGCAATATTTGAATAATATTCCATATGCAGACATTGACTTTGATTACATGAACCTTAACCAAAGTGCCCATGGCGACCGCGAGTATGCCTACATTAACGCCCGGTTGCAGAAACATAATAAGATTGTTTACGGCTATTGGGGCGATGAAGATGTGCAAGAACAGATTGCGCGTTGGGAAGATGTCGCAGTAGCGTACAATGAGAGCTTTAAAGTTAAGGTTGCTCGTTTTGGCGACACGATGCGTAATGTGGCCGTTACTGAAGGTGACAAGGTTGAAGCTCAAATTAAGATGGGCTGGACAGTTGACTATTATGGTATCGGTGACCTAGTTGAAGAGATTAATAAGGTTTCGGATGCTGACATTGATAAGGAATACGCTGACTTGGAGTCTCGGTATGAGATGGTACAAGGCGATAACGATGCGGACACGTATAAACATTCAGTTCGGGTTCAATTGGCACAATATCTTGGTATTAAGCGGTTCCTAGAAAGAGGCGGTTACACGGCCTTTACCACGAACTTTGAAGATCTTTGGGGGATGGAACAATTACCTGGTCTAGCTTCGCAATTATTAATTCGTGATGGATATGGTTTTGGTGCTGAAGGCGACTGGAAGACGGCTGCTTTAGGACGGGTTATGAAGATTATGTCTCACAACAAGCAAACCGCCTTTATGGAAGACTACACGTTAGACTTGCGTCATGGTCATGAAGCTATCTTAGGTTCACACATGTTGGAAGTTGATCCTTCGATTGCAAGTGATAAGCCACGGGTTGAAGTTCATCCATTGGATATCGGTGGTAAAGCTGATCCTGCTCGCCTAGTATTTACTGGTTCAGAAGGTGAAGCAATTGATGTCACCGTTGCCGATTTCCGTGATGGGTTCAAGATGATTAGCTACGCCGTAGATGCGAATAAGCCAGAAGCCGAAACACCTAATTTACCAGTTGCTAAGCAATTATGGACTCCAAAGATGGGTTTAAAGAAGGGTGCACTAGAATGGATGCAAGCTGGTGGTGGTCACCACACGATGCTGTCCTTCTCGTTAACTGAAGAACAAATGGAAGACTATGCCACCATGGTTGGTATGACTAAGGCGTTTCTGAAGTAAATTTAATATTGCAAAATGGTTGTGGCTACTGTTGGTAACCGCAACCATTTTTATCAAGAAGTGGAGTGATGGCTGTGATCAAGAGTGAAAAGGCAAAAATGATTGCTGGTGAGTTATTTAATGTTTATGACCCTGAACTGATTAGTGAACGAGCGGTGGCGCGGCAACAAATAGAAGCCTTCAACCAGCTCGGTGAGACGAATCCCCAAAAAAGCCAACAAATAATTAAACGATTATTTGGCGCGACTGGTGATAAGATTGAGGTTCATGCCACCTTTCGTTGTGATTACGGGTATAACTTATTCGTTGGTGAAGACTTTTTTGCCAATTATGATTGCGTGATTTTAGATGTGGCCCCGATTAAGATTGGCAAACACTGTCTATTAGGTCCAAAAGTACAAATTTATTCTGTAAACCATCCTGATGACCCCCAGTTACGACGCAACGGTGCCATGGGGATTGGTAAGCCTGTGAATCTAGGAGATGATTTGTGGGTTGGGGGTGGTGCGATTATTTGTCCAGGGGTCACGTTGGGAAATAATGTGATTGTTGCTGCGGGTAGTGTGGTTACTAAGTCCTTTGGGGATAACGTGGTTGTTGGTGGAAATCCAGCGCGGGTGATTCGGGGATTATAAGAAGGATTAGTGATTGTTATTGAACGTGTAATTTGAAAATGTGATCTTTAATGTAGTCGCTTATCTGCTTGAGGTGAGAAAATGCAAAATAAAGATTTAGACATTGACGCTCGTGTCAAAAATGCAGTTTTAGGGCTGCCATTACTAAAACCTGATGAACAAAATCGCTGCTTGGGGACTTTTTATGAGCGGATCGAGCTTAAAATAACGTTTAGTGAAGCAATGCGTTATGATTGGATGGTGATTCTTGAGAAGGTTATAAAAAAGAAACGTAATTATCAACTATTATTTAATGGTCGTCTTGATATGGATGTTTTGGGACAATACATCAGATTAGCTAATCGGTGTGCAATGCCATTTGCAATCAAGAACAGTCGGCATTATCATCAGGATGCAGAAAGTGCTGCAATTATTTTGTGTGCTGATTATGCGCTGAATCGCGAAGAAATTGATATTATGAAGCGTTACCCGCAATACTAATAAAATGCAAAAAATCGACTTCCAAATGAAATTTCATTTGGAAGTCGATTTTTTAATTTATGCTGAATTACAGGTTAAAATTCTACTTCAATGCAGTCCATTTCCAGTTTTCAACTTCTGGAATATCGGTACCTTCAGCACGGATATAGTCATGATGCTTGTCCAAAATGCTGTTCATCTCTTGGATGACATGGGCACCTTTTTCAGCATAAGCAGGCGTTGCTAATAAGGCCGCTTTGACTAAGTGGAAACGATCGAGTTCGTTGCGAACACGCATGTCGAATGGCGTGGTAATATCGCCTTCTTCGCGGTAACCATGAACGTGTAAGTTATGGTTATGGCGATCGAAGAAGATGGTCTTTACTAGGTCATCGTAAGCATGGTATGCGAAGATAACTGGCTTGTCTTTAGTGAAGAAGGCATCAAATTCAGCATCTGATAAACCACGAGGGTCGTCTTTCTTCAGCTTCAGAAGATCAACAACGTTAATGAAGCGAATCTTCATTTCAGGGAAGCGTGCATGCAAGATTGATACGGCCGCTAAGCTTTCAGTCGTTGGTTCAGAGCCGGCAGTTGCGAAGACAACGTCGGGTTCTTCACCATGATCAGTACTTGCCCAATCAATCACACCTAAGCCATCACGAACTAAATGCTTGGCTTCATCCATCGTGAACCATTGTGGACGGGGATGTTTGCTGGCAATGATTAAATTAATCAATTGCTTGCTTTGGATAGCCTTATCAAAGGTTGCAATCAAGGTGTTGGCATCACCTGGAAGATAGGCACGAACGTATTCGGTCTTCTTTTCAGCCAAGTGTGAAATGATACCTGGATCTTGGTGAGAGTAACCATTGTGATCTTGTTGGAAGGCTGTTGATGATGCAATCACATTCAGTGAAGGTACATCAGCCCGCCAAGGGGTTTCTTCGTGAGAATTCCGTAACCACTTGAAGTGTTGGGTTAACATTGAATCCACAACGCGCAGGAATGATTCATAACTTGCGAAGAAACCGTAACGTCCGGTTAAATTGTAAGCTTCCAACATCCCTTCATCCATGTGTTCTGACAACATGGAGTCAATAATCCGGCCTTGAGGTGCTAACAAAGCATCATTAGGTTCGTGGATTGGTTCCATCCACTGACGTTTGGTATCTTCAAAAGCAGCGCCTAGTTTGTTAGATAAGGTTTCGTCAGGACCCCAGCCACGGAAATTCTTGTTGTCTTTGTTCAACTCAATTAAATCACGGATATACTTACCAAGTTCAGTCATGTCTGAACCATCTTCCTTACCGTGATTCTTGTTGTCCAAAGCATAATCATCGATATTTGGTGTAATTAAGTCTTTAGTTAACTTACCGCCGTTAGTAACGGGGTTAGCAGCCATACGAGCTTGGCCTTCAGGGATGATTGCGGCAATTTCTGGTTTTAAAGTACCATTTTCATCAAATAATTCTTCTGGTTTGTATGATTTGAGCCAGTCAACTAATTTGTCGGCGTGTTCCATGTGATTGCGATCGACAGGAATTGGAATTTGGTGAGCCCGGAATGAACCTTCAATTGGTTCGCCGTCCCAACTCTTAGGACCGGTCCAGCCCTTAGGTGCCCGGAAAACAATCATTGGCCACTTAGGACGAGATTCATCATTGTTATCCTTGGCGTTCTTACGAATTGCGTGGATTTCTTCAATGACTTTATCCAATTCTTCAGCCATGATTTTGTGCATCTTGGCAGGGTCTGTACCTTCAACAAAGTGTGGATCCCAGCCTAAACCTTTAAAGTAGTCTTCAAGTTCTTCATGTGATTCACGTGAAAGAACTGTTGGGTTAGAAATCTTGAAGCCGTTTAAGTTCAAGATTGGTAAGACCGTCCCATCACTAATCGGGTTGAGGAACTTGTTAACTTGCCAAGAAGTTGCCAATGGGCCAGTTTCAGATTCACCATCACCAACAACGGTAGCCGCAATTAAACCAGGGTTATCTAAGACCGCACCAGCACCATGTAAGATTGAGTAGCCAAGTTCGCCACCTTCATGGATTGATCCTGGCGTCTTAGGATCAGCATGAGAGGCAACCCCACCTGGGAATGAGAATTGTTTGAATAGGCGTTTCATCCCGGCTTTGTCTTGGGTAATTTTAGGATACGTTTCCGTATAAGTGCCATCTAAGTAGGAGTTAGAAACCATTACTTGACCACCATGACCAGGGCCTTCAATGTAGAACATGTTGAGGTCGTACTTGTTAATGGCACGGTTCAAATGGGCATAAATAAAGTTTTGACCGGCAATCGTACCCCAATGGCCGATTGGATGAACCTTCACATCAGACGCCTTTAATGGTTCCCGAAGTAACGGGTTATTTAGTAGATAGAGTTGACCAACTGAGATGTAGTTAGCAGCACGCCAATAGGCATCAACGCGGTTTAGATAGTCATCAGAAGAGTAATCAACTGTTTTGGATTTAATTGCTTCACTCATTATTTTGCAACTCCTTTGCAAATATTTGTTTTATTTATCATTACGGTTATTATGATAGCGGTTTCAATTGTAAAGTCAAGCTTTTATCTGTCCTGTTGCAAATTTATTAATGTGCGAGGATCAAGGAAGTCGTTTCTGCCCGAAACTGGCTAGCCGTTTTTTGATCGATACTAGCGTCTGTGATCAACACATCGATATTGTTAATGTTAGCAGTCTTATACATCGCGTTTTTCTTGAATTTAGTATGATCAGCTAACACAACAGTTGTCCGACAGTGGGTCATCATCTTTTTTGAGACTTCAACCTCTTCAACATAATGGTTTGTAATCCCTGCTTGTAAGCTAATACCCCCGCAACCGAAAAAACCGATATCGGCATAAATATTGTGGATATTAGCAAGTGTAATCGGGCCTGCTAAAGAGCCTTCACTGGTACGCATACTTCCTCCAAGAACGACCATTTGGATGCTTTTATTGAACTGTAAAGTGCTGACTACAAATGAAGAGGTGGTTGTAATGGTTAAGTTTTTAAGTTGGCTGTGTTTTAGGGCTTCTGCGACTTGAAATGCGGTTGTCCCGTAGTCGATAAATATAGAATCTCCGTCGTGAATAAGGGATAGAGCGCTTTGTGCAATCAGTTTTTTTTCGTCTACTTCTTCATGCTGTCTTTTGCCATACCGAGTTTCACTGATGCTTTCGGGAATTGTAGCACCACCGCGTACAGCGTGAACAAGCCCCTGACTGTCTAAAGTATAAATGTCTTTGCGGATAGTTTCTCTTGAAATATGCAATTGGTTGCTAATGTCGGAGATACGAATATTTTGATTCTGATTAAGCTGATCTAAAATGTACTTTTGTCTTTGAATAATTTCCATAAGGTATCATCTCCAATTGGATAAGGCTGGTTTAATGTTACAATTGTTTGCAAATTTTCGCAAATATTTATACTATCTTGATTTTGAAAATAAATTATTTTGTTTTGTGTATTAATTAATTAAGTAAATGCTGCTTTAATAGTGATTATAGCGTAAATGATTTTTAAATTAATGCTTGGCAATCAATGCAAATTATGCAAAATAATGTACGATTTAAAATTGCCATAATAAAATATAAAGAAAAGGGTTGCAAAGTAAATGCAAAATGATACAATTTATTCTTGAAAGCGGTTACAAAAAATTGAAAGAAGTGAGGAGCTTTGGTTAGTAAAAAAAATGTACAAGTAAGTGATTATTTACGAGATAAGCTTATCTTTTTGCATACGAATTTTAAAAATAGCAATGAGCTTTTTAAGGGCGTTAACGAAGTTGCTAAACAAAATGGATATGTTACAGAAGATTTTTTGCCTAAAATTATAAAACGTGAATCTACTTTCCCCACCGGATTACAGTTAGAGAAATGTGGTGTGGCGATTCCACATACTGATGCGGATACAATACGAAAAGAATTTGTATCAGTAATTGTAAATGACAGTCCAATTAGGTTTAAACGTATGGATGACCCGACGCAAGAAGTCGATGCTAAATTAGTGTTTGTTTTAGGGTTAAATAGGCCACATGCTCAACTGGAAATGTTGCAGGCGTTAATGTCTATCATACAAGATGCTTCTTTAGTAGATAAACTCGAACATGCTAATACTAATGCAGACATTTATGATCTTTTAGGAAATTAAGGAGAGTGTATTAATTATGAAAAAAGTAAACGTTTTAGTAGCTTGTGGTGCAGGTATTGCCACTTCAACAGTAGTTATGAACAAGGTTGAACAATTATTCAAAGAAAATGATATTGATGTTAATCTAATGCAAATTAAAATTGCAGAAGCTGCATCGAAACAGGATGATGCTGATATGTTAATTTCTACAACAGTGCTACCGACAACCTACCGAATTCCTACGATTAAAGCAATGGGTTACTTAACAGGGTTAGGGATTGACAAGTTGAATGAGGAAGTAATCAATACTGCCAAGAAAATTCAAGATGATAAAAATTGATTCTTAAATGAGATGGAGGTACCGTCATGCAGCAAGTTGGGAATGTTGTTCAATACATTTTAAACATGGGAGCATCTGTAATGCTTCCAATAATGATTTTCATTATTGCACTTATTTTTAGAGTCAAACCGGCAAAGGCGTTACGTTCAGCGTTAACAATCGGTATTGGTATGGTAGGGATCAATCTTGTGATTAATTTGTTGACGACTAATATTGGACCGGCTGCTAAGGCAATGGTAAAGAGATTTGGTTTTCATCTAACGATTGTTGATGTTGGGTGGCCATCTGCCGCAGCCGGTGCATGGGCGCAACCAATTTCGTCAATTTTGATTCCAATATTGCTTGTAGTCAACATTATTTTGATTATGCTCAAGGTTACCAAGACCTTAGACATCGATATTTGGAACTATTGGCATATGGTTGCTGCTGGATCTGTAGCATATATTGTTACCAAGAGTTGGGCATTTAGTATTATTTCGGCAATTTTATACATGATTTTTTGTCTTATTATTGCAGATAAGACTGCAAAAAGTGTTCAAGATTTTTATGGATTAGAGGGTATAAGTTTTCCAACTGGATCTAGTGATGCATTTGGATTAATTGGTATTCCAGTCGCTTGGGTAGTTGCACACACACCTGGGTTAAAGAATTTACATGCAGATTCTGAAACAATACAGCAGAAATTTGGTATTTTTGGAGAACCAATGATGATGGGCATCATTATTGGTGCTGCTATTGGTGCCTTGGGTGGTTATGATGTTGCAGGTATTTTAAAGCTTGGGATCAATATGGGCGCTGTAATGATGTTAATGCCACGAATGGTTAAGCTTTTGATGGAAGGATTAATTCCAATTTCAGAATCAGCACGAGATGTATTGACAAAACGTTATGGTGCGGATCGTGAAATTTATCTTGGTATGGATGCGGCATTATCTACCGGCGCACCTGCTACTTTAGCTACTGGTTTGCTACTGGTTCCAATTACTCTATTCATTGCTGTTATTTTACCAGGTAACCGTGTACTTCCATTCGGTGATTTAGCGACTATTCCGTTTTACGTGTCGTTAATAGTAGCATCGCGAAAGGGAAATATTATCCATTCTGTAATCGCAGGAGCTATTGTAATTACTCTGGCATTATTGATGGCTACTGATTTTGCTTCTGTGCATACCGCAATGCTGCAAGGAGTTGTACAGATTCCGGCAGGATCTACTCAAGTTTCATCACTAGATATGGGTGGTAACTTCTTGAATTGGATTCTATTAAAGTTAGCTGATTTATGGAATGCTGTATTTTAGTCGAATAACGAGAAAATGAAGAAGAGGTTTTTACAATGAAAGCATCATTATTAACTGGTCTTAATAAATTTGAAGTTAAGAATATTGACATAATCGATCCTAAAGAAAATGAAGTTCAGATTCAGGTTATGGCTGCGGGAACCTGTGGGTCAGACAGTCATAAAATGAAATCTGGATGGAAATATGGCTATCCATCAGTTATGGGACATGAGTTTTCGGGTAAAGTTGTAAAACTCGGGACTGGTGTTACTGATGTTGCAGTGAATGAGCGAGTTGCAGTAGCACCATTCATTCCCTGCTATCATTGTTATTATTGTAAAGTCGGAATGTTTCAAATGTGTGAGAGTTATTCAATGTTGGGTCAACAAGAAAATGGTGGCTTTGAGCAATTCGTTAATGTACCAGCTAGAAATGTATTGAATATTGGAAACATGAAGTATGAAGATGGTGCTTTGATTGAACCAATGGCAGTTGCTGCACATGCAGTTTTCGGTATTCATGCGGAAATTGGTGATAGTGTTGCGGTATTTGGTTTGGGAACGGTCGGCGATCTCGTTGTACGTTTGTTAAAGATAGCGGGAGTGAAAGATATTATTGGTATTGATATCGATGATCAAAAGTTACAGAAAGGCGTTGAAGAAGGTTGTACCCAAGTAATAAATTCTTCTAAGGTTGATCTTTTTGAAGCGGTGAAAAAGATAACTGATGGAAGAGGCGTGGATATCACAATGGAATGTGCAGGTTCTAAAGTTACCGAAGAACAAGCCCTTATGATTACTTCTCGTCGTGGAAAGATTGGCTATGTAGGTATTGCCTATGCTGATGTAACATTACGGCAACAAGCATTTGAAAGTATTTTTAGGCATGAATTAACATTGAAGGGGTTCTGGAACTCTTATTCGGCGCCATTTCCTGGTAAGGAGTGGACTACAATGATTGATTTTGTGAATTCTGGAAAAATTCAAATCAATGATTTAATTACTCATAGATATACACTTAATCAAATGCAAGAGGCATTTGATATGATCACAACACGTTCAGAATCGTACAACAAAGTCATGTTTTATCCAAATGGAATTGAAAATGGAGAGAAATAAATTAAAATTTTAGCGGAGGTGTTGGTAGTATCATGGATGTTATAAAAACAAAAACTATGGAAGCCGTTGTAAAAACAGAGGCCGGCTACGATAATATGGAATTAAAACAAATTCCAATTCCTGAAGTTACAGGTGACAAGGTTTTATTAAAAGTTGCTTATACTGGAATTTGTGGAACTGATATTCACACATTTAAGGGTCAGTATGCCAATGCTGTAACGCCACTTGTTTTAGGCCACGAATTTTCAGGTGAAGTTGTTAAAGTGGGACCAGATGTTAAAACATTAAAACCTGGTGATCGGGTGACTAGTGAAACGACTTTTGCAACAGACGGAACGTGTATTTATTGCCAAGATAAAGAATATAATTTATGTCCCAATCGTGTTGGAATTGGAACGAAGGCAAACGGTTCAATGGCCAATTACGTTTTAACTCGTGAAGAAAGCGCACATATTTTACCAGATAATGTTTCGTATAAAATGGCTGCTATGTCAGAACCATTAGCATCTTGTGTTCATGCTATGTATCAAAAGACACCATTTACCTTACATGATACGTTATTGATTATTGGACCAGGACCAATGGGCTTACTCTCGTTACAAATCGCTAAAGAAATTGGCGCATTCGTCATTGTATCTGGAATTACTAAGGATGCTGATCGGCTGCAAATTGCTAAAGAATTAGGTGCTGATGTTATTGTCGATACCCAAAAGGAAGATTTGGCTAAGGTTGTAATGGATGCTACTGATGGTGTTGGGGTCACTAAAGTTTATGATTGCTCAGGTGCAACACCAGCTGTTAATGCAGCATTACCATTAATTCGTAAAGGCGGGACTTTCCAACAAGTTGGTTTATTTGCAAAGCCAATGAATGAGCTAGACGAACGCTCAATTATTCAACATGAAATCACCTATCGCGGTTCGCGGTCGCAAAATCCTTATGACTGGGCGATTGCATTACATCTTGAAAGCAAGGGTGCTATTAACCAAGATGCAATGATTACGAAGGTCTTTGATCTTGAACACTGGCGTGACGCTTTTGATGCAATGATGGCCGGTAAAGAGCTCAAAGTTATGATTGCCTCTAATCCTGATGATCCAGATTTAGCAGACTAAACTAATTGTAGTTGAATGACAGAATATTAAAATTATAACCTCCTTAATTTAGAGCGCTGAGATATTTGTCTTGGTGCTCTTTTTTGGGAGCAGGGGGGGTTCTTTATGAAGTATCAAAATATCTTGTTCGATATTGATAATACCTTGATTAATTCAGCGGACTTAATTGCTAAGTTATTGAAGGAGGGGGCAGTTCGCGAGGGTGTTGATATGCCAATTGAAGAATATCGTAAGAGAATTGGCCAGCCCGGTGAGATGATCCTGAGAGAATTTGGTGTTCAAAATTGGCAGAATGTATTAGTCAGATATCTAATTGAATTTAACGAGAATATGAATGAACTAACGTATTTTGTGGGAATTGAACAAATGTTAGATGACTTATTGGCAATGAATCTCACAGTGGGAGTGGTTACATCTAAGGATTGTGTTCAATTTGATAAAGAAGTCAGTCATTTTCCGATTATCGCAAAGATGCCAATTGTGACTACTGCTGATTTAACTAAAAATCCAAAGCCAAGTGGAGAGCCGATTACCTACACATTAGAGAGATTTCACTTAGCACGTGAAAGGACGTTGTATGTTGGTGATAGTATCTTTGATATGCAGGCCTCAAAGAATGCGGGCGTTGATTTTGTAGTTGCTAAATGGGGAGCATTACCGAATGTCGATTTTAAGAATGCGAAATATCAAGCTAAGACCCCGAATGATATCGTTGGAATAGTTCAGTAAGTAAATGAGATTAGGCTGGAAAGAGCGCATTATTTAATAATAAAAAATCCTTTTTAACTCTAAAAGCAGAGGCCAAGATAGCAACTTTCGTTTCTTGGCTTCTGCTTTTAGGTACATTAATAAATGAAATGAAGACGAGCTAGTTATCTTTATACAAATACCTGAATAAGTCCCTTTTATTATTCAAATGATACAGATTAGTTAACCAATCCTTTTGTTGTAATTGTGTCATCAAGTCACTGATGAATGATAGATGCTTCTCGTAATCTATGGGGGCTAGACCAATAATTACATGGACCATTTTTTGATTTGTCATAACAGGTAGCGGCTTATCAAGTAAAAAGAAAGTAGCACTGAGATTATTAACGCCATCACGTGGAGCAGCGTGCGCCAACATAACGCCTGACCCAATAACCATGTATGGTCCGTTACTTTCAGTTAAATGAATGATCTGATCGATATAATTTTTTTCAACACTATAGTCTTCAAGTAGGGGGGACAGTGCTGTACGCACCGCCTGCTTCCAAGATCTTTGATGATTTAGAAAACCAACATGTTCTGGCGGCAGTAGTTTGATTAATTCTGATAAATTTTCTTGGGGTGCGGCTAATAGTGGTTCCTGAGTTAGCTGGGTCAAATAGTCGTTGAGTGCGAGTTTCAGACCCATAGGATTTCTTATCATAGCGTAGTTGCCTACAATATCCAATAGTGTATCCACATTAAATGACTTGAGTGTGTCAGAAGTTGCCAACCCGGCCTTAATAATAGCATTATCGATGATCTTCCACTCCAACTCGGAAGGAAAAGCAGATACGGTAGTTATTGGTATGTTGCGCTGGGTGTTCAATTTGATTGTACTGATGACAAGCTGAACATTACTTAGATCTGAATTTTCGTATTGAAGCACATTCATTGGACTAGAAAAATGAATACCGCGGTAACGGCTTTCTAGTTGTTGAAGTAATAGACGACTGGTACCGATGCCACTAGAACAAACGACAAGTACTTCATTTGGTGTTGGGGTGCTTGTTTTTTGCTCACGAATAGCACCACCAAAGTAAATGGCAATTAATGCGATTTCATCATCAGAAAGTGTGTGATGAATATATTGTTCAAATGGTACGACAACTTTACGAGTGATTTCAAAAGTGTGGTGATAATGCTGTTGAATACTTTTTAAGTCAGGGTATTCAAATGGCATATTATATTGAGCACGATAGTAGGTTGAAAGCAAGTGAACCGTTAAACTGTCACTAATCGACTTGATTGAAACATGTGCGCCGGAGAGGTGGTTAAAACTAGAAATCATTCGAACTGAGAATGGTTTTAACTTTTGAATCAAGTCGTCATTCCAATTGACATGAGCAAATTGACTAGAATTGATCAACTTGACTAAGTAGTCAACCTCATTAGAGTTATCGATATGATAATCGTTCAAAAAACTTTTAGCCCAAATGTGATCCAGTGTTAAGTCAGTTTGTGCGGATATAACATCACTTAGTTGGTTATTACAGTCTCTAATGTTAGTTAAGTACCAATATAAAAATAGTCGAATTGTGATACTTGCATCGTCGGTTAAATATTTTCCAGTTATTCTTTCAAAGAGTTTAATCTGGTCGTTTATGGTAGTGGGCTTAATGGTAGCCCGCCTAGTTTGTTCAATGAGTGTCTTCAGTTGAGTAGCATGATCGTACACCCATTTGCGAACTGCTGTCGGGGAACCCGTGATTATTTTACCGGATTCTGTATTGGTGATTTGTAAATGATATAGCGCTAGTTGTGAGTGTAGTACTTTGATATCTCTAATAACTGTGTTCTTAGAAATATCAAATTGGTAAGTTAGGTCCGCTAACGAGCAACCACTAGTGTTGAGGATACTAAATGCAATTAGTAGTTGGCGTTGCTTAGCATTGTTGGTCATGATCTTGCTAGAAGTTTCTTTTTCTGTCATTTTATGCAGAAATTTGATCGTGTCAGTTGGAAGGTAATATCCTAGTTTTTTAACATTAGTAATCGGAAATTCTGCATGCTGATCAAGCTCATCGTTTACTTTATTTATTAGATAGAATAGGCTACGACGTGAGATATGTAGATGTTGTTGTAAGAAGTTAGCTGTGGTGTAGCCCGATGACGTTAATAGAATTTCTAATAATTCATTACCATGTTTTCGTTTGCTGAAATTTACACGCAATTCAGTATCCTCCCTGTATTAAGTCTACTAAAAAATTAAAGCATTAAGGTACCAAAGTGCCAAAGTTGCACTATTCTCAAAAACATTGTTGCACTTGTGGCGCTATTATTCAAGTTTATACTGGTCATTGTCAGATAGATAGCGATATCAAGAAAGGAGGATGAATAAAAATGCTGTTGGATTTATTGAATAAACAGACTGTGCAAGTATCAGAAGGCACAGGGCTAGATTGGAAGCAAGCAATTGAATTAGCTGCGGAACCATTGATTAATAATAAGACGATTGAAGATGGATACATCAAGGAAATGCTCAATGTGGTGGAATCAGAAGGCCCGTACATCAATATCGGACCACAAATCGCACTCGCACATTCTAGACCAGCGGGTAACGTCCATGAAATCGGATTATCTATCTTAAAAACAAATCATAGCATTAGTCTAGTCAATGATGAACACCCCATCAATTTATGGTTCGTATTGGCCGCGGTAGATAATAACAGCCATTTAGCCGTTATTAAAGAGTTGATGGAGTTGTTAACCGATGAGTCGGCGGTGACAGCTATGTTAAATGCAACTAGTGAAGTTGATATTTTAGAAGTTATTGCACATGAGCAAGAATTACAAAAATAGGAGGGTACTATTATGAAATTTTTAGCTGTTTGTCAAAGTGGTCTGGGAAGTAGTTTTATGGTTCAGATGAACATTCAGAGTATTTTAAAGGACGAGAATGTTAAAGAAGATATCCAAGTGGATCATTCTGATGTTGGGAGCGTTGGCGCTGATTCAGCAGATTACTTCTTTGTTGAATCAACGCTTCAAAGTGCATTAGGAAGTATTCCTGAGAATAAGGTTGTGTTACTAAAAAGCTTGATTGATAAGCAAGAAGTCCGGAACCATGTCAATACAATTCTGGATCAAGAAAATATTGAACATGATTAGCCGCTGAAAAGGAGGAGAATCACATGAAGACTGTTTTGAACTTATTTGTTGGTATTGTGACCCAACCGTCTATTTTAGTAGCGCTAATTGCGATGTTAGGGCTACTACTTCAAAAAAAGAAAAGTACGGAAGTTGTTCAAGGAACTATTAAGACCTTTGCCGGTTTCTTAGTCTTAACTGGTGGTGCCGGAATTCTTCAAAATGCATTGTCACCCTTTGCTTCCATGTTTAAGTTTGCGTTACATGTACAAGGAGTTGTTCCTAGTAATGAAGCAGTTGTTGCAATTGCCCTGGTTAAATACGGCTCAACAACAGCACTAATTATGTTAGTTGGGATGATTGTTAATATTTTATTAGCTCGTTTTACTCGCTTTAAGTATATCTTCTTGACAGGGCAAGCAATGTTATATGTTTCTTGTTTAACTGCAGTTATATTGGTAAGCGCTAACATTGGCACGGGTTGGCAAACGATTGTACTTGGTGGTCTATTTGAAGGGACATTATTAACGGTAACACCAGCATTGACACAACCATTTATGCGTAAAATCACGGGTGGCGATGATGTTGCTATGGGACACACGGGTAACATTGGCTATGCGCTCTCAGGATTGATGGGTAAATGGTTTGGTAATGCAGAAAAGTCTACAGAGGATCTAGAAATTCCTAAGAGTTTGGGCTTTCTGCGTGATTCGACAGTTTCAATTACGATTTTGATGGGTATTGTCTACATTATTTTGGCGATTGTGACAGGTCCAGCTTACATTGAATCGAAATTGAGTGGTGGGACTAATTATATTGTTTATGCATTAGTACAAGCAGGAACATTTGCTGCCGGTTTCGTGGTTGTTTTACAAGGTGTTCGGATGATTTTGGCCGAAATTGTGCCAGCTTTTCAAGGTATTGCGACCAAGTTGGTTCCTAATTCTAAGCCTGCATTAGACGTTCCAATTATTTTCCCATACGCACCAAATGCAGTTTTATTAGGATTCTTTGTCAGTTTCATTGTTGGGACGCTAAGTATGTTTATCATGATTGCGCTAGGAACTACTGTTATTATTCCAGGTGTAGTGGGGCACTTCTTCTGTGGTGCTGCTGCAGCAATTTATGGTAATTCTACTGGTGGTCGGCGTGGTGCAATCATTGGCGCTACAGTAAATAGTTTGTTGATTAGTTGGTTGCCATTGTTTATTTTACCAGTTTTGGGAAGCTTGAAATTAGCAGCTTCAACGTTTGCAGATACCGACTATTTGGTTCCAGGAATCTTGTTAGGAAAATTAGGGAGTTATGGAAGTGTAGCAGTTATTACAGGAATTATCTTGTTCACAATTATTGTGATTCTTTGCAGTATTTTTCTTACCCGGCGTGCTAAACGGATGACTGATGGAACTAAGTAATCAGTAATTATGAGTACTACTTTCAATGATTTATGAAAACTAATAATAAAGGAGATAAATCTAATCATGAAATTTTTCTTAGATACTGCGAATACTGAAGATATTAAACATTTCGCGGAACTTGGTTTAGTAGATGGAGTAACAACAAATCCAACGTTGGTGTCACGTGAAGGTCGTGATTTTGAAACCGTCATCAAAGAAATTACGCAGATTGTATCAGGTCCAGTATCCGCTGAGGTAACGGCAACCAAGGCCGAAGATATGATTGCCCAGGCTCGCAATGAAGTTAAGTGGGCTTCAAATATTGTGGTGAAGATTCCGATGACTGAAGAAGGACTTAAGGCGGTCAAAGTATTAAGTGGTGAGGGCATTAAAACAAATGTGACCCTTGTATTCTCAGTTTCGCAAGGCTTATTAGCGGCAAAGGCCGGTGCTACTTACATTTCACCATTCTTAGGACGTCTTGATGATATTGGTGGTAATGGAATTCAGCTAGTTAAGGATTTACGTCAAGTTTTGGATACTTATGGATTCAAGACGGAAATTATCGCTGCCAGTGTTCGGGGGCCACAACATGTTCAAGAAGCTGCGTTGGCTGGCGCTGATATTGCCACAATTCCAGCCGCAGTTTTCGGTAAGTTATGGTCTCATCCATTAACGGACAAAGGTTTGGCCAGTTTTGCTTCGGATTGGAAAGCATTTCAAGCAACGCAAAAGTAATCGTAATAGCAGCTTAGGAGGTAAGTATAATGTTTGATAAAGTTGACGAGCTGGGTGTTAATACTATTCGGACGTTAAGTATCGAAGCAATTCAAAAAGCAAATTCCGGACATCCAGGGTTACCGATGGGAGCCGCACCAATGGCCTATGTGTTATGGACAAAACATCTAAAAGTCAACCCACAAACACACATGAATTGGGTTAATCGTGATCGTTTCATTCTTTCAGCTGGACATGGTTCAGCTATGTTATACAGCCTGTTACATTTAGCCGGGTATGATGTTTCGATTGATGATCTCAAGCATTTTCGGCAGTGGGACAGTCGGACTCCGGGGCATCCAGAGTATGGACATACCGATGGCGTTGAAGTAACTACTGGTCCGTTGGGACAAGGCTTCGGTATGGCCGTTGGAATGGCAATGGCGGAGGCACATCTAGCTACCCAATATAACCGACCTAATTTTCCAATTGTTGATCATTACACTTATACAATTGTCGGTGATGGCGACTTAATGGAAGGAATTTCGCACGAAGCTGGTTCACTAGCTGGGCATCTTAAGCTGGGAAAGTTAATTGCACTTTACGATTCGAACGGCATTTCATTAGATGGTAAGACGTCGCAAGCGTTTACTGAAAATGTTGGTGACAGGTTCACTGCTTATGGCTGGCAGCATCTGGTGGTTGAAGATGGGAATGATCTTGATGCAATTGATGCGGCAATCGAACTTGCAAAAAAGACAACTGATCGTCCTTCTTTGATTGAAGTGAAAACGGTGATTGGTTATGGCGCACCTAAACAAGGGACTAATGCTGTTCATGGTAACCCAATTGGTGCGGATGGCATTAAAGCAGCTGAAAAAGTATATAGCTGGAATTACTCGGATTTTGAAGTGCCGTCAGCTGTTACAGATCGGTTTGAAGCAACTATTCAGGAAAATGGTGCGCGTGCTGAGCGGCAATGGAAACGGCTATTTGAAGAATATGAGGCGAAGTATCCAGATCAGGCGCAGTCCTTTAAGCAAGCGTTCAACGGACAATTTTCTGATGACTTGAAATCTACTTTACCGCACTATCAATTAACGGATGCATTGGCTAGTCGGGCGGCAAGTGCTAAGGCAATTAACGCTGCTGCCAAAGTAATACCTAGCTTATGGGGTGGCGCAGCCGATTTGTCGAGTTCGAACAAAACAATGATTGCGGAAACATCAGACTTTCAGCCAGAATCCTACGATGGTCGTAATATCTGGTTCGGCGTACGTGAATTTGGCATGGCGGCTGCGATGAACGGAATTGTATTACATGGCGGAACTCGGGTATTCGGAGGAACATTCTTTGTCTTCACCGATTACTTACGAGCAGCAGTCCGGTTGTCCGCACTGCAACACGCACCGGTTATCTACGTCTTAACGCATGATTCAATTGCGGTCGGCGAGGATGGGCCGACCCACGAACCGATTGAACAATTAGCTAGTTTACGATGCATGCCGAACGTACAAGTGATTCGGCCAGCTGATGGTAATGAGACTTCAGCTGCGTGGGAGCAAGCACTGAAAACAACTGATAAACCAACCGTTCTGGTATTGAGTCGACAAGCCTTGAAGACATTACCTGTATCAGTTGATACGGCCTTTGCTGGCGTTGAAAAGGGTGGCTATGTGGTCAGTGCTGCTCAAAAAGAAATACCAGATGGTTTACTAATTGCGACTGGTTCTGAAGTTAACTTAGCATTGGAGGCCAAAGCCCAGTTAGCAAAGCATAATCAAGATGTCGCGGTCGTTTCAATTCCGAGCTTTGATCGGTTTGCGCAACGATCACCAAAATATCGCGCTAGTGTGCTTCCGAGTGCGGTCACAAGAAGGGTGACAATTGAAGCTGGATCAACATTTGGCTGGGATCAGTATGCTGGCGATCATGGTGCTAAGATCGGTGTGGATCGCTTCGGCACTTCGGCACCTGGTGACTTGGTACTTGATAAGTATGGCTTTAATGTAACTAATGTTGTGAATACTTATCTGAAATTAAAATAATTATTGAAGAAATAGAAACGGGGCGTTGCTCGGTTTCTATTTCGTGTTCGATAAAGAATGAGGATGGCTATGATGGAAAATATTAAGATGATTGCGATTGATATCGATGGCACACTAGTTAATTCAAAAAAGCAGGTGACATTGCGAGTCAAGCAAGCGATTAAAATGGCGAAGGAAAAGAAGATTAAAGTGGTTATCTGCACGGGACGGCCATTAACAGGTGTTAAAGCATTGTTGCAGGAGTTGGAACTCGATGCTCAAGATGATCAATACGTTGTTTGTTTTGGCGGTGCTGCAACCTACACAACTAGTGGCGAACTGATTGATGAACGGCCGATTAGTTATGAAGATTATATTGACTTGGAAGCTCTAGCACGTAAGTTACGCTTGCATTTTCAAGCGGTATCTGAAGATCGGCTGTATACGGCCGACCGTAATATTGGCGATTATACACTCTATGAAGCTAATCTCGTTTCAATGGGTATCTCATATCGGACGCCCGAAGAGATGCGGAATATTAAACTGATTAAATCGATGTACGTTGATGAACCTGAAGTTTTAGACGCTGCCATTAAACAGCAAAAACTATTTGAACCATTGAAAAAGCAGGTTACTTTCACGAAAAGTGCACCATTTTATTACGAGGCCAACGCTAATGGTGTTAGTAAGGGCAACGCTTTGCAAGTACTCTGTGAAAAGTTAAGTTTGACTGCTGCCAACGTGATGGCAATTGGTGATGAAACTAATGATTTGAGCATGATTAAGTTTGCAGGACATGGAGTAGCGATGGGCAATGCTATTCTAAAAGTCAAAAAAGTGGCTAATGAAATTGTAGCGGATAACAATCATGATGGTGTTGCGAAAGCTATCGAAGAAATTATGCAATGAGGATAAACAGATATAGGAATATTACTGTATCTTTTTAACTTTCAACCTCTAGTTAATATTGTTTAAAAATAAAGAAGAAAATCAGTTTATATAAAGCGAACCCCCTGAGTTGGAGTAAATCCAGACTCAGGGGGTTCGCTTCAATATGTATGAATTGGTTTCTTTTTATTTGAATAAAAGTGATGAATTTGATGATTATATTGAATTTAGCAATTAAAAACGTATTAAATTCGCAATTAAATAAAATAAATGATTAAATATAGCTAATCAATTTTATAAGTTAGGAGAATTATTAGAGTGAAAGTGAAAAAAGTAACAATGTTATTTAGTACTTTTCTAGTTACTGTATTAATAATACTAAATCGTACCTTTTTGTTAAACGCAGTACATAAAAATCCGATTGGCATAGTATCTGCGTTAGGTATATTAATCGTTGTGGGTGTGCTTACTTGGTTAGGAAAACGAATCACTGTTCACAATTTTTGGATGGGCATGATTGTAATCGTTTTCTTGTCGGCTGTAATATTATCAGCTATTGAACTTTTGGGAAACATTAATTTATGGCATATGTTTATGCGAAACCCAACTGCGGTTCTGTATGGTGTTCATTTTGTGGCACTAATGATTGGTGTTGGATTTTCGATTACTGGTTCTGTTTTTATTGGCGTATGCTTGACTACGGTAGTTGCTACCTTGTTTGGTGTCGTTAATTATTACATGTTGTATTATCGTCAGCGACCTTTGATTCCACAAGACTTCATTAGCTTAAAGACGCTAGTAAATACTATTGATGGTTATCAATTTAGTTTTACACCAACAATTTTTACAGGATTGTTGGTGTTAATTTCAGTGATTTTAGTTGCTACGAGAATTAAATTTGTTTTTAAAAGCAAGAGCCTCAAGATTTTTCTACGTAGTTCGGTGTTATTATTACTACTTTTGTTTCCGCTTGACATTACTACTAGGTGGCGGCAACATGGGAATCCATTTTTACCGAATTTTTTTAATCAAACTATCAGTGCAAAAAAGAATGGCATACTAATGAATTATATGGGAAATGTGCCTAATCTTAAAGCTGACCGACCGACTGGCTATGCTATTTCAAAGATTAATAAAGCTTTTACTATGAGTAACCCGAGTGAATCATCTAAATCGATGCCCAACTTAATAATTGTGCTTGGTGAGAGTTGGACAAATGCCATAGCTAATAATCTGACTACTAATAAAGTGGTTACACCAAGACTTAATGCGATTACTAATGGCAAAAATAGTCGCTCTGGCACGCTGGTTGTTAATGGGTATGGTGGTGGGACTGCTAAAACTGAATTTGAAATTTTTACTGGCACGAGTTCATTAAATCAAATAAATGATGCGCCTTATCAAAGTTATAGGATAGATAAAATTCCCAATATGATCAAGAATTTACATGCAATGGGATATGAAACTACTGCCATTCATACGGCTAATAAGGGGAATTGGGGACGTGACCAAGCGTATGCAAAAATGGGCTTTGATCATTTTATTGGACCAGAATCACTGAAAACAGATCACCAGAATATCCGCTATTATATGAGTGATCAGGCCATTTATGAGCAAGCATTAAATAAAATAACTGCAACTAATAAACCACAAGTGATTTTTTGTATAACAATGCAGACTCATGGTCCATATACTGATAAAGATTATAAATCTAGGATTAATGTAACTAAACAACGAAAACAACATTTAAAGGCCGAACAATACTTAGGTCTGATGCATCAAACTGACCAAGATATTGATCAGTTTTTGAAACAAGTTAACAAGTTGAAGGAACCAACATCGGTACTACTTTATGGGGATCATCAACCTAAAGTAGAAAAAATTTCGGCAAACACTAATTCGACAATATCTAAGCAAATTAGCGGTTATGAAACTTTTTATAAAATTTATGCCAACTATCGACTAAATAAGATCAAAAATTTACAAGCAACTTATTTAAGTACTAATTATTTAGGCGCTTTTTTTCTTGAGACCTCCAATGTTCAATTGACCGAGTATCAAAGCAAAATTTTGAAGTACGCCAAAAAATATCCGGTTATAAATGGCAGGATGGTGTTAAATCAAAAACTAGATAATGTAAGTCAGCAAAAATTACGGATTAAAGAATTCCAATTACAACTCTGGTTACAATATAATTTACTTTTTGATCATCAGCATCAATTGAAAAAAATTCATAATATTTAGGTGGAACTACAAATGACGGATAAGAATAAGAAAAAGTTATTACTCTATGTGACGTTATTTTGCTCAACAATCTATATTTTATGGCGCATGTTTTTTACTTTGCCAATAACGTACGGAAGTATTCCCATTATTGTGGGCACAATATTGGTACTGTGTGAGGCGCTGACGATTCTAGAAACATTTACACATTTTATAAATAGTTCCCATGTGAAGAAACTAGAATTACCAGTTATTGCTGATCAGGATTTTCCAACAGTAGATATGCTGATTTGTACTCATGATGAAGACACTGAATTAATATTCAAAACTTTGAGTGGCTGTTTATCCTTGAAATATCCAGATCGTAGCAAGGTCAAAATTCATTTGTGTGATGATACGGATCGGGACTCGATGCGACAGTTAGCGGCCAAAATGGGTGTTAATTATCATGGATTCAAAGGTAATCAGTACGCGAAGGCTGGTAACCTAAATTATGCGTTAAAGAGAACGAAAGCAGAACTTGTAGCTGTTTTAGATGCAGATATGATACCAACTAGCAATTTTCTGTTGGAAACGGTACCTTATTTTGATGTTACTAAGGAAATCAGAGATGGTGATCAAAGACATTTCAGAAGGACTCAAGAAAATCAACAAGAAAAACCAGTTGGCTTTGTTCAGACACGACAGAGTTTTTATAATTTAGATACTTTTCAAAAAAATTTGTTTTTAGAAGATCGAATTACCAATGAACAAGATTATTTTTATCGGGAAGTAAATCCGTCAAGAATGGCGTCCGGTTCGGCAGCATTTGCTGGATCTAATGTTGTTTTTAGTCGTGTGAGTTTAGAAGCTGCTAATGGATTTGCAACACACAGTATTACGGAGGACCTAGCAACCAGTATTGAAATAGAGAGTCGTGGTTACCGAGGAATTGCACTGGACAAAGAACTCGCGCATGGCTTGTGCCCTGAAGACACACCATCATTGATTAAACAACGAAAGCGATGGAGTTATGGTTCTGCTCAAAGCATCATTACTAACCAGTTTTTTCAATCGAAGTTACCGTTTAGAGCTAAGTTTAATTATTTTATTTCGTATTTATACTGGTGGACCTTTTTCAGACGCTTTGTCTTTATAATTTGTCCAATTTTATTTAGCGTCTTTGGCATTGTTATTGCAGACACGTCACTTTTAAGTCTATTAATCATGTGGCTACCTTATTATATTTTTTATTCATATTCGATGAAAATAATGTCGGACCACACAATTAATACCACTCTTAGTGCTATTCAAGATACGATTCAATTTCCACACATGATAGTGCCTATCTTTTATGGCACTCTCCAAATTCCAAATAATAAATTTGAGGTGACTTCTAAAGCTAGGGTTGGTGGAAATAATTCTGACTTCAAATTAACATGGCCATTTATTATTCTGATAGGCCTTTCAATATGGGGAGTTTACAATAGTATTATTAAAATTGTAATAGATCATCATGAAGGCTCAATTATTGTCTTGTTCTGGTTATTATATAATTTATTAGCACTATTTAACGCGGTTGTTTATTACCGTGGAAGACGACTAAATCCCCAAGAAGAGATGTTGGCTATTGAACAGAATATTAAGTTAGCGGATGGTAAGTTAACATGGCAGGGACGGACAACTCAAATGAACGATTATAAAATTTGCTTTTTGTCAGATCAAGTCCTAACGCCTGGTGTGACGGTTAATATGACATTAGACTACAGAGATTATCATGTTAAGCTCGAGGGAAAGCCAGTTTTAATTGATCAACAGCACAATGTTTATGAGATGTCTGTTGATTTAGAGGAATTTGAAATGCCTGCTAAAATGCATTTTTACCAGATATTGTATGATCGTGACCATACTTTGAACAGAGTGGTGAATTTGGGCTACTGGACAGATATCAAGGTATTATTGACAAATTTATTTAGAAAAAGGGCACATTAATATGATCAATAGCAATTAAGAAGTGGGATGATTGGAACAATAAACACCTTAGGATTGTGGGCAGCGAATGTCTGTATCCTAAGGTGTTTATTAAGATTATAAATTAAAGTAATCAGTAACTATTGTTGATAGCGACCGGTATCAGTATTGTAAGTGAGTTTAACAACCCGATCAGATAATTCAACCGTAATCCGCTGATAAACTGGTTGATAACCGTGATGAGTGAGTTGCACATTAACGTTGTCGCGATCAACGTTAATTGTGTAATTGTTCCATTCACCCGATTGATACTTAAAGTCACGCCCATTATCTTGATAGTGTTGGTAGGTCCCTTGAGTACCAAATACTCTAAACGTCATCGCTTTCAACGGCTCATCGCTAATGTGGCTAACAGCGGGTCCCCATGGCAAAATGGTGTTTTGTTTTACAAATAATGGTAGTTTATTGAGTGGGGTATCGACTACAATATCCTGATTACCGGCATACTCAGCACCGTTCCAAAAATCAACCCAGTTCCCAGCTGGTAAATAAACTAATCGCGTAAATTGAGATTTTTGAACAACGGGGGCGACTAGTATGTCGTCGCCAACCATGTATTCGTCATTCAAGTCGCGTACACGAGGGTCCTGATCGTAGTTTAAGACAACGGGACGCATAATTGGTAAGCCAGTTTTGGTTTCCTTAGCAAATAAATCGTATAGATAAGGAATCAGACGATAACGCAATTTGAGATACTTGCGATAAATGTTTAACGTTGGCTCGCCAAATGCCCATGGTTCTTGTTGACGAGTTCCCAATGCTGCATGGTTTCGTAACAGTGGACTGAAAATTGCCCCTTCAATCCACCGTGTCAGTAATTCAGATGTCGTGTCTGAGGCAAAGCCACCAATGTCAGTTCCAGTAAAACTAAAGCCACTTAATCCTAGATTGCAGAGCTGTGGGATCATCATTTGGATATGTGGCCACATACTGCGGTTGTCACCGGTCCAAACCGTCGAGTATTTCTGAGTTCCGGCGTAAGCTGCCCGTGTGATGACAAATGGGCGGTTGCCAGTTTGCTCTTTTAGTCCGATATAGGTTGCTTTAGCCATATTATGGCCATAAACGTTATGCATCTTCTTATGTGTTGAAGGCGTGTCTTGATCATTAAAGACCACGTCATCTGGAATCGGACCTTCGAACGTAGCGGGTTCGTTCATATCGATCCAAATACCAGCGACACCTAAATCAGTTAAAAATTTACCGTTGTTAGCCCACCACTGACGAACTTCTGGACGACCAAAGTCTGGAAAAGCAGCGTTACCTGGCCATACTTTGTTAATATAGACATCACCGTCAGCAGATTTAACGAAATAGCCTTTTTTTAGACCCTCGGCATAAATGTGGTAGTCAGAATCTTGTTTAACACCGGGATCGATGATCGGGATGACCTTGAGACCCTGTTGATTCAACTTGGTAATAAACTTCTTGGGATTACCCTGGTATTTATCCTTGTCCCAGGTGAAGACCCGATAACCATCCATGTAATCGACGTCAAAGTGAATCGCATCGCATGGTAAGTCGTACTTTGCAAGGTTATCTGCAATTGCTTGCACTTCTTCTTGACTAGCACTGTAACCCCACCGTGATTGTTGGTAACCGAGCGTCCACTTTTGAGGTAGTGGCGTTCGACCAGTTAAGTAGGTGTAATTGGTGACAATGTCTTTTAACGTGGTACCACCAATAATGTAGTAGTCGAGGTTACCTTGGACAGCTGAATAAAAGTAGTAGTGGTTGCTTTCCTTACCCATATCTAAATGGCTCTGATAGGTATTGTCGAAGAAGATACCGTAAGGATGCCCATTTTTTAGCCCCAACATCACTGGGATTGACTTGTAAATATTAGGTAGGATTTCCAGCTGGGGAGCGGGGTTATCAACGTTCCAATTATCATAGGCAAAACCACGTTTATTCAGATATCCGGTCTTGTCACCGAGTCCATAAAGATATTCATCCGGTGCTAGTGATTTAATGATTTCGTAGTAACCTTGATCAGATTTCGTAGGTGCCTTAGTCACTGAATGGCCTTCCGCCTCAACTAATCGTTCATGGACTTTGTCGACACCTTTCAAGTGAATGCGTTCACCACGGTAATCGGTAATCAAGGCATTGCCATCTTTATCAAAGGTATCAAGATGCTGTTCGGAATCGAGGTGAATTGTTAAAGCTGATGTCTGGATAATGTAATGATCACCAGCATTTTCAATAGTGAAATCAGTCGCCTGAATCTTATGACCCTCAATTGCATAAGATTCACCTTGCTCACCGCGATTAATAAAGACGCGGATGATTTCCGGCGTAACAATAGTTAATTGTAATGGTTGGGCGAAAGCAAACGTGATCGTCTGGCCGTTCTGTGTGTAACTTGGTAATGCACTCATATTAAAAAACACTCCTTAGTAAAATGACTTTTATTTAGTTGGATTCTCTGATAAATCTTCTTGAGGCTTGTCTTGCTTAATAATACTAATGGCAAGTACCGCGATGAACATTGAGATACCAGCAATAAGCATCATTCCAGGCATCGAATTACCAACGAATTTAAAGACCATAAAGCTGGCAACGGATGCGAGAATTTGTGGCAAGCAAATCGTACCGTTAAAAATTCCGATATATGAGCCCTCATTGGCACCATCTAGTGAAGAAGTAAAGATATTAAAGGGCTCGACATGTACCGTAAAGAAGCCGATACCGATTAAGCAGAATGGCGCAATTAATAGGTACTGGTTGTGAATGAAGAATACCCAAATTAGTCCCACTGCAAAACTAGCTAGGCCAAAACGATACCAAAACTTTCTCTTGTATGGATTAGTCCGTGAAAGAACCAAGAAGCCATATAGAACGGCGGCCATTGATTGAATGAAGGTCAAGATCCCATACCAATTACCAGCAGCTTGATAGCCAGCTGAGGCAGCATTAGTTGTGTGCCAAACATTTTCGGCGATGGCACCAGTAGTATAGGTCCACATATATTGAATACCAATCCAAGCAAATAGTTGAACGAGGGCGACTTCCCAGAAAGCTTTCGGGGCCTCTTTTACTAATTGCCAAATTGGTTTGGTGTGCTTATGTTGTTCAGGGTCGATGTGATGATAAAGCGCGTACGTGTCAGGGTCGTATTCTCTAACCGTATGGATGGTATATGCTGAGATGCCTAATAAAATAATGGCACCAATATAAAACGCAATTCTTACAGAAAGAGGGACAACGCCTTTTTGCGCTGTGTTTGCAACGCCAAAGTAAGTTAGGACGAATGGTAGAATAGTAGCAAGTACGCCTCCTAAGTTACTGAAGGCTTGTTGCCAAGACCACGCTTTGTCCTTCTGATTTTCATTAACCATATCCCCAATAATCATGCGGAATGGCTGCATGCAAACATTACTTGATAAATCCATAAATAAAATAGCAATAGCACCAAATAGTAATGCAGCAGTTGAAGCGTAGCCAAATCCGAATGAACCAGCATTTGGTAATAACACCATGACCAACGCCGCTAATGGTGCGCTGAATAGTAAGTAGGGCATTCTACGACCAAAACGCGTCCAAGTTCGATCAGAGTATTTACCGACTAGTGGTTGAACAAATAGCCCAGCCAGAGGTGGCAAGATGAAAAACAGCCCTAGTTTGGTAGGATCGGCACCAATGGTCTGGAATATTCGGCTCATCTGTGATGATTGTAATGAGAAGGCCATATTAACCCCACAAAAACCAAAGGTGATTGCAAAGATGGTTTTTAATGGGAGGTTGGGCAGCGAATTAGCAATAGTAGATGTCTTAGGCTTACTGGAAACATCAGCGATTGGTTTGTTCGGGTGTACTGCAGGTTGGTTCATGAGAATCCATCTCCTTAAAAGTTAATCACTTTTCAACAGGGCAATACTAGCACTTAACGTAAACGTTTACAATATTATTTTTGCGGTAAAGTAAACGTTTACTCTATAAGCGATGATTTTACAAGCTTTTAGCGCTATAATTAATTTAAATCGGAGGGGAGCTGGAAGAATGAAGCCAACAATCAAGGATATTGCCGCTAAAACTGGTTTTTCAATTGCTACTGTGTCACGAGTGTTGGCAAAAAAACAGGGTACATATAGTGACAAAACCCAGGAGCGTATTTTACAAGCTGCCAAGGAACTTGGTTATCGGAAGAATACATTAGCCATGGAATTGGTTAAAAAGAAGACGGACGTGATTGCCGTCATTGTCAATGTCACGCCCACGAATTTTTCAAGTGGAATCATTGATGGTATTCAACAGCGTGCGACTGAGATCGGGTTACAGGTTATTATTCTATATGCTGGTAATCGGAATACCGAGTTACAACATCAAGCAATTGTGACCGCCTTGGAACGTACTGTTTCAGGTATTTTGTTAATGGCGATTGAACCAGATAAAGCAGACTTACAATTATTAACAGAATCAAAGACACCGTTTTGCTTTGTTTCGATCAATCTAGCAGATGAACGTGTCAAATCTGTTAGCTCTGACAATTATCAGGCAGCCTATTTGGCGACAAAGTATTTAATTTCGCATGGTCATCGGACAATTGGCTTAGCCGGAATCGACCATTATCATACAGGTAGTCAACGGCTTGCTGGGTATCAAGCGGCATTAAAAGATTATTCGATTCATGGGCAAGCTGAATGGGTGCAACCCGGAGATTATAGTTATCAGGCTGGTTACAATGTTTTTAATGCTTATCAAGAGCTGGGCATTACTGGGGTTGTTGCAGCTAGTGATATGACGGCGGCCGGGCTACAGAAAGCTGCTCAGGAGAGTAATGTGGGGCTACCTAGGGCACTTTCTGTCGTCAGCATTGATGGAACGCTCATCTGCGATATTGCGACTCCTGCGTTGACAAGTGTTACCCAGAATTTTGTCCAGATTGGTATTGAAAGTGTTAATTGTTTGGTTGGTAAATCTGCCACGCGGTTAGTACCAGTCGCATTGGTTGAACGTGAGAGTGTTGCAACTATATAAAGCGTATTGAGAAATAGTTTTAGCTTCGCTGACCTGATAATCGGGAACTTGATTGTCAAGTCAGCGAGGCTTTTTGGTTACAGCGAGATTATTCCGTCACTTTAAATACGGTTTCATTAACGTTAGTATATTGTCGGTACTAAGCGATTGTTTTATGCGAAAAGCAGCAAAGAGATTCTCAAATCTATGAAACCGCTTTATTCCGGATGTTATACTACAGCAAATGAAGTTGAAAGTGGGGGGAGACTATGCAAATTGATAAGTTAACATTAAAAGATGTGGCAACGACGAATCGGCAGTACCTGGAGACGATTTTTGCCTTGGGTGATGGTCACATGGGTGTTCGGGACTCAGTACCGTTTACAGGTAATCAACAAGCGACACTACCAGTGATGCTCATCAATGGCTTTTATGCGACGAATCCAATCACATATGGAGAAAGTGCCTATGGATATGCGAAAAATCATCAAACGATTATTTCATTAACAAGTCCGCGGTACTTAGACTTTGCAACTGAGAAGACAAGTTCTGAGATTCCTGGTGACTGGGATATGACGGTCGACGATGCCGTGCTTGATTTTGATACGGGCGTACTAACGGAAAAGTTTCAGATTGTTATCTCCGACCACCATCATTTTGAACTGGTCGTTAAATCAATGATTGCGTTGGATAATTCGCATCAACTATTCTTGAGCTACGAACTGACTTCGCTTGATTATACGGGGATGTTGCGGTTCACGCGGCCGATTATTCATGATGTGACTGCGACGACAGCGGACGTGGACGATCCACGAGTGGCGCAACGACAATCTGGGTTAACCAACCAATTTATACAAGCTGATCGTCAGCAGCAAATAGAGTGGCAGACGTTGGTAGCTTCAACACACCAACAAATAACGCAACGGGATTGGTTGACCAGCTTTCCGACAGGCTTTGAAGTATATGGCGATCATGCCGGTTTTCATGGCAGTGGTACCATCGAAGTACAGACAACGCTGAGCTGGTCGTTTACGCGTCAAATCAGTGAAATTAATCAAGCGCTGCCGGGTACGATAACGAGTTGGACCAACGATATTGTGGCTCGTAATCGGCAGATTTTAACGGACTTTTGGCAACAGTCGCAAGTGCAAATTAGTGATAAAAAGTTACAAACTGGGATTCAATATAACTTGTTCCAGTTATTTCAATCAGCTGGTCGTAACGGGTTAACGAACATTGCAGCTAAAGGGATTACTGGACCGGGCTATGAGGGCCATTATTTCTGGGATACCGAGATGTATATGTTACCGTTCTTCATTTATACGCAGCCACAAATTGCCAAGCAACTGTTGCATTATCGGTTTAGTATCTTGCCGCAAGCTCAAGAGCGGGCGCGGAGCTTGGGTGTGACACGGGGCGCATTGTACGCATGGCGAACGATTAATGGTGAAGAAGCCAGTGCTTATTTTCCTGCTGGCACTGCGCAATATCACATCAATGCGGACATTGCGCATACGGTTAAGTTATACTTTGATGTCACTAATGATCAGGATTTCTTGCGGGAACAGGGCGCAGCGGTTGTCCTGGAAACCGCACGTTTCTGGTTGCAGTTTGGTAGCTGGCAACAGCGTGATGGCCGGTCGCAATTCTGCTTATACAAGGTGACGGGGCCGGATGAATATACCGCCTTGGTAGATAATAATTTTTACACGAATCGGATGGCTAAGGAAAATATGGCTTTTGCCGCCTGGCTACTTGAAAATCATTATATTGACGGCGATGCTGATGAGCAGACACAGTTCACAAAGGCAAGTATCAACATGTATCTACCGTATGATCAAGAACAACAAGTCACAGCACAAGATGATAATTCACCAAAGATGCCGGTATGGCCCTTTGCGACGACGGCAGCAACGCAATATCCATTGTTGTTACATTATCACCCGCTCATGATCTATCGTCACCGGGTCAACAAGCAGGCAGATACGTTATTAGCGGAAATGTTGTTTCCAGAAGATCAATCACTGGAACAATTGCGGCGAGATTATGAGTACTATGAACCAATTACTACGCATGATTCCTCTTTATCACGATCGATCTTCAGTATTTTGGCGAGCCGACTAGGTGATCATGATAAGGCGTTCAGTTATTATATGGATACATCGTTAATGGATTTGGTTGATCTACAAGGTAATGCCAAAGATGGGCTTCATGAAGCAAATCTGGGCGGCAGTTGGTTGGGATTAACGTATGGATTTGCCGGGATGTATGTCGCTGATGGCAAGTTACACATTACCAATCATTTACCATCTCAGATCGCGTATCTTAGTTTCCGGTTGCGTTTTCGCGGTCGAGTGATGGAAGTTCAATTGCAGCAAGGCTGCACTAAGGTTCAGATTATAACAGGGCACCCACTTACAATGGTGGTTGATGGGCAACGAAGAGAAATCGCGCTAGAAAGCGTAGCGAATAGTAAAAGCTCATAGCGAAATGGATTTAAAAAAATATCAAACAAATGTTGACACCGCTTACAATTGTTGCTAATATAAACAGCATAAATAAAAGCGTGTTACTGATTCGATCAGGCATAAACCTACTCATAACGGTATTCATAGTCTCTTTAGTGAGATGTGATACTCTTTAAGTAGGTTTTTTGTTTGAAATCCAGGAGGCGTGAGTGGTGAAATTTCTAAAGAACTTCAACAATAATGCCGCTTTAGTGGTGGATGATCAGGATGTTGAATGGATTGTAGTTGGTAATGGCGTGGGTTTTGGCAAGCATCAGGGAGACCAAATTGATGAACGCAAGATTCAACGGCGCTTTGTGGCGACGCTGAAACAAAATGTTGATATTGATACTTTTCAAGATTTGAAACCTCAGTCGTTTGTGATTACGACGCAAGTAGTTCACCTAGTTGAGCCATTGCTAAAAGTTAGTTTTAGTGACTATCAGTACTTTGTGCTTGCTGATCACATTGATTTTGCGTTGAAGCGGGCCAATGATGGGATTGATGTTGATAATGGTACGGTCCGCTGGGAAGTGAAAAAGTTATTTCCAAAAGAATTCCAAGCAGCGACCCAGTCAGTTGACCTAATCAATTCGACTGCCGATGTTACACTCCCAAAAAGTGAAGTGGTTTTTATGACTTATCACTTCATCAATGCCGGCTCAGATGGTTCCAAGTTGCAGGAAACGATTAAAATTACGAAATTGATCAGTGGCATCATTGATATCGTGCAATATCAATACCAGATGCATCTGGACCCAGAGTCCTTCAATTACAATCGTTTCATTGCGCATTTACGGGCACTGATGGTGCAACGCGTCAGCCGCAGTAATGGAACTGGGAGTGAATTAGATCAGTCATTACTGCAGTTGATGCAAGTAAAATATGCGCACGCCTATGCAACAGTGGAGCGGATCGATACATTTTTACAAAGTAAGGCTGGCTGGCGACTAGAGCCGGACGACAAGGTCTATTTGACTCTTCACATCTGGCGCGTCACTCACCGACAAAAAAGTGAATAAATAAGATTATTAACGGTGTGTTACTGGTTATGCAGGCATTAACCCAAATATCTTTTCTTGAGAGTAGCAGTCACTAGGGCCCTAGTGACGTGGTTTGAAGAAAGGACATTTGGGTTTTTGTTTACTCAAATTGCAATTATTGATTTATAGATAAATGAGGAGGAACAATGATGGCTTATGAAGATTTAAGTAAAAAGATTATCGCCGGAGTTGGCGGTAAGGATAATGTTAAGAGCGTGGTTCACTGCACCACCCGGTTGCGGTTTAAGCTCAAAGATGAAAGCGCTGCCCATACTGATGAATTAAAAGATACAGATGGTGTTATTACAGTTGTTCAGTCCGGTGGTCAGTACCAAGTAGTCATTGGAAATGAAGTTGCAGACGTTTATGAAACGCTCATTCGCGTCGGTGGTTTTGCCGATGGTGGTAGTGTACCTGATGATTATGAAGACGGGGAAAAGATGAGTATCTTTGACCGGTTCATCGATTTGATTTCTGGTATTTTTACGCCGATGTTAGGTGTTTTATGTGCGGCTGGGATGATCAAAGGGTTCGTTGCGATGTTTGTCGCGTTCAATTGGTTGTCAGAGAATTCAGGAACATACAAGATTCTCTACTCGATCGGTGATGGTTTCTTCTATTTCCTACCAATTGTTTTGGGATTGACAGCAGCCAAAAAGTTTCATGTTGATCAATTTGTCGGAATGGCGATTGGGATGGCGCTTTGCTATCCAAGTATTGTCGCTTTGAACAGCAGTAAGACAGTATTAAGCACGTTGTTCAGTGGTAGTATCTTTGAATCACAGATTCACGCGACTTTCTTAGGTATTCCGGTTGTGATGATGAGCTATACTTCTTCAGTAATTCCAATTATCTTGGCCGTTTGGTTTGCATCTAAAGTTCAGGCATTTGCAAAACGAATCGTGCCAACGGTAGTTAAGACGTTCTTAGTCCCATTTATTACGTTATTAATTGCAGTGCCGATTACCTTTTTAATTATTGGACCAGTTGCAAGTTGGTTAAGTGATGGTATTTCAACAGTGTGTGTTGCAATCTATAACTTCAGTCCGATCGTTGCTGGGCTTGTGATGGGTGCTTTCTGGCAAGTTTTCGTTATCTTTGGTGTTCACTGGGGGTTCGTAGCTGTTATGATGGCCAACCTAGCCTCACAAGGCTTTGACCCTATTTTAGGATTATCATTAGCCGCTTCGTTTGCCCAAACTGGAGTTGTATTAGGCATTCTATTACAAACGAAAAATCAAAAGACACGCGGTATTGCTTTACCAGCCTTTATCTCCGGTATTTTCGGTGTTACGGAGCCTGCCATTTATGGGTTAACATTGCCACGTAAGCGCCCATTTATTCTGAGTTGTGTGGCCGCTTCAATTGGTGGCGGTATTATTGGTTTTGCAGGTACAAAAATGTATATGATGGGCGGTATGGGATTATTCTCAATCCCAGCTGCGATTAATTCTAAAACTGGGGTAGACGGCTCTGTATATGGCTTAATTATTGCGATGGCCATTGCTGCAGTCCTTGGTTTTGCCCTACAAATGTTATTTGGTTACAAGAGTGTTGATAGTAATGACAAGCAAACTAAGGTCGTAGAAACTGCGGCAACGGCTGATCCAGTCATGGCTGGTGGGCTTTCAGTAGAAACAACACCAACTGGTGCAGCAACTAAAGTAGAACCAAACGTCACTTACAATGCAGCCACTAAGTTGAGTAGCCCCGAAACGGGTCAAATCATCCCACTAAGTGAAGTTAAGGATGAAGTCTTCTCATCAGGTGCAATGGGCAAAGGTGTTGCAATCGAACCAACTGATGGTGTCTTATACGCTCCAGCTGACGGCGAAGTAGCACTCGTATTCCCAACTGGACATGCCGTTGGTTTAAATACAACAGATGGTGCTGAAATCTTGATGCATATTGGAATGGATACTGTCGAATTAGAGGGCAAAGGTTTTGAAACGCTAGTTCAAAAGGGCGAGACGGTCAAAGCTGGTCAGCCGCTAGTGAAGTTTGATATTGAAGCGATTAAGGCGGCAGGGTATCCCGTTACAACGCCAATGGTTGTGACTAATTCTAAGAACTATCATGACGTTAAACTGGCTTTTCCAGCTGCTACGGAAGTTAATGCAACTGAACCATTATTACAATTAGACTAATTAAAAGGGAGTTTTCAATTATGTATTCAAAAACAATGCCAACTGGCTTTCCAAAGAACTTTTTGTGGGGCGGCGCGACTGCTGCCAACCAAGTTGAAGGGGGTTGGAACGTTGATGGGAAGGGCCTAACAACTGCTGAAGTTGTTCAGAAGGCTACTGACCGCAAAGTAATGTCGATGAACGAGGTTACTAAAGAGAGTGTCCAAGCTGCCATTGATGATCAAACGGATAAGCTTTATCCTAAGCGCCGTGGCGTCGACTTCTATCATCACTACAAGGAAGACATTAAGCTATTCGCGGAAATGGGCTTCAAGGTATACCGCCTATCCTTAGCATGGGCTCGGATCTTTCCTAAAGGTGATGAAACTGAACCTAATGAAGCTGGTTTGAAGTTTTATGACAATGTTTTTGCTGAATGTCACAAGTATGGTATTGAGCCCCTAGTGACCATTTCCCACTATGAAATGCCATTAAACCTAACATTAACGAATAATGGCTGGGCAAGTCGCAAGACAATTGCAGATTTCACTCGCTATACTGAAGTGCTATTCAAACGCTATAAAGGTGTTGTGAAGTACTGGCTAACTTTCAATGAAATTAACGCTTCAACTTGGGGGTTTACTGGTACTGGTGCAATTGATAGTGATCTAAGCTTACATGATCAAATGCAATTACGTTACCAAGCGCTACATCATGAGTTTGTTGCAAGTGCAATTGCAGTTAAGCAGTGTCACGAGATTGATCCTGAGGCACAAATTGGCTCAATGCTTGCGCGGATGCAAACTTATGCCAATACGCCTAATCCAGCTGATGTTCGGGCGGCCCAATTGCAAGATCAATTGAATCTATTCTTTACTGACGTACAGGTACGTGGTGAATATCCAGAATATATGAACCGGTACTTTGCAGAAAATGGGATTGAATTAACGATGGAAGCTGGCGATGAACAATTGTTAGCTGAAGGCAAGGTCGATTACTTAAGTTTTAGTTACTATATGACGACGATTACTTCGGCGACTGACGATGTTGAACAAGCTAGTGGTAACTTATCAATGGGTGGTAAAAATCCATACTTGAAATCCAGTGCCTGGGGCTGGCAGATTGACCCAGTTGGTTTACGAATTACCTTGAACGAGTTCTGGGATCGCTATCGGGTACCATTATTCGTTGTTGAGAACGGCTTGGGTGCCGAAGATGAAATCAGCGCCGATGGTAAGATTCATGACGATTACCGGATTGACTACTTACGTCAACATATCGAACAGATGAAAGAAGCAGTCAAGGATGGTGTTGATTTGATGGGCTACACGACCTGGGGTTGCATTGATGTCATTAGTGCCGGCACCTCCGAAATGTCTAAGCGGTATGGCTTCATCTATGTTGATCAAGATGATGAAGGTAATGGTAGTTTGAAGCGGATGAAGAAAGATTCATTTGACTGGTATAAGAAAGTAATTGCTTCGAATGGGGAAGATTTAGGATAGTTAGTAATAATTGATATTCAGACCAATGATTGTTTATACTAGGTGTAAGGGCTATCATTACTAGCTAACTAGAAAGGGTGTTGATTAAATGTCAGAGTTCCCAGAAGGATTTCTATGGGGTGGCGCGACTGCTGCCAATCAATTAGAAGGTGGCTACCAAGAAGGTGGACGTGGCTTATCGATTGCGGATGCTTTACCAGGTGGCAAAGATCGATTTAAAATCGTGAGTCAACCAGATTTTGACTGGACGATCGATACAGATAAGTACACCTATCCAAATCATGAAGGTATTGATTTCTATCATCATTACAAAGAAGATATTGGACTGTTTGCCGAAATGGGTTTCAAGTGTTACCGTTTCTCAATTGCATGGTCACGAATTTTTCCAAACGGTGATGAAACGCAACCTAACGAAGCCGGATTAAAGTTTTATGATGATGTGATTGACGAATGCTTGGATAATAATATTGAACCAGTGATTACAATCTCACATTATGAATTGCCATTGAACTTGGCCAAACGGTATGGTGGCTGGAAAAACCGGTACTTGATTGAATTCTACGAAACTTTTGCGCGGGCCATTCTAACGCGTTATGCTTCAAAGGTTAAGTACTGGATGACCTTCAATGAAATCAATAGCGCGGCACATTTTCCAGTGATGGGACAAGGCTTAGTTCCATCGACCGGTGCCGATGATAAAAAGAACGTCTTTCAGGCTTGGCACAACCAATTTGTTGCCAGCGCCAAGGCTGTTAAAATTGCGCACGAATTACGGAAGGATATTCAGGTTGGCTGCATGATCCTCTATGCTACTAGTTATGCTTATGATTCGAATCCAGTTAATCAGCTGGCTAATTTGCAGCATAATCAAGATTTCAACTTCTTCTGTGCGGATGTTCAAGTGCGTGGGGCTTATCCGACCTATACCAAGCGACTGCTGGCTGAATATGATCTGACCTTTGATGATCTGGAAACCACGGATGGCGACTTGGCATTACTACAACAATATCCAGTTGATTATATTGGGTTCAGTTATTACATGTCGAGCGCGGTGGAAACCACGGGTAGTGTAACCGATACTGTTGCTGGCAACCTGATGGGCGGCGTCAAGAACCCATTCTTGAAGGCGAGTGACTGGGGTTGGCAGATTGACCCAACCGGGTTACGGATTGCGTTAAATGAGCTATATGATCGCTATCAGAAACCGTTGTTTGTGGTTGAAAATGGCCTAGGTGCGATTGATAAACCTGATAAGAATTTCTATGTTGAAGATGATTATCGCATTGATTATCTGAAGCAACATATTGAAGCGATGGCTGGTGCCATTGATGATGGCGTCGATTTGATGGGCTACACACCATGGGGTTGCATCGACCTTGTTAGTGCATCAACTGGCGAGATGAGTAAGCGGTATGGCTTTATTTACGTGGACCTAGATGATCAGGGCCACGGGACGTTGGCTCGCTATCCCAAGAAGTCGTTCTACTGGTATCAAGATGTGATTAAGCATAATGGGTTAGCGAAGAAATCTGAGTAGTTGAAATGCAATTAGTGATATCTAACAGCGATATATCATTGCTGAGATGATAGAAATTGGCATTTAACGCTTGCAATCGTTTTCCGAAACCGCTATACTAGCTAATTGTAAATGAGGATTGTTACCGCTAACATCAGCTAGTGGGCAAAACCTAATTAATCGATTGTATTCGTGATTGATAGCACGGATGCAGTGGGTTATTAGGTTTTTTTCTTTATTTAGGTATGAGAGTCGAGGAGCGTGCGCATGCGAATCAAAAAGGTTTTTAATAATAACGTCCTGTTGGCTGAAAAAAACGGACGGGAAGTTGTCTTAATTGGTAAGGGAATCGGGTTCAAAAAGCATACTGGTGACGATGTTGAGCAACAACAGATTACTAAGATTTATACGCCAGAAGGAGATAATTGGATTAGTAATTTCCAAAGCTTGATGGGAGATATTGAACCGGAATATTTTGAAGTTGCTTCGCAAATTATTGAGTTGGCAGAACAACAATTGCAAACGACCTTTAATGTTTATTTGTTGATTTCATTGACTGACCATATTCACTTTGCTGTCTATCGGCACCACCATCAGATGGATATTCATAATGAAATCTTGTGGGAAACTAAGCGAATTTATCACCGTGAGTTTCAAGTCGGTATGCAAGCATTGGCACTGATTAAAAAGCATTTTGATGTGACGTTGTTGGAAGACGAAGCTGGATTTATTGCAATGAAGTTTGTTGAGAATAGTATGGCTGACTCTAACACTGATCAAACACTTGCAATGACTAAGTTGATTAATGATATTTTGAATATTGTTAAGTATCAGCTGTCATTAACGATGCCAGATGAGAGTGTTAGTTTGCAACGATTTTTAGTTCATCTACGCTTTTTTGCGGAGCGCTTAACGCTGAAACGACCTGATCAATCACAAGGGGCAGATGATGATTTCTTATTTGAACATTTATCTAAGCAATATCCGCGAGCCTTTGCCTGTGTCCAAAAAATCGCTGTTTTTGTGAAGAAGTCGACGGAACAGACTGTTTCGGTGAATGAGCGTATTTACTTAATCATGCACATTCAACGGATGTTGAACGAGAATCAATAATATTTTTGGGATTGTAACTATTCGATTAGGCAAAACCCAAGTAGCAACCGGTCAACCTATATTTTTAGTGTTGATAACGGGCCTACTTGGGTTTTTGTTGTTTTATAAGGGAGGAAAAAGGGTATGGATTATTCAGAATTAGCACAATCAATTCTTACCAATATTGGTGGAAAAGATAATATTAGTAAAGCATGGCACTGTGCGACCAGACTACGTTTCAACTTAAAGTCAACGGACAAAGCGAACACTGAGGCGATTGAAAACTTAGATGGTGTCATTACGGTTGTTCAAAGCGCAGGCCAGTATCAAGTTGTTATTGGTAATGCTGTGGCAAAGGTCTTTGCCGCTTTAGCAGATTTAGCAGGATTAGCAAATCCTGATACGACGGCTGATGCAGCTACTACAACGGAAGATACGGGTGAAAAGCAAAACATCATTAATCGGTTTATTGCTTTTATCTCCGGAATCTTTACGCCGTTTTTAGGTGCTTTGGCTGGTGCTGGTATTTTGAAAGGGTTGCTAGCTTTAGCGGTTGCTTTTAATTGGATGTCAACGACTAGTGGGGCTTATAAGATTTGGTATTCTGCTGGTGATGCTATTTTTTACTTTTTACCTGTCTTTCTAGCATTTACTGCTGCTAAGCAGTTGAAGGTTAACCAATTTGTAGCGGTGTCACTTGGTGCAGCTCTGCTATACCCAACTTTAGTAACTGTTATGACGAATTCAACAACACTACATTTCTTTGGTATTCCGGTGGTTCCAACAACATACACGTCAACGGTTATCCCAATTCTGCTGGCAGTTTGGGTATTGTCGTATTTAGAGCCAGTACTGGACAAGCTATTTCCAGCGGCAATTCGGAATATTTTCGCGCCCCTCTTTTCATTAATTATCATGGTGCCATTGACGCTGTTAGTTGTCGGCCCAATTGGGGGACTCATTGGTAATGGATTAGCAAGTGGTGTTATGGCAATTTATAACTTCATGCCAATTGGTGCTGGTGTTATCATGGGTGCCTTCTGGCAAGTCTTTGTTATCTTTGGTGTACATTGGACGTTCGTACCATTGATGATGAACAATATTGCTAAGATGGGCTATGACCCGTTGTTACCAATTCTTAGTGCGGCCGTATTATCACAGGCTGGTGCTGCATTAGCTGTTTTTTTGAAGTCACGAGATCAAAAAATGAAAGCATTAGCAGGGTCTTCTTTTGTCACAGCATTGTTTGGAATTACCGAACCGACGATTTACGGGGTAACGCTTAAGTTAAAACGACCATTCTATTGTGCCGTTGTGGGTGGTGCCCTTGGTGGTGCAATTATTGGCGCCGCTGGTACGCACGCTAGCTCATTTACACTCCCTAGTTTATTAGCGGTACCAACTTTTCTAGGACATGGGTTTATGGGTGAAGTCATTGGATTGATTGTAGCATTCTTAGGTGGTGCGATCTTAACGTACTTCTTTGGATTCGCTCGTCAACAGCAGGCTGATCACTCAGTAGTAAGTGATCAAAGTGATAACACAGTAATGGCTCCGGTTGAAGGCACAATTATTCCATTGACTAGCGTTCATGACGAAGTATTTGCGTCTGAAGCAATGGGCAAAGGATTAGCCATTGTCCCAAATAAAGGGACGGTCACAGCGCCCGTTGATGGGACAATTACGGCAGTATATCCCACTGGTCATGCGATTGGAATTACGGCCAATAGTGGTGCTGAAATTCTGATTCACATTGGTATTAATACGGTTCAATTAAATGGTCAATACTTTGAAACAATGGTTAAGCAAAACCAAGTAGTTAAACGTGGTGATTTATTAACTAAATTTGATGTGGATAAGATCAAAGCGGCTGGTTACGATACAACTGTCATGGTCATTATTACGAATACGGCTGACTATCAAATGGTCAAGCCAACTGATGCGACGGAGGCTAGTGATAATTGGATTTTAGAATTACAACCTAAGGAGATCATGGAAGGAGCACCAGCTAATGTATAAACCAACTTATCCTAAAACGTTCCCTAAAGACTTTTTGTGGGGCGGAGCGACAGCAGCTAACCAAGTTGAAGGTGCTTGGAATGAAGCAGGTAAAGGCCTGACAACGGCAGAAGTAGTGAAAAAAACGACGGATCGCAAGCATATGTCAATGGATGATGTAACGATATCTTCAATTCAAACGGCGCTGGATGATCAAACTGATACAATGTATCCTAAGCGTCGAGGTGTTGATTTTTATCATCATTATAAAGAAGATATCAAACTATTTGCTGAGATGGGATTTAAAGTTTATCGTTTCTCTATTGCTTGGTCGCGATTGTTTCCAAAAGGTGATGAACTCGAGCCAAATTCAGATGGACTTGCTTTCTATGATCGAGTCATTGATGAATTACGACGCTATCACATTCAACCATTAGTTACACTGTCACATTATGAAATGCCCATTGGATTAACGCTTAAGCAAAATGGGTGGGCCAGCCGGTCAACCATTGCCGATTTTAATCGGTTTACTGAAGTCGTTTTTAAACATTTTAAAGGTCGCGTTCCGTATTATTTAACTTTTAATGAAATTAATACCGGAACTTGGGGGTTTCATGCCACTGGGGCTGTTGATACTGAGAATTCGGCGCATGATCAGATGCAGTTACGTTACCAAGCGCTGCACCATCAATTTATCGCTAGTGCACTGGCTACCAAACAATTACATGCTATTGACCCGGATGCTAAGATTGGGTCAATGCTGGCAAGAATGCAAACTTACCCAGCGACACCTAATCCTGCAGATGTTCAGGCTGCTCAAGTGGAAGACGATAAGAACTTATTCTTCACGGATGTTCAAGCTCGGGGGGAATATCCAGAATTCATGAACCGTTTTTTTGCAGAGAATGATATTCAACTTCAAATGGCACCAGATGATCAGACGATTTTAGCGAAGTATCCGGTTGACTTTATTAGTTTTAGTTACTATATGACAACGGTAACTCAAGCTGATGCGCCTGAACAAGTGAACGGTAATATGGCTACCGGTGGTCGTAATCCTTACCTTGAGGAATCCGATTGGGGTTGGCAAATTGATCCGGTGGGGTTGCGAGTGACACTGAATGAGATGTGGGATCGTTATCGTAAGCCATTGTTTGTTGTTGAAAATGGGCTAGGCGCTCTAGATCAATTAACAACTGATCAACAAGTGCATGATACGTATCGGATTGACTATTTACGTAAACATATTGCGCAAATGAAAGCTGCAGTTCAGGATGGCGTACAACTAATGGGCTATACGATGTGGGGGCCAATCGATTTGATTAGTTTTTCTACCTCAGAGATGTCCAAGCGATATGGTTTTATTTATGTTGACCAGGATGATGCTGGTAAGGGAAGTCTGAAACGTTATAAGAAAGATTCATTTTACTGGTACCAGAAGGTCATTAAATCTAATGGTGAAGATCTAGCTTAATTAGTTAATGATGGTGAATTTACGTGATATAAGAACTGACTTGCCGCTGGTGTGATCAACTGATGGGAAATGATACTGTTAGCATCCACCCAGTTTAAAATAGCATGTGAATTGCAGAAATTTGCTTTGATAAGTTGGATTAAACTAAAAAAGTCTATCTCGAAATTATTAAAATTTCGAGATAGACTTTTTTATAATCAGTAACATATTTTTTACTATATTCAATCCACAAACCGGAATTTACTCCAAGGTTTAATAAAGTCAAGCAGTAACAGTTCCTCAGGTGCAATCCGACCAATCCGATTCTTTCGGGGTTCCCGGTGAGGTTGCAAGACGATTTGCAATTCATTTTTATAAATGCCGAAGTTGTCGTTGCCTACTAATACGTCGCCACGCTGAAATTCCACATCATTATCGTGTGGACTGTTGGGCGTTTCCTTGTAGGTCACACGGGGCATTGTTGAACGGATGACATTTGGGTTAATATCGCCACGGCGAAAATGTTGTGGGGTCAAGGCAATGGTTCTTTCGATCGCGTTCGTCTGAGCTTCAAATTCAATGTGAAATTGTACTTGGTACCGATTGATTGCTGATAATGCGGCCAGTTCGACTTCACTCGCATAAGCGTTACCGATAATTACATCGTCGATTAGTCCGGAAGCGAAGAGATGCTTGGCCTGGACGGCGATTGGTAAGCGCCGATCAGCTTCTAATGTTGGCAGACCATCGTTGACGTTCCATGGCCCCATCGTACCAACCTGACTTGCCACGAAAGCGGCGGAATGAATGCCAAACTTACGAAAACGTTCGCTACACTTAACGAAAAAGTTGTAAGGTAGTGCGGTTCCAACTTGGGGATAGAAATTATGGCAGCCATAAATAAATGGGACATTTGCTTGGTAGCTGAGAATATTATTCAGATAATCGACGTCATTACTCATATTAAGTTCGATGATCAAGCCGTACGGATTATACGAGAGTAGCGCCTCGGTTGCGCCATCGAAACCCTCATCTAGTCGAATACCGGCGACGTGTAAATCAGCGAAGAACTTTAGATCTTTATAGGAAATTCCTAGTTGTTTAAAAATCCGTGGTGAAACGTCCAAAATCGTTTGGTAACCCAACTGATTTCCAACGTCAATGATTTTCTGGTACTTAGCTTTGGTTTCGGCGACCGTACCAGATACTTCCAGCATGCTCATAAAAATTCGAGTGAAGCCGTAGTGTTGGCCTAATTTGAGATAAGCGGCGTTTTCTTCAAAGTCGCTATGATCGGGATAAATGGATAAACCTAGTTGACGCATTGTCATGAATTAATTTCCTCCTGAGTCCACCGGTGCCAATAGATGACGGCGTGGGCGTTGTTAGTTGTAATATCGTTAAATGCAATTGTTGGTATTGCCTGGTGCACTGTCGCTGTTAACGTGTCGCGGACCAGGCGATTGTGTTGTAAAACGGAACCAGAGAGGGCGACCCGTTGTGGCCGAGGCTCTGCAAACCGCTGATATAAGGTAACGACTTGTTGTGCCAGTGCTTGGGCTGATGTGACTAATACCGTGATGGCTTCAGAATTTTGTTGCTCGGCCAGTTTGGCGATTAACTGTGCTAATTGAGCGTTAGTTTGTCGATCTTGAGCGTAAAATTTCTGGACGGCGGCAGCAACATCGGCAACTTTAAGTTGTGCCAATAGGGGAGCTGTCAGTTGACTAGTTTGATTGTTATCAGTCTGGGTCAGAACCTGTTTAAGTGCCCGCTTGCTAATGTCGTAGGCACTGCCTTCGTCACCTAAAACGTAACCCCAGCCGCCAACGCGCAGAAATTTCCCGACTTGGCGGCCATAAACGACCGAGCCCGTACCGGCAATCACTAAGGCGCCGTCTGCTCCTGCAAGACCGTTCAGTAGAGCCAGTTTTGCATCGCTTATGACCTGGGTATTAGCGTGGTAACGTTGGGTGATGGTTTGTTGGACCTGATCAGCCCGGCCAGCAGTTTCAATTCCAGCAATTCCGATTAAAATCAACCCAATCTGATTAGCTGGAATTGCGGCAGTGAGCTGGTCTAAGACAGTGGTTAAGTTAGTAACGGCAGCAGAGTAGTCTAGGACAACGTTACCAGGGCCACCCGTAACGCTTTGGACCAGGAGCTCGGGGGTTATCGTCCAAGTTTGACCAACGATGTGCGTGCCACCACAGTCAACGCCAATTAAATATGTCATTTTAGACCTCCTCATTGCAGTGCGAGTGCGTCACGAACGACACCGTGTGCGCGCTGTAAACGCTGCTCGGCGTCGCTGACAGAGACGCCGGCTAAGTTCATGACAATTGCTGTTTTAACGTTTTGATGAGCGGCAGTGAATAGTTCGCTGGCTTCATCGGCAGAAACTCCGGTGGCCAGTTCGATCATGTGTTTCGCGCGAATCACGAGTTTTTCGTTAGTAGGTTTCACATCAACCATCAAGTTATGGTAGGCTTTGCCAATCTTAACCATCGAAATCGTTGATAGCATGTTAAGCACCATTTTTTCCGCTGTCCCGGCTTTTAAACGCGTCGAGCCAGCGAGAACTTCAGGACCCGGGGCAACTTCAATGGCAACTTGGGCGTGTTGACTGATTTGAGCATGATGATTGCAGGCTAGACTAATCGTCGCCGCACCAATGTGCTGTGCGTAGTCGAGTGCGCCGATAACATAAGGTGTGCGTCCACTTGCTGCCAGGCCAACAACGGCGTCATTAGCTGTTAAAGTCAGATCCTTTAAATCTTGTGCGCCTAAATTAGGATTATCCTCAGCACCTTCAACGGCGACCGTCATAGCTTGGGCCCCGCCAGCAATGAGTCCTTGAACCATCTCTGGCTCAGTACCAAATGTTGGGACACATTCGGCAGCGTCTAAAACGCCAAGGCGACCGCTAGTACCAGCGCCCATGTAAATTAAGCGGCCGTTAGCTTTAAAGGCAGTGACGATAAGGTCAATAGCGGCGGCAATTTGTGGTAGTTCGGGTGTTATGCTTTGACTAACTTTGGCGTCTTCTTGATTCATTAACTGGGTAATTGCCAGGATCGACATTTCATCTAAATGGCTGCTGGCGGGGTTCCGGCTCTCAGTAGTGAGTTGATTAATATCTGATTTCAATAGTTTCTCCTCGTTTCTTAGAATATGTACAAAGAGGACTGCGGCAAATGCAGCAGTCCTCCCGAAATAATGATAACAATGATCGATTACGGTTGGTAATAAAGCCAAGATGACCGTTATGAAATAAGTGACATACTCATTGAAAGTTACAATTAAGTTAATCATACCGTAATTATAAGCTGATGTGACATCATTATGTTAGTCGTTATTCAGTAACGGTTGTTTGAGCCGATTTTTCAGCGTCAGCTTGAGCTGCTTCGCGTTCAGCCTTCAATTGATTACGATCCCAAATCTTGAAGAATGGGTAGTAGATGAAGGTTGCAACGATAATATTAATAATACATAGAACGGCTGCTCGCCAGTCCCAGGCAGTAGTCATTAAAGCTCCGATTGGTCCTGGCAATGTCCATGGTACTAATGCAACGGTCCGACTAACTAAGTGTAAGACAGTTGCAGCCCAAGTGATAATCCCCATCGTTAATGGTGCGAGTACGAATGGAATTGCAAAGTAAGGGTTCATCACAATTGGAACACCGAAAATAACGGGTTCATTAATATTGAAGATTCCCGGAATAATTGTAACTTTCCCGATAGTCTTACCGTAAGCTGATTTTGAGAAGAAGGCTAATAGAATACATAATGACAGAGTAGCCCCAGCACCGCCGACATAGACAAACCACTGGAAGAACTGTTCAGTCATAAAGTGAGGTACCGTTGCAGCGGTAGCGCCTTTAGAAATAGCAGCTAAATTGTCGTTCAGATTTGGATACCATAGTGGCCAAAAGATTGGTGTTGCTAAGGCCGCCCCATGAATCCCAAAGAGCCAAACGATATCGGTTAACAGAATTGGCACAATAACAGAAAGCAAATTGTCACGGCCAAAGTAAGCTAACGGGCTGAAGACCCATTGTAAGAAAGTATTAACGTCAAAGTTCAGCCCAACGTGAATGACCCAAGCGCCGACAATCAAGAAAGTCGCCGGAATTAATGCTGAGAAAGATGCCGCAACAGCCGGGGGCACCCCGTCTGGTAATGTGATCACTAGGTGATGATCACGACAGATGCGAGTCACTTCGGCGGTTAAAATTCCGGCTAACATGGCTGTAAATAAACCAGCCGCACCGAAATTAGTCAATGGAACAACGGTTGCAGCAGCTTTTAATCCCAATGCTTTAAATGCAGCTGGCGTAGTGGTAATTGGTTTAACAGCAAGTAGTAAAAAGACCATAACAGAAACGACTCCGGTTGAAATATGGTCAAAATGATAGCCTTCAGCTAGACGGCCCGCAATGGCAAACGCGGCATAAATGGCCATAAACCCCATTGAAAAATTGATTGGAATAGCTAAACCAGCGGCATAGGGCTTAATAAAACTTGTCCAAGCAGGAATTGGCAATTGTGTAACGATTGTGAAGAATGATCCAACAATCGTTACTGGGATGATAACAGCCATTCCGTCCCGAATTGCCCGTAAGTAGCGGTTGGCGGCAATTTTACTCATGACATCAATGGTTTTATCTTTCCATGTACGTGAATTATCCATGATTGACTCATCTCCTTAAAAGTTAGTTGGTGCGATTAATCGTAAAATAAATTCCCCCTTGAATTTAATTTAAGTTAACACATTAACTTGATTTCATGAGTGAGTATAGCATAATATAACAGTATAGTTAACGCTTTCATCGTGGTTAATTATTCGATATTAACAAAATTCGATTAAGTATAGACATTTAATGCATTAAGTTGTTGAGGATTGGATGGCGGTGTTTATGAGTCGAAAGGAACCAATTTATCAAACTATTTTAAGTGCGCTAGTGTTGGAATTAAATGCTAATCATTTTCGTAAAAATGATCCTTTTTATAGTGAAAGTGAGTTGCGCAAAAAGTATCAGGTAAGTTCTACGACAGTGGTACGAGTGCTGAATATGTTAGCTGACCAGGGCTATATTTACCGTGTTCAAGGAAAAGGCAGCTTTGTTTCTAAGTTCAATCGTGGGACAGCTGTTCGGATTACGGATACCCATACGTATGATGTTGACGAGGAGCAGGTTGCCATTCTAGTTGCTGATCAGGAGATGGCTTTACCAACACGAGCTAAATTTGAAGACGGTACAGCAATCTGGTATTTAGAACGGTTGCGTGAAATCAAACGGGCGCCATTTGAATTTTCACAATCATGGTATTTAGCTTCGCTGATTCCTGATACAGCTATGAAAAAGTTGCGGGAAGTACATTCAATTTATGCAGTGATTCGAAAACACGCGCAACTTGATTTATCGCGACAACCGTTTGAGCAAGAATATGCGGCGACCTGCGTTCCCAGTCAACGAATAGCGGATTATTTGCACGTTGGTATGGAGACAACGGTAATTAAAATCGAGCGTTGGGTATTTCGGGGGGAACAACCGTTGGAATACACTGTTAGTTATATGCTACCTAACTATTTTGGCCTGGCGCTGACTAGTGATTCTAAGTCAGTAACGACTAATCGGATTCGTTGATTGATGGGTAACGAGAGGAGTGTCACACAATGTCAATTCACAGTAATAATTTGTATTCCAACGTATTACGACAGTCAGTTCAAGTCCAAGTCATCTTGCCGGAACCAGTGAACGCGGCTGGACAGATTCTACCAGAATATACGAGTGGGGATCACCGTCTACCCACCGTGTGGCTGTTGCATGGCTTAGGCGGGGACGCAACGTCGTGGTTGCGGCGAACGGAAATTGAACTACTGGCGACGCAATACCGAGTAGCGGTCGTCATGCCGGAAACGGGGCGGGGATTTTATACGAATATGGTCCATGGTCCATGCTATTGGGATTATTTGACCCACGAGTTACCAACACGAATGCGTTATATCTTTCCGTTGTCGGCACGACCGGAAGACAATTATTTGTTGGGGAACTCCATGGGTGGCTATGGGGCATTACGTTATGCCTTTACCTATCCGCAGCGGTTTGCGGCTGTCGCGGCATTATCACCGGTGACGAATCTCAAAAGGTTTCACGTGGAACAATCGGCAATTATGCCAGACCTTGAGCTGGCTTTCTCACCAGCACAGATGCAAGGGACGCCAGCGGATTTGTCTTATTTGATACGGCAACCGACAAACTGGGGGACGTTACGTGTTCTAATGGCGACGGGTGATCAAGACATGTTACGGTCAATGGATGAAGCCTTCAAGTCACAGTTGGTGGCAGTGTTTAAAGACCAGTTTGAATGGCAGTTACAACCGGGTCGCCATGATTGGCGGCTCTGGAACCAGCAGTTACCATTTGCGATGCACTGGTTAATTAAGGGAGGTTGGCGCAATGTTTAATGTTAAAGATGAGCACGGCCGCTATAATTTGTGGCGGCAGACGGGATTAGCGTTATTACCGCTATTATTGGCAATTGTCGCATACCCACTATTACCTGATCGTGTCTACGTGCCAACCGCCGTCACGAGCCTGACACCGTGGGGAATCAAGAGCAATATTTTTATTTATCCAGTTTTTTGTCTGATTTTGTGGTTCTTTATTTGGCTATTTATTTTCTTCAATCGGTTATACGAGAAAAATCTTAAAGTAACGCGTCAAAAATATCGACCAATGGAGAACTACTATGTGTGGAGTAGTTGGGTGTTAGATGTTTTGGCGACCTTGATGGTGGTGGTACAGATATTGGTGAGTGTTGGCGGGTAAAAATAGAAATTAAGTAACTTTTCATTTGATTGATAAGCGCTTACATTTAGAGTAGAATAGTATGTTAATAGATGAGCAAAACACTTTGTTACTCAATTCAAATCTTACAAGGCAAAGGTTAACTCATATGACATCAACAGAACGTATGAAAACAACGATATGTTTGTATCTTAATTACCTCGTTCATGGTATGGCTATTGTGATTCTAGCCCAAAATATGACTGTATTAAGCCGACAATGGCATGTCAATGATGCTGGTGTTTCACTGGTTATTTCATCATTAGGCATTGGCCGATTGTTAGTACTTTACTTGGCAGGGACTTTTTCAGATCGGCTTGGCCGAAAGTTATTTGTACAGATTGGTATCTTAACGTATACATTATTTTTTATTGGAATTGTCATTTCTCCTAATATTGTTGTCGCCTATTTTTTCGGTATTCTAGCCGGTATGGCTAATTCATTTTTAGATTCGGGGACGTACCCAGCGCTTATGGAACTTTATCCTAGACGTCAAGCAACGGCAAATATTATGATTAAGGCCTTTGCTTCGATTGGTGAATTATTATTGCCCATTATTGTGGCTGGACTAGATCATTTTCAATTATGGTATGGTTGGGCGTTCTTATTATGTGTCTTTTTAATGGTGGTTAACTTTAGTTTTTTACGTCGGCGAACTTTTCCAAAATTAACAACTGATCAAGTATCAACGCCTAATAAAAAGCAAAACACTTTGCAAAAGCATATGCCACTAACGCTAAAGAAAATTATTCTTGGATGTGTTCTGACGATTTTCGGCTATATCTCAATGGCAACTTTTTATTTGGTAAGCCAATGGTTGACAAAGTATGGCAGTGACGTGATTCATTTGAATTTAGTACATGCTCGAATGTTAGTTAGCGTTTATAGCGTTGGATCTATTTTAGGCGTTATTGTAACTGCTTTACTAGTTGAGCGAATTATTAAGCCGGTTTGGTTTATGCTGTTTGATACTGTGGTATCGTTGTTAGCATTGCTAGCCTTAACGCTAATTCCAACGTGGTGGGTAGCATTAATCAGTTCGTTTGTGATTGGATGCTCAGCTGCAGGCGGTGTTATGCAACTAGGACTAACCGTTATGAGCAATACGTTTCCTCGTGCTAAGGGTCGTATTACGGGAATTTATTATACTGCGAGTGGATTAGCTTCATTTACGATTCCGGTATTTACCGCTTGGATTTCTCAGATTGGCATTTATAAGATTATGTGGTTTGACGTACTAATTGCTGGAATTGGTGTTCTTTGCAGCATTGTAGTTCTTGCCCTATTTCGAGAAAAGAAAGCAATCGTTGCTTAGTAAAAAATCTCTCAGGTCTATAATACATGTATTATCACTAGTCTGGCGATAATACATGTTGCAAACCTGAGAGCTTTTTTGTCTTAAATAAAATGTTCCTTTTGCGTGTAATGTTGCCAACAGTAACTGCGACTGAATTCTTCAAATCGACTAACTGAAGGTGTAACAAAATGATTACGTTTGCTGATGAGGTATATTTGGTGACGTAGTGGCTGATCAGCTAAGTGCTTCAATGTTATGCTGGTCTGGTCTAAAAGCGGTAAGTATGGCATCAAAGCGACACCAAAATTATAGCTCACAAAGCCAGCCATGGTATGATCCTCTTCGACTTCGTAAGCGATTTTGGGCTTTACATGCGCCTGGCTTAGAATTCGATCAATCAAAGGACGTAAACCACTATTATGTGAGAAAAATATCATGGGATATGGTTCCAAGTCTTTAACGAATAATTCTTCTTGTTTGGCTAACGCGTGGTGGCTAGGGACAGCTGCCACAATTTCTTGTTGAACCAATGGAATAAAATCAAATAAGGTATTAGTAGGTTGCTCGCCGAGGCGGTCGACACTTGAGGCTAACACTAAATCAAACTTTTCATCAGCAAGTTCCTGAAGTAATTCAGTCGAGTTTCCTTGACCGAGCTCAAATGTAATTGCATGATTTTTATCATCTGTATGAAACTTAGTGATTAGTTCGGGGACTAGCTGCTGTCCAAGTGTATAAGTAAAGCCCAATTTAACATGTCCTTTGTCAGGATCCATTAATTGCTGAACGAGCTCATTGCCTTGTGATAAATCGCTTAAACTTGCCGTAATATACTTTAAGTACACAGAACCAATCGGCGTTAAACGAATATTACGACCATCTGGTTCAAATAAAGGAACCCCCAGTTCACTTTCTAACTTTTTAATGGCATAGCTTAATGAAGGTTGTGAGATACCAAGGTTTTCAGCCGCTTTTGCCATGTGTTGTGTTCGTGCCAATTCTTTGAAAAATTCCAAATGTCTTAGATTCAATCTGCGTGATACCCCTTTCATTCATAAAACAATTTAATGAATTTAACAACAGTTCTATATTTATTATATTAAAGCATTTTGTTAAGATGACAAGTGAATTGAGTAACAAATATTAAAAATATAAATTTATAGGAGTGGATTTACATGACTGAACGCATTGATGGACACACATTATTAATTGGATTGATGGCATATCCGATTCGGCATTCAATGTCACCAACGATGCACAATAATGCATTTGCTAAATTAGGATTGAACTATGCATATCTAGCATTCGAAATCGATAACAAGAAGCTACCTTCAGCAATTGAATCGATTCGGACGTTAGATATGCGGGGTTCTAATGTTTCAATGCCTAATAAGCAGAAGGTTTTGCCACTGCTAGATAAATTAGACCCAGCTGCTGAGATGTGCGGTGCGGTCAACACTATTGTTAATGATGATGGAATTTTAACCGGTTACACGACTGATGGTATTGGCTTTATGAAGTCTCTGGACGATGAAGGGATTAATATCCGTGGTCATAAGATGACATTAGCAGGTGCTGGCGGTGCTGGTACTGCGATTGCTGTTCAAGCGGCATTAGATGGCGTTAGTGAAATGTCAATCTTTAACTTACATGATGCAGAATGGGAAAACGCTAAACATAATGTTGATTTGATCAACGAGCGGACTTCTTGTCATGCTACTTTACACGAATTAGAAGATCGTGATGATTTTAAGAAGGAAATTCAAGATTCATATATTTATACTGATGCTACTGGTGTTGGCATGAAACCGTTGGAAGATAAGACTTTAGTTGATGACCCAAGCTGGTTACGTAAAGACCTCATTGTCTTTGATACCGTCTACGCACCACGGACAACTAAATTAATGAAGGTTGCTCAAGAAGCTGGCGTTGAACATGTCTTCAATGGTTTGGGTATGATGCTCGAACAAGGTGCTGCTGCCTTTAAGCTCTGGACTGGTGAAGATATGCCAGTTGATTATATTCGCCATATTTTATTTGATGAAGACGCTGCAGCACAAAAATAGACGGGGGTTGCCATGAAAAATAAATATATGCCGACAGCCATTAGCTTATATTTAAACTATTTTATTCATGGGATTGGGGTTATTATCTTAGCCCAAAACATGGAAGCTTTGGCTCAACATTGGCAAACGACTACAGGCGGTGTTGCCGTAGTAATTTCATCACTTGGTATTGGTCGTTTAATCGTTTTATTAGTTTCTGGATTTTTGTCAGATAAGTTTGGCCGTAAACCATTCGTGGTTCTTGGTGTTATTACGTACTTGCTCTTCTTTGCTGGTATTTTATTAAGCCCATCAATTACGGTAGCCTACATTTTCGGGATACTTGCTGGGATTGCGAACTCATTCCTTGATTCTGGGACTTACCCAGCGTTAATGGAAATGTTTCCAGATTCAAAAGGAACTGCGAACGTTATTATCAAGGCCTTCATTTCAGTTGGCCAATTTGGATTACCGTTATTCGTTAGTTTCTTAGTTGCTGGTAATTATTGGTACGGTTGGTCGTTTATCTTTTGTATTGTTGTATTAGTTGCTAATTTATTGTTCATGTTGGTTGCTGGAAAGTTCCCAGTTGCTAATCAGGATGCTAAGGTTGCTGCTAAGGACGAGACTGAAGCAGTGAAGCCTGAATCAAAGGGTAGCTTATGGTTTGATGGCACGCTATTTATCTTATATGGTTATGTTTCACAGGCAACTTTTTACTTAGTTAGTCAGTGGTTGAGTCAATATGGTGCTAAGGTAGCCGGAATGGGAGACGCCAGTTCAAGAGCACTGATTAGTTATTATAGTATTGGGTCAATCGTTTGCGTACTGGTGACGGCTGCGCTAGCTAAACGTGCTGTAAAAGAAATTCAATTCTTAGGCGTCTATACCTTACTTTCATTTCTCTCGTTACTACTGATGTATCTGGTACCAACATCTTTGATGTGTTCAATCATGTCGTTTGTTGTTGGATTCTCAGCTGCTGGCGGGGTTATGCAATTAGGATTGACCGTCATGTCCACCTTCTTCCCACAAGGCAAGGGGACGATTACCGGTGCCTTTTATACGGCGGGATCGATCGCATCCTTTACGATACCGTTAGTTACAGGTATGATGTCAACTAATCTTGCAAACATTTTCTTATTTGACGTTATTATTGCGTTGATTGGATTTGTATTGGCTGTACTAATTACAGTTCGTTATTACCACTTATTTGGTAAGAACAGTCAAAAGGAGGTCACGATTGATCATGACACCAATCGTTAAATTACGTGATATTGAATTAGGAACGGGACGGCCTAAGATTGCCGTTCCTATTACGGGAAAAACCATTGCAGATATTTTAGCTGCAGTTGAACCAATAAAGGCTGCACAGCCAGATGTCGTTGAATGGCGAATTGATTTTTTTAAGGATGTAACTAATCCAGAACAGTTGAAGTCGGCCGGTCAGCAACTTCGCCAGGCTTTAGGTGATATTGCCTTATTAACCACCTTTCGAACTAAAGGTGAAGGCGGCGAATTAGCACTATCAGATACTGAGTATTTTAAACTGTGTGAGACGGTCTTAGATGGTGGGTTCACGGATGCATTAGATGTTGAACGTTACCATGACGAACAAGCTGTTAAGCAAATTGTTGCAGCAGCTCATGAGCATCAAGTAGTTGTGATCATGAGTAATCATGATTTTGATAAAACGCCGGCGGTTGCTGAGATCGTTAAGCGACTGACTAGTATGGTTGATTATGGTGCTGACGTTGCTAAGATGGCTGTGATGCCACAATCGGTGGAGGATGTCTTAACATTACTGACAGCGACTAATATTGCACGCCAAACACTACCACAGCCAGTAATCACAATGTCGATGGGTGACTTAGGAAAAGTGTCACGGCTTGCTGGTGAAGTGTTCGGCTCTTGTTTATCATTTGCAACGGTCGGGGCGGCTTCGGCACCTGGGCAAATTGCACTTGAAAATTTACGGCCGGAATTGGAAGATCTGAAGTTAAATTAAAGCATAGCTGAAAGAAATCGTGAGGTCAGAGTGATGATTGGGACACAAAAAAAGTATGTTTCACAATTTACGATGATGGGAACCGTCATCTCGCTGACATTATTTGAGCCGAATCAGTTAGCGGTCGAGGCGGTCTATGATTATTTGCAACGGATGGATGGCGTCTTTTCGGTTAATCGTGCTGATTCAGAATTGGCTGCGATCAATCAATATGCCGGTATTCATCCAGTCTTGGTTAGCACTGAATGCTTTCAACTAGTATCGGATGCCATTAAGTACACAAAGCAATATTCTGGTAGTTTTAATGTGCTAATTGGACCATTGGTTAAACTGTGGAAGATTGGTTTTGGGGGGCACCAAGTACCCGCAACCCAAGAGATCGAGCAACGGTTATCTTTATTAGATACGCACGAAGTTATCCTGGATGGGGCCCAATCGAGTATCTACTTGCGCCAATCTGGCATGCAATTAGATCTTGGTGCGATTGCCAAAGGATATTTTGCTGATCAGGTTGTTAAGCAGTTGCAGCAGGCTGGCATTACTAGTGCCATTATTAACCTTGGTGGCAACGTTAAGTTATTAGGCACCAATCCGCTAACCGATAATCAGCGTTGGCAAGTTGGAATTCAGGCACCTGAAGCGCCACGTGGTTATCCAGCGCTACAGGTCGAAATGCCTGCTAGAACGGTAGTGACGTCAGGCATCTTTGAACGATATTTTAAGATTGGCAATCACCGTTATCATCACATTCTGGATCCTAGAACCGGCTATCCGGTTGAAAATCAAGTTGATCAGGTATCGATTATAACTGAACGGTCAGAATTAGCCGAAGTGTTATCAACAGTGGCTTACTTTGAAGGGCCAAGCCGTGGTCGCCGGCTAATCGAGCAATTACCACATACGGAAGCGATTTTTATTGATCATGAACAGCAGGTAACAGTTACCAGTGGCTTAACGCCGCGACGCAAAGGAGTGTTTACTATTGAGTAAAAAACAAATTACCGGCCAAGCAATGGGCCACAACGGTATTATCAATTATGAAGTTGACGTGCAAGATAATAAGATTGAGGATTTGAAAATATTAAAGCATTCCGAAACGTCGGGGATCTTTAACCAAGTCATTGATAAATTGAAACAAAATATCATTACGGAACAATCATTCAATGTTGACACAATTAGTGGTGCAACGGTGATGACCCAAGCGCTACTTAAGTCGGCAGATAAGGCTGTAACCGATGCTGGTGTTGATGTGCAGCCAGTTCCTAAGAAAAAAGCCCCCAAGACGCAGAACTTACGGACTGACGTGCTCATTATTGGTGGTGGTGAAGCGGGCTTAGTCGCTGGCTGTCGAGCGTTGACAATGGGTCAGAAGGTTATCTTAGTTGAAAAGAACGGCTATCTTGGTGGTGCGACGATCCTGAATGGTTCTAACGTTGTTGGTACCGGGTCTGATGTTGCTGCGCAAATTTTTGATAATAATCATGATACGCCAGAAATGTTGGCACAAGATGTTGCTCGTGAAAGCTTGGAGACGAACTATCCAGCCTTGACCGACCTAATGGTGCATAATATTGGTCCAGCCATTGATTTTATTAGTAAGTTTGCAGATTTACATTATCAAAAAGCACAGACGCAAACACCAGAACATTCGATTAACCGTCAGATTGAATTGCCTTCAGCAAGTAGCTATGAATTCATTCAAAAAGTTTCCAAGGCGTTCGCTGCTGCGGGTGGTCAAATTATGTTGGATACCCGAGTCGAAAAGCTTATGTTGGACAACGATAAAAAGTTACGCGGTGTGATTGCTGCTCAAAAGGACCAAACAGTCAACATCAAGGCACGTTCAGTTGTGCTTGCTGCAGGTGGTCATGGCGCTAACCAAAAGATGCGTGGTACTGAAAGCGAAGGCATTGATTATTATGGCCCAATGACTTCCACTGGGGATGCCTATCAATTTAATGGTGATTTGGATTTGCAAACGCACGATTTAGGTTGGTACAAGCTGTATCCACACGGTGTTGAAGTGGAACCAGGCGTTGCTAAATTGACCACGTACGCGTCGAAACAAGCAACTGATATGGGGGCAATTTACGTTAACTCTAAGGGTGATCGGATCGTTAATGAATCAAATGTTTATACGACTTTCCGGAATGCCATCCTTAAACAAGCGGATAAAGTTGCTTACCTAGTCATGGATGAACGGACTTGGAAGAAAGTTTACGATCTGCTGATCTTGCATGATTTCACACCAGAAGAAATTAAGAGCTTCTTTGAGAATAAGGGCAAGCGGCCAGTATTCGTTAAGGGTTCTTTGGAAAGTGCTGCTGAGCAGGCCGGAATTGCGGTTGATGAATTAGTCCAAACGGTCAAAAATTATCAAGGCTATGTTCAAGATGGTCACGATCATGATTTCGGCCGTGATCCGAAGTACTTGCATCAATTTGAAGGTGAGACATTCTACATTATTGAACAACGTGATCGCTTTGCGACGACTTTAGGTGGCTATAGTGTCGATGCTGATAACTTGCAATTGGTAACGACTAAAGATGCACCGGTAGCTAATTACTTTGGTGCTGGGGAAATCATCGGCGGCGCTAACGGACATGATTCAATGCCAAGTATGATGAATACTTGGGGTATTTCGTCGGGTTACGTTGCTGGCGCCGCGGCTAGTGAAAACGCTCAGCGGCAAGCAACCGCGGGCGATGACGAAGCTAATATCGTGGCCATTGTGGGGACTAACGCTTCAAAATCATATAACCGTAAGTTGTTGTATGCCATGAAAGAATTATTTGAAACGCAAGTTAATTTTGAAATTTGTGAAATTAAAGATTTACCGCTATTCAATGAAGATGATATGGATCAGGAACCGGCTGTTGTGAAGGAGCTGGCTGCTAAGATCGAAGCCGCTGATGGCGTCGTCTTCGGGGTACCAGAATATGATCATTCGATTCCAGCTGCCTTGAAGAGTGCCATCGAATGGCTGTCCTGTGCAGAACATCCATTCAAAGACAAACCAGTGATGATTGTCGGGACTTCGTTAGGTATTCAAGGTACGGTGCGTGCTCAGATGAACTTACGACAGATTTTGGACTCACCAGGTGTGGATGCCAAAGTTATGCCTGGTAACGAGTTCATGTTACCACAAGCCGGCAATAAGTTTGATGAGAACGACCATCTGAATGATGATGGTAGCGAACACTTCTTGAAGCAGTGCTTTGGGCACTTTTTAGAGGGGCTTGAATTAGCATCTAAGAAGACAGTAATGAATTAACGGCTAGCTAGACTAAAAGAACGTACACAACTCGTGTACGTTCTTTTAGTCTAGCTTTTAATCGTTAAATCTTTTGTTCCACATCATCAATGGTTACAACCAAGGTTGCACGAATCCAATCGAACTTGGCGTGCATTTGATCGAAATAAGCGCCACTAGTTTCAAACTTGCCGGTACCATGAATGTGGAAACCACAGCCAGTGCCAGTTGTGCCGGGAACCTTGTAACTACCGACAGCAATTGTAATGTGGTTGTCGTTAGCAAAATCGGCCTCAATTGAGTGCATGCCAGCCGATGGGATCAATAGGGTATGATCATCGATAAGCTGCATATAATGACTCCAGGTGTTGACGACGTGCGCTGGTGCAGCGTTGACCGTGACGATGGTTGCGGGGGTCGTGTCTTTGATAACTTCAATAAATTTAGGGTCCATAATAAGTACTCCTTTACGTTTATATTCTCATAATATATTGTAATTGACATATATAAATTATCAAGCGAGAGTGCTCGACGTCTCAATAATCTTAGCGGAGGTATCATGGTAAAACCAGGCGTTGCTTTTTACTAATGAAAGCGGTAACTTTAGCTAGGAACTAATAATGAGAGGGTGTTTAATATGTATCAAGCAAGTCAGAGCCGCTATGACCATATGATTTATAATCGAGTAGGCAATAGTGGCCTGAAGTTGTCAGCAATCGGGTTAGGTCTATGGAATAATTTTGGGAGCGTTGATCCGATTGCTAATCAAAAGGCAATCATTCATCAAGCCTTTGATCTGGGGATTACCTACTATGATTTAGCTAATAATTATGGCCCGGAGCCCGGCAGTGCAGAAACTAATTTTGGCTGTATCATGGCTACCGATATGCGGCCATACCGTGACGAAATGGTCATTGCCAGTAAGGCAGGCTATGTGATGTGGCCGGGACCTTATGGTAATTGGGGTTCACGGAAAAGTATCATTGCGAGTGCTGACCAGAGTCTGCAGCGAACTGGTTTAGACTACTTTGATATTTTCTATAGTCACCGTCCTGATTCCGAGACACCAATGGAAGAGACAGCCGCTGCGCTTGATCAGCTAGTACGGCAGGGCAAGGCGTTATATATTGGGCTTTCAAATTATAATGGTAAGCAGACGGCCGCCATGACCAAGATATTTGAAACGTTAAGAACGCCATATATTATTCATCAACCGCGTTACAATATGTTTAATCGACAGGCAGAACAGGACTTGTTTCCTGTCCTGCAAGCGACTCACAAGGCGGCAGTGGGTTTTAGCTCACTGTCACAGGGATTGTTAACGGATAAGTATTTGCATGGGATTGCGACTGATTCGCGGGCCAATAAGCAGACAATTCCTTTTTTGAGTCCAGTCCAGGTTGAGCAAACACTAACGACGGTGAAACGCTTGAATGAGGTTGCACAACAACGTGGTCAAAGCTTAGCTCAAATGGCCTTGGCTTGGAATTTACGTCAGTCGGCCTTGGCTAGCGTTTTAATTGGTGCTAGCCGGCCACAACAAGTGGTCAATAACGTTGCAGCACTAGGAAAATTGGAATTTAGTGTAGCAGAATTAGCAACGATTGAACAAATTCTTGCTGAACAACCGGCGATTGATTGGAGTGCTGGTCGGTCATAGCGTTTGGATAATTCGCTATACTAATCTAGTTGACAGGTAATGAAATGAAAAGAAAGCGCCATATCCTCAGATATGGCGCTTTCTGTACCTAATAGTTGGGTTAATAGTAACACATATTTTAGACTAATGGTACAAATTTTCAAAAAGTCATTTATCACTATGATTAGACTAGTCGTTCTCGATAGTGTTTGGGGGAGACCGCGTATTCTTTTTTAAAAACGCGAGAGAAGTAGTAACTATCAGTATATCCAAGACGGTCGGCTATTTGTTGAACAGTAATATTTGTGTAGCTTAGGTAATAAGTGGCACGCTCCATCTTTAGTTGAGTTATATACTGGTTAACGCTTTTTCCGGTAATCGATTTGAATATTCGACTAAGGTAGCTACTCGATATTTCCAGATGTTGAGCAATTGTGTCTAGACGAATTGGTTCATCAATTTTATCGTAAATATAACTAATCGCAGTGTCAACGTAGGGACTGCCTTGGACACCGTTGCTTATTTTGCCTGTGTTTAATGATAGTTCGACCAACATAAGTCCTAGTAACTGTGAAGTGTACAAGCTTCGATTATATGTGAAGCCTGGAATATAGGTTTTAATCATTAACCAAAAGTATCGCATAATGGTGTCAACTTCATTACTTTGAATATGGTCAATAAAGAATGGTTTGTCGGTAAAAATATTGGGATAATCAGTTGCTAATTTCCCGGTGAAATGTAGCCAATAGATATCCCATGGGTCATTTTCAGAAGCCTGATAGACCTGTTTGACACCTGGTGGCAGAATAATTAGTGAATATTGGTGAAGCTGATAACGTGCATGATTGATTGTTGCACTACCAGAGCCGCCAGTACAGAAGATGATGATCCATTCTTCAGCTCCATGCTCCCGTGATACATAATGATACTCAGCATTGGGGAAAAAGCCGAGATTAGTCAAATAAAGATTAGATGTGATGGGGGTCGTAATAAGCTTTTCAATAAAGGTTTTTGGCAAGACAAACAAATATTCATTATCAAAGTTCTCTAAGCGTTTCATGATTAATCATCACTCCAATTATTAGTCGATTCAATACGATTACTGGTAGGGGAGGTGTCCGATAATCCATCTTTTGAATATGAAATTGCATTCAAAGAAAGCCCTTTCAATAATATCATAGTGCTAATGAATAACGAAAGGACGTATTACAGATGCTAAATACAATTACAGGTGTCTCGTTGACAGAAACCAAGCTGACAATTCCAACATATCAGACCAGTAAACCTGAAAAAAACCCAATGTTCCTAGAAAATCGTGTCTATCAGGGAAGCAGTGGAAAAGTTTATCCTTTTCCAGTGACTGAAAAGATTTTGGACAAGAAGGTCGATCAGGAATATCACGCAGTAATTTTAGAAAATCAATATTTACAAATTACCTTTTTGCCAGAACTTGGTGGTCGAATTTATCGTGCCTTGGACAAAACTAATAATTATGACTTTGTTTATTATAATCATGTTATCAAGCCTGCTTTGGTTGGCTTGACTGGGTCATGGATTTCAGGTGGTATTGAGTTCAATTGGCCACAGCATCATCGGCCGGATACTTTTTTACCAATCGAATATCGAGTTGAGGAACATGATGATGGCGCTAAAACGCTGTGGATGAGTGATACGGATGCAATGTATGGTACTAAAGTGACGGTTGGTTTTACATTAACGCCGGATAAAGCATACCTTAAGTTGGACGAATATTTTAAAAATCCAACTGATATACCGCAAACCTTTCTATGGTGGGCTAATCCAGCAGTTCCTGTAAATGATCATACGCAATCAATTTTTCCGCCAGATGTGACGGCAGTTTTTGATCATGGGAAGCGGGCAGTATCAACTTTTCCAATTGCAACTGGCGAATATTACAAAATGGACTACTCAGCTGGTGTCGATATCTCTAGGTATAAAAATGTACCGGTGCCAACTTCATATATGGCAGCGCATTCTGAATATGACTTTTTGGGTAATTATGATCATCAAAAGCATGCCGGATTATTACATGTTGCAGACCATCATACGTCACCAGGTAAGAAGCAGTGGACTTGGGGAAATGGTGATTTTGGAAAGTCTTGGGATTATCAATTAACAGATAACGATGGACCATATATCGAATTAATGGTGGGAACATTTACAGATAATCAACCAGATTTCACTTGGCTGAAGCCACATGAAGAAAAGTCGTCAACTGAATATTTCATGCCTTATCAGCATGTTGGTGCCGTTAAAAATGCGACTAAGGATGCGGTGCTGAACTTTAAAAAAGTGGACCAAGGTTATGAGCTGATTGTTTATACGACATCTGAATTTCGTGGTGCTCATATTAAGCTCATGCATCAGGAAACTGTTATTAGCGACGATATCGTGACCATAAAACCGACACAAGTCTTTAGTAAGATTTATGGTGACTTATCAGTACCTGACGATGAACTTAAGATTATTGTGACCGATGCTGATGGCAAATTCCTAGTGACTTATCATCAAGCTCCTTCAAAAATCGAAAGAATCCCAGCACCGGCGAAAGCCATAAAAGAACCATCTCAGATTCAAACTAATGACGAGCTATTACTAGCTGCCAGACATCTTGAACAGTATAGACATGCAACCTATCGACCAGACGATTACTACTTAGAGGCCTTAAAGCGGGATCCAATGGATGAACGAGTGAATGATGCGTATGGATTACTTCTTTATCGTCGCGGATTATTTAGCCAAAGCGAGCGCTATTTTAGAGCCGCAATTGCTAGGGAGAATGTGCATAATACGAATCCGCTTAGTGGTAGTGCTCAATATCACTTGGGACTTAGTCTGTTAAAACAAGATAAACTTCGAGTTGCGTATGATCATTTTTATAAAGCAACTTGGTCGTATGAGACACAGTCCAGTGGATTCCTTGCGCTTGCTCGAATTAAAAGCGGGGCGGGGGACCTTGAGAAAACGCTGGCGTTTCTAGATAAGGCCATTTTGACTAACTATCATGATATGACGATTCGTACCCTGAAGAGTAATGTTCTACGGCGTTTAGGGAGACTGAAAGAGGCAGAACAACTGACGGTTGAAAATGAGCGAATTAATTGTTTAGATGCTGGCAATCTATATGAGAAATATTGTCTACATTCGAATGAGCATAATAATCAATTATTAAAGCAAGCTTTAAACAATAACCTGAACGATTATTTATCTTTAGCCGAGCAATATATGGATGCTGGCCAGTTTGAAGACGCTATGAAAATTGTTAGTTGTTTCGAAGGCCATAATCCAATGAAATACTATTATCAATCTTATCTCGCAACTAAGTTGGGCAATCTATCTGATGCGAAGCAATACGCGAATGCTGGTGCAATTGCTTCTCCAGATTACATTTTCCCAAATCGCTTGATGGACATTAAGGTACTTGAATATGTTATTGATCAGTATCCGGATGATGGATTGGCGGCTTATTATTTAGGCAATCTTTTCTATGATCGAAAAGTTTACGAGCGAGCAACGCAATTATGGAAATTATGCACGAAACTGAAACCTGAGTATGCAATGGCACATCGTAATTTAGCAATAGCCTACTTCAATAAGCAGCATCAGCAACAGGCTGCGCTTAAGGAACTAGAAACAGCTTTTGAGTTGGATCCACAGAACAGTCGATTGGTATTTGAGCTTGATACATTATACGAAAAGCTAGCTTATCAGTTGAAAGAGCGAATTACATTTCTAGAACGACACATGGATCTCGTCAAGATGCGTGATGACAGTTACATTTCACTTGTCACACTGCTTAATGAAACCGGACAGTATCAGCGCGCATATGACCTCATTATGGCCCATACATTCCATCCTTGGGAAGGTGGCGAAGGTAAGGTCAGCACACAATATGAATATGCTTTAGTCGAACTGGCGAAAAAAGATCTTGTAGCATTACAGCCGCAGCAAGCGATTGAAAAGTTACAACAGGCTTTAACTTACCCGCGGAGCTTGGGTGAAGGTAAGTTACCAATAGCTGTTAATAATGTGATTGATTACTATCTAGGATTGGCCTATAAGCAGGTTCAGGATGAGGCGCAAGCTAAGGCACACTTCATTAGTGCTACTCAGGGGTTGGATGAGCCTACCGATATGATGTATTACAATGATCAACCCGCAGATACAATTTTTTATCAGGGACTAGCATATGAACAATTGCAACAGGCCGATGACGCCCGTGCAAAGTACTATAAACTTATTAACTTTGGCGAGCAACATCTATTTGATGAGTTCAAGATGGATTATTTTGCAGTTTCATTGCCAGATGCATTGTTGTTTGATGAAAATTACCAAACACGTAATACGGTCCACTGTTACTATTTGATGGCATTGGGATATGCAGGATTGGGAAAACTCGAAAAAGCTCAAAAACTATTTAAACAAGCAAGCACATTAAATAATCACCACCAAGGTGTTATTCGTCATCAAAATTTTGTAAAAACCGAATAGCGCAAGCAATTTGAAAATAGCAACCATGAATGAGTTTATGGTTGCTTTTATTGAAAATGATCGATCTGAAGGAGATGTTATTTTGTCTGGATATGTAGCAGCTGTTCGTGCTCAGGTGGGACATCAGCCATTAATTTTAAATTCCGCATCGGGGGCATTACTGAATAGTCAAAAGCAGGTCCTATTACAGGAACGCACAGATACTGGTGATTGGGGTTTCCCAGGTGGGTATTTGGAGTATGGCGAGACTTATGAGCAAGCACTGACTAGGGAGTTTCAAGAAGATGCGGGTGTAAATGTATTACCAGAACGGTTATTGACGCTGTCGGATGATTTGACTTATCAGTACCCGAATGGTGATCAAGTTCAGCCAATCAATTGTTTTTATTTAGTTCGCTATATGAGTGGTCAGTTATTGGGCATGAAGACTGATGAGACAATTGCACTTGCGTATTTTGCTTTGAGCAACCCTCCTCACTTTTTTAATCAACAGCATGTACAAATGTTTGAAAAATTGCAAAGCTTATTTTTATAGGCAACGTAAGCTTGGAGGGATTTTAATGCAGATTAGGGTAGTTAAATATGGACATCAGAATCATCATGATTTGTGTGAGATTACGATGACAAATGATATCGGAATGCAAGTCAAAATCTTAAACTATGGTGCCACACTTGAAGATGTTGTTTTGCCAACGATGACTGGACCGCGAAGTGTTATTTTATCTCTAAATTCCCCGGAAGACTATGTAAAGGAACGAAACTTTTTAGGCGGCACAGTTGGACGTGTAGTTGGTAGAATCCGCAATGGTCTTTGGCAACTTGGAAGTCAGAAAGTGCAGTTACCGTTGAATGAAGGCAATAACCATATTCATGGTGGGATTGGCACGGATATGAAAGTTTATAGTTTTCAAACGAAATATGGCGAAAATACAGTCGAGACAAAATTTACTTTGGTTGATCCGGACGGTGAGAATGGGTACCCAGGTAATCTAAAAATTGAAGTGAACTATCGTCTTGATAATCGTAATTGTATTTGGTATTCAATTTCGGCTATTACGGATAAAGTCACTATTTTCAATCCAACTAACCATGTCTATTTTTGTTTAGATGGTCCTGATCAGACAGTTGAGCATGCCAGCTTGCAAATCAATAGTGATACTTACTTGCCATTGGATAAGGAGAGTTTGCCCTTTATGGGGTGTAAACCCGTCCAGGGAACTGTATTTGATTTTCGAACACCTATCCCGATTGGTCAGGTGTTAAGAACTGCTGATCCGGAAATTGTGGCTGAACATGGATTAAATCATCCGTATATTTTAACTGGTCGTCAACCGGCGGTGATATTAATTGCAGCTGATAGTAAGGTATCAATGATTATGACAACCCAATCACCGGCCGTGGTTGTTTACACCGCAAATCACTTCAACCATCAGGGTGTAGCTAGTAATATTGGCCGATACAATGGTGTGGCATTGGAGGCACAGTGTCCACCAATGGAGTCAAGCGATCTAACGCCAATTATCTTGATGCCAGGTGAGGCATTTAGAACATGGACTAACTGGTCGTTTGAATTTGAATAAGCAAGCTTCAGGATAGTCCATTCTTAGAAAAGATTAGTGCATGTTAATGTATGCGCTTTCATAATATATTTAACTTAATAAATCTTGAATTTAACAAAAGAGGTAGGCGTGATGAGTAATAGTAAAAGAAAAATTAGTTCTTATGTCATATTGATCTCATGTGCAGCTGCACTTGGTGGTCTATTATTTGGCTATGATACGGCAGTAATTTCGGGAGCGGTTGGATTTCTGCAAATTAAATTCAGTCTGACTAGTGCAGAAGTCGGTTGGGTGACCTCCTGTATTCTAATTGGCTGTGCTATTGGAGTATCAGTAGCTGGAGTTCTTAGTGATCTATTTGGACGCAAAAAAATCTTAGCTTTGTCCGCTATTATTTTTGCAGTATCTTCATTAGGAGCAGCGTTTTCTAGCAGTTATCTAATCTTAGTTATCTGGCGGATACTAGCTGGTATTGGTATTGGATTAACGTCCCTGATTACGCCCTTATATATTGCTGAGATGGCGCCTTCAGAAGTACGAGGCAAATTAGTTTCTGTGAATCAGCTGGCAATCACGATTGGGATATTTATCGTGTACTTTATTAATGCGGCAATTGCTTCGGGTTCTAGTGCTGATTGGAATATTTCTACAGGGTGGCGTTGGATGATGGGAATTGGTGTGATTCCATCGGCGCTATTCTTGATAGCATTGATTCCAGCAGGCGAAAGTCCTCGTTGGTTGGCACAACATGGTAAACAAAGTGAAGCTTTAAAAGTTTTGAAAAAGGTGGAGTCCAGTGAGCTAGCTGCTAAGCAGCAACTCAATGCGATTCAAGATGCTGAAAAAGTAGTCGATGACACGAAATTCAGTGACTTGTTTAATAAAACATGGTTCCCGGTATTAGTAATTGGTGTGCTTTTGGCATTGTTCCAACAGTTTTCTGGTAGTAACGCGATTATGTACTATGCACCTGAGATTTTTAAAGGCGCTGGATTTGGTCAAAGTGGTGCATTTATGGCGACCGTATCTATTGGTGTCATTAATATGGTGATTACTGTAGTCTCATTGGGATTAGTTGATCGAATTGGTCGTAAAAAATTACTTGGATGGGGCTCATTTGCCATGTCGGTTTGTTTACTAGTTGTTGCGATTTGTTTCTTTACTCATGCATCTGCTACGGTGACTTTAACCTTTATCCTGTTGGCAATTGCATCATATGCGATTTCATTAGCACCAGTGACATGGCTTCTTATTTCTGAGATATTTCCCTCTAGAATCCGTGGGCGGGCAATGTCAATCTGTACGGTTGTTTTATGGCTAAGCGATTTTACGTTAAGCTATACGTTTCCAATTCTGACGCAGAATATTGGAGAAGGATGGACATTTATACTTTATGTTGTTGTAACGGCTGTGTCAGCGTTATTTGTTTGGAAGATGGTGCCGGAAACAAGGGGGAAATCATTGGAAGAAATCGAACAATATTGGCAGAATAAAGAAAATTAACTTTTTGGTTTTATGTACGATGGTCAGGTTGGCCTAGAATTCCCTTGTAAATATTTTTCATTCGCTAAATTGAACTTTTCATGGTAAAGTTTGAAATGTAGGAGATTATTATGGGTTTTAAAAAGTATAATATGGTTTTACCATGATATCTCAGCCGTTAATGAACTAAAAAATTGTAAAACATTTACAAATATGCAAGTTCAATTTAAAATATGATGATAATGAAAAACAGAAACAGGGGGCCAATCCATGGCGGCAACGCTAAAAGATATTGCGAATAAAGTTGGTGTATCATTAGCAACGGTATCGCGCGTGCTAAACAAAGATCAGTCATTGTCTGTTAGTGATACGACGCGTCAGCGAATCTTAGATGCAGCGGAAGCATTACAGTATTCAAAAAATAAACGGCATACTGTCGCGACTGCCCGTAAACGGCTTGCCATTGTTCAATGGTATTCAGAATCCAAGGAACAAGATGACTTGTATTATATGTCAGTGCGCATGGGGATTGAACGACGCGGACAGGATAATCAGTTTGAGGTAACGCGTATTTTTCAGAATAATTTACAAGAACTGGGACCGGACGTAGATGCGGTTATCGCCGTTGGTAAGTTTAGTCAGCCACAAGTAGCGGACTTGGCTGCGGTGACTGATAATCTAGTCTTTGTAGATGATGATCAGTTCGATGCTGGTTTCGATAGTGTTATTACTGATTTTCGGTTAGCAACCGAAAAAGTTGTCGATTACTTCTGGCAACGTAACTTCCATCGTATTGGGTTTATTCACGGTCAAGAAATGACGACTGACCACCAATTAGCGGTAGTTGATCGGCGGATGTTAGGTTTTCGAGCTGCAATGGAACGGCGGCATGCGTTTGATCCCAAGTTTGTCTTCAAGGGCGATTACACAAGCGAGTCTGGTTTTAAAATGATGCAAAAAGCCATTCGTAAGTTGGGCGATCAGTTACCAGGGGCCTTTTTTGTGGCGAACGATCCGATGGCGGCCGGTGCGCTCAAGGCATTGCAGGCTAGCGGTATTCAAGTGCCAGAACGAGTAAAACTATTTAGTTTTAACAATACGTCGTTGGCAACTTTTGTTTATCCCGAATTAAGTGCCGTTAATGTTGATACCGAATTGATGGGGGCGACTGCTGTTAATTTAGTGATGACGCGCTTGGCGGGACGGACAACAACGCAACGCGTCGAATTGGGCACCAACTTAGTTGAACGAGCCAGTACTAAATAGTAAAAGGGACGGCTGGAAATCAGACGCCCTTTTTTATTTAACTAAAAGTTTTACTCAGATGGCTGAAATTCTGGTATACTACATAATGAAAGCGGTTTAAATAACACGGAGGTGGCATGATTTTGGAAACTAAGAAAACAGTATTTGATCAGCTGGATGGTCAAGACGTAATGCGTTATACGTTAGTTAACGATCGTCAGACTCGCATTTCAGTATTGAGTTACGGTGGTACGTGGCAAGAATTTGTTGTCAATGAAGACGGTGTTGAGCATCCTTTGATCTGGGGCCTTGATAACATGGCTGACTATCAACGAGTGGGTTACTGCTTGTGTCAATCAATTGGTCGGGTTGCTGGCCGAATTGGTGGTGCTAAGTTCAATATTGATGATCAAACTTATCAAGTTGAAATGAATGAACAAACACATTCGTTGCATGGCGGTGACCATGGCTTTAACACGCTCAACTTTGATGGTGCTTTTAGTCAGACTGATGATAGTGTCAGTGTGACTTTAACGAAGCACATTAAGGCTAGTGATGATAATTACCCGGGAAATATGGACGTGGCCATCAAGTTTACGTTGGATAATCAAGATCAAGTATCGATTGCGTTTACTGGTGATACGGATGCTGCGACACTCTTCAACCCAACTAACCACGTTTATTGGAATACGACCGATGATCGAACTAGTTTAGCACAACAAAAATTGCAGATTACGAGTGCGGCTCATCTTGAGTTTGATGGTGAGAAAGTACCGACTGGTAAGAAATTAGCGGTTAAGGGGACGGCGTACGACTTTAACCAGGCGCAACCAGTTGAAAAAGCACTGGCCCAATTAAAGACCGAAAATGGTGGTATTGAATTCGACGATGCCTATGAAGTGACTCCTAGCGCCACGGAACCAATTGCCATCGTTGGCGATGTTGACGGTCAACGGCAGGTTAAACTTTACTCGGATCGCAATAGTCTTATTATTTTCACGGCTAATCCATTTGATGCTGATAAGGAAGACACACATCAATATAATGCGTTAGCGACGGAAGCCCAGACTTTGCCGGATGCCATTAACCATGCGGACTTTGGTGATATTGTTTTGCGTCCCGGGCAACCAGTGACCCATACGATCCGGTATCAATATGAACGATTAAATTAAGATTTGTTATTGTGTTAGGCAGTTTGTAAGCCTAACACTTTTTTATTGAAATGGGACACTTTAAACGGTGTTTACAGTGTTTAGTAAAGTGTTCTTTTTAGGACTGGCAGTGTCGTTAATAAAGGACAAAACCCATTCAATGCTAGTAGTGTATGATGTTACGGTGGCTTGATATGGAGATATTAAGGACGAGGAGCGCCACAATAAAAATCGGTATAGATAAAACTATTGAACAAATTTTACTAAAAATCATTGACATTACTTCTGAAAACGATTACATTTAAACTTGTAAATTATTCAAGGAAGATGTGAGGCGAGATTATGGATGCAGAGACAAAGCAGAGTAAGAGTCGTAAAATAACGTCGCGACTTGCTTATTCATTTGGGGCGTTTGGGCACGATGCCTTCTACGCAACATTGTCAACTTATTTTATTATGTTTGTGACTTCCCATCTATTCGATAAGAGTAGTGGGGCACAAGGGACTAAGATGATCGCGTACATTACTATGATCATTGCAGGTCTACGGTTCGTGGAACTCGCGATTGACCCGTTAATTGGGAATGCAATTGATAACACTAATTCCCGGTGGGGTCACTTTAAACCATGGATTGTTACTGGTGGGATTATTGGTTCCGTTGTTTTAGCGTTATTGTTCACTAGCTTAGGCGGCTTGAATACGTCTAACCCAATTCTATACCTAATTATTTTTGCAATTTTATATATTACAATGGATATCTTCTATTCATTTAAGGATGTTGGGTTCTGGTCAATGATACCTGCGATTTCATTTGACTCCGCAGAACGTGAAAAGACGGCGACATATGCCCGGGTTGGTTCTAACATTGGCGCTAACATTGTTGGGATCGTTGTTATGCCAATTGTTTTGACATTCTCAGTTAAAGCCAACAGCGGCCAAGGTGATAACCGTGGTTGGATGGCCTTTGGGATTATTATTGCGGCGATTGCATTGATTTCCGCCTTAGTCGTTGCACTTGGGACTAAAGAAAATGATTCTGAATTGCGTAAGAACACTGAAAAAACAACTTTCAAAGAAGTTTTTAAAGTGTTAGCACGTAATGATCAATTGATGTGGCTATCATTGATGTATGGGATTTACACGGCAGGCATTGCCATCACTAACTCACTAGAACTTTACTATTTTACTTATATTTTGGGTGATGCATCGAAATTTACACTCTTAGGATCATTGAATGCATTAATTGGGATTTTCGCCGTTTTGGCTTTCCCACCATTAGCAAAGAAGTTTAGTCGTCGTAAAGTGTTCTTCTTGGCAATTGTTATTATGATGATCTCGTTGATCATGTTTGCCTTTGCTGGTCAATCATTACCAATGATCTTGACAGCAGCCGTATTATTCTACATTCCACAACCATTAATTTTCTTAGTTGTCTTGATGGTTTTGAGTGATTCTGTTGAATATGGGCAATTAAAGTTTGGTCACCGTGACGAATCTTTGACCTTATCCGTTCGGCCTTTACTTGATAAATTAGGCGGTGCGATTTCTAACGGTGTCGTTGGTTTAACTGCTGTTTGGGCCGGGATGACGGCTGGTGCTACTGCTGGTGATGTGACTAGCCATGGTGCTGCTATCTTCAAGTTAATGATGTTCGGTGTACCTGCTGCTATGATTTTGATTGGGACATTCATCTTCTTCAAGAAAGTTAAGTTGGATGAAAAGATGCATGCGCAAATCGTTGATGAACTCGAAAAGACTTGGTCAACTCATTTGGAAACTGATGAAACCCCTGCCGAAGTTGAAGCAGAAGCTGATACTAAGACGACAGTTTACCAGGATCCCGTTGCTGGTGAATTGATCAGTTTGAATGATGTTGCGGATGAAGCTTTTGCTAACGGTAGTATGGGTAAAGGGTTTGCTATCAAACCAACAGATGGTCGTGTCTTAGCGCCATTTGATGGTGAAGTTGTTGCAACCTTCCCGACTCGCCATGCGATTGGCTTACGTTCTGACACGGGTATTTTAACCTTGATTCATATTGGGATTGGTACCGTTAAGATGCGCGGAACTGGTTTTGTTCAGTATGTTGAAAAGGGCGACCATGTCACACAAGGGCAAGAATTAATTGAATTCTGGCAACCAGCAATTGAAAAGGCTGGCTTGGATGATACCGTTATGGTCGTTATTACAAACTATAAAGATATGCCCGAATTTACGTATCTTAAAGATTCAGGAACCACCGTACAAGATGATGAAGATGTCTTACAATTATCGAATGTCGGCTTACCGGATCAAGCATAGTTTCTTTACGAGGAGAGCTATTAATGACGCGAGCCATTAATAGCTCTTTTTGTGAACTGAAATAGAAAAAGTTAATAGCGAAGGGAAGATTTTACTATGGCAGTAACGTTGCAGCAAACTTTAATTGACATTGATGAAGAACAACTTGTCTTTCACCTGCATAACGATCAAATCTCGTATATTCTAGGTGTGGAGACAGGCAACGTGTTGGCCCACTTGTACTTTGGCCCACGGGTTCGGGGTTATCATGGCGAGCGTCAGTATCCCCGGATTGATCGGGGGTTCTCAGGAAATTTACCGAATACGACTGATCGAAGTTATTCCAAGGATGATTTGCCACAGGAATACGGTGGCAATAATACCGGTGATTATCGGCAACCCGCCGCGATTATTCGCGCGGCCAATGGTGCTCGAACAGTTGATTTTCGTTATCAAGACTGCCGGATGGAAGCCGGTAAGCCGGAACTTAAAGGCTTGCCACAAACTTATGTCGAAGATGAGGATGAAGCCCAAACTTTGATTGTGACGTTGCGAGATGCCACATTAGGCGTGACACTCGAATTAGCCTACACGATTTATCGGGATCGGCCAGTTATCACGCGTAGCGCCCGGTTGATTAACCAGAGTGAGCAAACTGTCGACTTAGAAAAAGTGGCTTCAATGCAGATGGACCTGCCAACCCAACCATTAGATGCCATTTCATTACCTGGAAGCTATGCGCGTGAGCGCCAGCTTAGTCGTGAACGGCTCCATCGAGGTGTAACTCAGTTTGAAAGTCGCCGGGGTGCTAGTTCTCATCATATGAATCCTTTTGTGGCGCTAGCTGATCCGAATACTAATGAATTTCAAGGCAATGTCCTTGGTGCATTGCTAATTTATTCAGGTAACCATCAGATTAGTTTAGAACGGGACCCAATTGGTCAGACGCGCTTGACTATGGGAATCAATGAATATAATTTCGACTGGCGATTGGCGGCCGGTGATAGTTTCCAAACGCCCGAGGTTGCAATGGTATACTCGACGACGGGGCTTAATGGTATGTCGCAAACCTACCATGATTTATTGCGTGATCGCGTGGCGCGCAGTCGTTACAAGCATGATCTCCGGCCGATCTTGATCAACAATTGGGAAGCCACTTACTTTGACTTTGATGCGGACAAGATTCAATCAATCTTGGATGCTGCAGCACCACTGGGTATCGAAATGTTTGTGCTGGATGACGGTTGGTTCGGTCATCGAAATGATGATAATAGTTCGCTAGGTGACTGGTTTGTTAATCGGAACAAGTTACCAGGAGGCTTAGCGGATATTAGCAAACGGACCCATGATAAAGGGATGCGGTTCGGACTTTGGTTCGAGCCAGAAAATATTTCAGCCGATTCCGATCTTTATCGGGCCCATCCTGATTGGGTGTTAGGCGTACCAGATCGTGGCCGAACATTATCGCGGAACGAATACGTGCTTGATTTCAGCCAGCCGGATGTTGTCGACAATATTTTTGAACAAATGACCGCGGTTCTTGATAAGGTGCCCATTGATTATATCAAGTGGGATATGAACCGCAATTTAACGGAAGTCTATTCGCCACATAGCGATTCAACTCATGAAGGTGAGACTAGCCACCGTTTTATCTTAGGTGTATATGACTTGATGGAGCGTTTAACGAAACGCTATCCACAGATCTTATTTGAAGGCTGCTCTGGCGGTGGTGGCCGCTTTGATGCTGGTTTAATGTATTACATGCCACAGAGTTGGCCATCAGATAATAATGACCCAATTGAACGGCTCAAAATTCAATATGGGACTTCACTCGTTTATCCAATTTCTGCAATTACCGCCCATGTCGGGACGAGCCCGGATGAATTGTTAGGACGGTCGACGTCGATGAAGATGCGTGGTGCTGTGGCAATGAGTGGTACCTTGGGCTATGAACTGGACGCTGCCCAACTAAGTGATGCGGACAAGCAGGCCGTTAAAGCACAGGTTGCCTTTTATAAGCAGCACCGTGAGTTAGTTCAATACGGGACCTTCTATCGATTAGAGAGCCCGTTTGAATCTAATACGGTCGCGTGGATGTTTGTTAGTCCGGATCAGAAAGAAGCCTTGCTATTCACCTTCGTTATTTTAGGTGCAGTTCAACCAGAACCACATATTACGAAGCTAGCGGGATTAGATCCTCAGCAGACCTACGTTGAGACTGACACAAACAAAATGTATGGTGGCGATGAACTGATGCAACTAGGACTTTACACGACTCCCGTTCAAACCAGTGATTTCACCGCGCAGGTACATTACTTCAAGGCTAAGGACTAAGCCGTTAGTTACATTGAAATTTGATTATCGTTAATCTAAAAGAACGCTCTGGCAAATGACTTGCCGGAGCGTTCTTTTAGCATCAAATTAACTTTTAGAAATGAATGTTAAAGCTGAAGTCAATGTCTTGATCAGCGGGGATATGATATTGGGATTCTACGTCCGTCCCCCAACTATCAATGCCACCGACCCCACGAACGGCACCGTAGATTGATAAGATCGTTCGCCGTGCTAATGGTAATTCTTCCATGTGCGTTGCGTTTTCTAGTTCAGCGGCGGTATAGGGGAGGCAGCTGAAGGCGAATGGTGCATCGGCTTGGCTAAACGTCAAACTGAATGGTGTGTTGTCATGATCAGCGTTATTTTGTGTGGTTGATCGCGTTACTGTCACTTGTTCAGTTTGCATGTGCATACCGCATTCTTGTGGGACCAAGTATGGTGTGACTGGTAGACTGTCAACGTGGAATTGTCCGTGCGTTGCGCCGGCCAACCGGTCAGGATAAGTCTCGCCGGACAAACCGGTATAGTCAAAGCCAGTCGCGGTAGTTGGCATGATAAACCGCAGACCAAATGCGGGTAGCTCTGGCAAATCAGACTGACCGCTATAATGAGTGGCAACGTTGATTTGGCCATCTGCTGTCACTGTATAAGTCACTGTGACGATGGTACTAGGAACGGTCGTGGTAACGAAGTGGTAAGCCAGTGAGACTTTCGTGGCGATTTCGTGATCCGTGTACTTGTTATTGAGTGGTGCGATTGGTAACGGTGTGACTGGTTGGTCGTCAACCGTTAATTCGATATCTTGACAAGTTGAGAACTTATCAGCCGCGTACCACTGTGCGGATTTGATTGAAAAGCCGCTACCGTGATCATTATCGGTTGTTGCCCGCCAAAAGATGGGCGTGGGTGTGCGATAGAGCCACTCTTTATCGTTGACGACGAGTGATTCAAGTCCGCCACGTTCGTAGCTAAAGAGGTAGTGAAAATTAGCCCCTTGTAGCCCTAAACCCCCATCACCGTAAATAACGTGTAATTGATTATTTGTGTAAGCCATAATAATATTTCACCTCTTGCATTGCTGGTTTTGGTGTCCGGTCGGCAAACATTAAGCCGTCACCGGAGAATTCGTAATCGGAGTGGCGTTCATCGAAATCACCGCCATATCGGAGCACGTCTTGGTCGGTAATTGGGTCATGAACGAAGAGCGCTTGATCAATAAAGTCCCAAATAAAGCCACCTTGATACATCGGATACTTGTCGATCAAATCATTATATGATTGCATGCCGCCCAGAGAATTCCCCATGTCATGCATATATTCACAATCGAGGAATGGCTTGGCCGGATAATCCTCCAGGTAAGCTGCAATATTTTCGGGCTTTTCGTACATCCGACTTTCAACATCAGAAATGCGATCTTTTAATTCTGGTGTGTGGACGACACCTTCGTAGTGGACGAGTCGTGAATCATCGTGTTCTTTATAAAAAGCCTGCATCGCCGCGATATCTTCGCCGGCATATGATTCATTGCCAAGCGACCAGAAAATGATCGATGGGTGGTTTTTAAACCATTCGTAGTTCGAACGGGCCCGGTCGATCACCGCTGCTAACCAGTGTGGATTATCGCCAGGAACATTGTAAGAAGGCTCGATAGCGCCCATCTTTTGCCATGACCCGTGCGATTCGAGGTTGTTTTCGGCCATTAGGTAGATGCCGGCCTCGTCGCATAATTGATACCAAGGCAATTGATCAGGATAATGGCAGGTCCGATCGGCATTGATATTGTTAGCTAACATGGTTTGGATATCAGCGCGCATATCAGCCATACTGATAACGCGACCGGTGTGGGCGTTCCATTCGTGCCGGTTAACACCGTTGATCACCAACCGCTTATTATTGACGTAAATGACTTTGTCATCGCGCAGCTCGACCGTCCGGAACCCAAATTGATACGGGACGACTTCCAAGAGTTGGTGATTGGCATCGTAAACTTCAATTGTCAATTGATAGAGATACGGCGTTTGTGGTGACCACAAGTGCAGTTGGTCAAATAACATAGTATCAAAGGTGATACTGTCACTACCGGTTTGCGTTTGACTTGTCTGTACTCGCCCGTCATGGTCTTTAACGGTCAGCGCTAAAGCGGCTGGTTCGCCGGTTACTTTAGTAGTGACGTTGAGCTCGCCGCTTTTGAGATTGGCATTCGGAACTGGGCGGATGTCCAAATCAGTAATATGGCTAGCAGGCTCCGCCAGTAAATTAACGTCACGGAAAATACCAGAGAAGCGGAACATATCTTGGTCTTCGATAAAGGCAGCAGTACTGCGTTTGTAGACCCGAACCGCTAAAACATTACCTTGGTCCTGAATATACGGCGTCAGATCAAACTCTGAAGGGGTGAAACTATCTTCAGCGTAGCCAATAAAGTGACCATTTAACCAGACGTACAGGGCTTCTTCTACCCCTTGGAACTGAATGATAATACGTTGCCCTTTAAAAGCATCGTCGAGATCGAATGTTTTGAGGTACGAGCCGACGGTGTTGTCCGTAGCGTCGCTGAATAGGCCTGGTGTTAATTGATCTTGATTGAGGGTATACGGTGGGCGACGGTAAATTTTACCTTCCCATGGGTATAGCGTGTTAATGTATTGGATTTGGCCGTAGCCAGCCAGTTCAATATGGCCGGGAACTTGAATTGTATCAAAGTCGGTCGCGTCGAAATCGGGTTGATAAAAATCAATGGGACGTTCAGCGGGGGTCTTGGCGAAGTTAAAGCGCCAAGTGCCGTTGAGACTCTTAACGAAGCGACTACCTGTTTTGAATTCTGCTGTGTCGTGATAATAACGGTGATCACTATGTGCAGGTAATTGGTTGACCCGGAAGACTTCTGGGTCATCTAACCATTGAAGATTAGCTTGCATGAGGAAGCTCCTTTCAAAGTTACAAAAATAAAAACGCTTACAATTATCATAAAACAAAATATTAAATTTGTATATGTCGTTTTAGTTAAATTTTAACTAAATGACGATGCCTTTTGAAAACAGCAAGGGACCGCGTGAAAATTAGAAGTGACAATTTCATAAATTTATAAAGCGTTACCAAATTTGATATTAAAGGGTTAATGAGATGTTGACAAGCGCCGTTAAAAGCATTATAGTCAAATTAATAAAATTTTAGTAAAACAAATTACGGAGGGATTTTTCATGAATACTAGCGACTTAAAACAGGAGTTTACTGAAGCCTTTGATACCAAACCAGAACGGGTCTTTTTCTCACCGGGTCGGATCAACTTGATTGGTGAACATACTGATTATAACGGGGGCCATGTTTTCCCATGTGCGATCACGATCGGGACATATGGTGTTTATGCACCCCGGACAGATACGACGGTACGGATGTACTCAGCTAATATTCCAGATGCTGGGATCGTCACGTTTGACGTCAACGACCTGTCATATGACAAAGCCGCTGGTTGGACGAATTATCCCAAAGGTATGATGGATGAAATTGTTAAGACCGGCGCTAAATTCGATCATGGTTTTGATTTCTACGTTCATGGCAACATGCCTGATGGTGCTGGATTATCATCATCTGCGTCAATTGAATTATTAACTGGAATCATGTTAAACACTGGCTTTAATCTCGGTATTAGCCAGTTAGATCTTGTTAAGATCGGTCAAAAGTGTGAGAACAACTATGTTGGCGTTAACTCCGGGATCATGGATCAGTTTGCTGTTGGGATGGGTAAAAAAGATCAAGCAATTTTACTTGATACCAACACCATGGACTATTCTTATGCACCCGTAAAGTTAGGCAACAACGTAATCGTTATCATGAATACGAACAAACGGCGCGAATTGGCGGATTCAAAATATAATGAACGTCGTTCCGAATGTGAAGAAGCACTACGCCGACTACAAACTAAGTTGGACATCAAATCACTTGGCGATTTAACCAACGACCAGTTTGACGAAGCAGCTTACTTAATCAACGATGAGACTTTGATCAAACGCGCCCGCCATGCCGTTTTCGAAAATCAACGAGCCATTCGCGCAACTAAGGCCTTGGCTGACGATGATTTAACGACCTTTGGCGAATTAGTGACAGCTTCCCACGTTTCACTACACTTTGACTATGAAGTGACTGGGAAAGAATTGGATACGTTGGCCGAAACAGCGTGGAAACAACCAGGCGTGCTTGGTGCGCGGATGACTGGTGCTGGATTCGGTGGCTGTGGTATTGCCATCGTTGATAAGGACCAAGTTGATGCCTTTAAGGAAAACGTCGGTAAAGTTTATCGCGACACGATTGGTTACGACGCTGATTTCTACATTGCTGAAATCGCAGACGGCCCTAAGGAACTTTAATAAAAGCATTGATTTAAAATATAAATTAGCAGTAAGCATTGAGAAATATTGAGGAGGAATTAGAATGGCAGTTTTAGTTTTAGGTGGTGCCGGCTACATCGGTTCACACGCAGTTGATCGGTTGGTTGCAAAGGGGTATGACGTGGCGGTTGTTGATAACCTAGTCACGGGGCACCGGGCAGCAATCAATGAACAAGCGCGTTTTTATGAAGGTGATGTCCGGGATACGGCGTTCATGAATACCGTGTTTGACCAAGAAAACGTTGAAGGTGTCATTCATTTCGCAGCTTTCTCAGTTGTTCCTGAATCGATGAAGGATCCGCTCAAGTACTTTGATAACAACACGGCAGGGATGGTTAAGTTACTCGAAGTGATGGCTAAGCACGATGTGAAGAAAATCGTCTTCTCATCGACCGCAGCAACTTATGGTGAACCTAAGCAGGTGCCAATCAAGGAATCGGACCCACAAGTGCCAACTAACCCATACGGCGAAAGTAAATTAGCGATGGAAAAGATCATGCACTGGTCAGATGTGGCTTACGGGATTAAGTTCGTGGCCTTACGTTACTTCAACGTGGCGGGGGCTAAGCCTGATGGCAGTATCGGCGAAGACCATGCACCAGAAACCCACCTTGTACCGATTATCTTGCAGGTGGCTGCTGGTGAACGTGATCAGTTACAGATTTTTGGTGACGACTATCCAACCCCTGATGGGACCAATGTTCGCGACTATGTGCACGTTGTCGACTTAGCCGATGCGCATATCTTGGCTTTGGAATACTTGAAGCAAGGGCATGATAGCGATGCGTTTAACTTAGGTTCTTCAACCGGCTTCTCCAACAAACAAATGTTGGATGCTGCGCGTGAAGTGACTGGTAAGCCAATTCCAGCCGTTATGGCGCCACGCCGCGCTGGTGACCCAAGTACGTTAGTTGCTGCTAGTGACAAGGCACGCACCGTTTTAGGTTGGACACCTCAGTATGATGATGTGAAAGAAATTATCAAGACGGCTTGGACTTGGAAAGAAAGTCATCCGGCCGGCTATGATGATCGGGGAGGCCAAGCATAATGACGAGTTTAGATCAATTTGTCACGGCGGTGATTGCGTCGCCTTCGCAATATACTGAATTAGACCGGATCTATGTGCATAATCGGATCCTCGGTTTGGTTGGTGAAGGCGAGCCAGTTGTAGCGACTGATGACCAATTAACGAGTTTAACGGATGCCCTAGTTAAGACGGCGATTCAAAATAGTAAAATTGAAGCGACTCAATCGGATGAGGACATCTTAGCAGATCAATTGATGGATCTTGTGACCCCGTTACCATCCGTATTGAACCAACGTTTTTGGGATAAGTATCAGGTTAGTCCGCAAGCGGCAACCGACTATTTTTTTAACTTAAGCAAAGCAAATGATTATATCAAGACGCGGGCCATTGCGAAAAATGTGGTCTTTCCAGCAAAAACGCCGTTTGGTGACTTAGAGATTACCATCAACTTATCAAAGCCTGAAAAAGATCCTAAAGCGATTGCGGCAGCACGTAACCAACCACAAGATGGCTATCCACTTTGCCAACTATGTATGCAGAATGAAGGCTATCTAGGCCGGCTCGGTTACCCAGCACGGAGCAATCATCGAATTATTCGGTTAACACTTGGCGGCAATACTTGGGGTTTCCAATATTCTCCATATGCTTACTTTAATGAACACTCGATTTTCTTGGATCAAGAGCACCGGCCAATGGTCATTAACCGGCAAACTTTTACCAACTTACTTGAAATTGTTCAGCAATTTCCACATTACTTTGTGGGCAGTAATGCGGACTTGCCAATTGTTGGTGGTTCAATGCTGTCACACGAGCATTACCAAGGTGGTCGGCACGAATTTCCAATGATGAAAGCGCCAATTGCACGCACGATTGACTTAGGTATCGCGGGTGTTAAGGCTGGAATTGTTAAATGGCCAATGTCGACGATTCGGCTGACGAGTCAGGACTTGGTTGCATTAACGGATGCCGCTGTGAAGATTCATGAGACGTGGAAGAATTATTCGGACGAGAGTGTGGATGTTCGTGCTTATACGGATGGCACGCGTCATCATACAACGACACCGATTGCGCGCAAAGTTGGCGATGACTACGTATTAGATATCGTTTTGCGTGATAATCAGACATCCGCTGAATTTCCAGATGGCATCTTCCATCCACATCAGGATGTTCAACATATCAAGAAGGAAAATATTGGCTTGATTGAAGTGATGGGCCGGGCCATTTTACCAGCCCGGTTGAAGACCGAATTAGCTGAAGTCGGCAAATACTTGTTGGATCAGCCTAATCAAATGGTCGCGATGCATCAAGCATGGGCTGATCAATTGAAGACCACTAATACCATCACTGCTGACAACGTGACGACTGTCATTGATACGGCGGTCGGCAACGTCTTTGCCCGGGTTCTGGCGGATGCTGGGGTCTTTAAGTGGGACGCTACTGGTGAGGCAGCCTTTGATCGTTTTGTCGCAGCAATGCACGATTAAGTTGTTAATCAAATAAAGACGTGGGGCAACGGGGTGTTGCAGACGCGATTTACCAACGAGTCATGATTGGTGAATAGTGTTACGCCCAGTTGCCCCACGTTTGTTATTCAGTGCTAATTAAGAGAAAAGAGGAATGACAATGGCCGTAACGTTAAAAGATATTGCGCAACGAGCAGATGTCTCATTGGCGACGGTATCGCGGGTCTTAAATTATGACAAGACACTATCAGTGAGCGAGCAGACCCGCAAGCGCGTGTTTACGATTGCTGGCGAGCTGCGGTACAGTAAGCGTAAACGTCAGCATATAAAGGCGCTAATGCGGAAAAATATCGCTGTGATTCAGTGGTATTCTAAGATTCAAGAACATGATGACTTATATTATTTAGCGATTCGTAAAGGAATTGAGCATCAAGCTCAAGTGTGCGGGTTTACGACGACTAGTATCTTTCAGAATAATTTAGATCAGGTTGGCGATGATATTGATGCAATCGTGGCGGTGGGAAAATTTAGCCCTGTCCAAGTACAACAGTTGAGTCGTTTGTCAAACCAGCTTGTTTTTGTTGATGACGATCACTTTGCTCAGGGATTCAGCAGTGTGGTGACTGATTTTACGTTTGCTACTAACCGCGTCGTTGATTATTTTTGGCGGCGTGGTATCCGAGATATCGGCATGATTTATGGCAAAGAGTGGTCCACTGATCAGCAGGTGGAGATTCCCAATCAACGTCAGCAAAGCTTTGAACAGGCGTTGCAGCGGCATCATGCCTATCATGCTGAGTATGTATTAGCTGGTGATTACACTAGTCAATCTGGTTATCTGATGATGAAACGGGCCATTGCAATGTTAGGTGATCGCTTACCACACGCCTTCTTTATCGCTAATGATCCGATGGCAGCCGGTGCGCTCAAAGCGTTACAGCAAGCTGATATTGCTGTGCCACAGCGGGTCAAGTTGTTTAGCTTCAATAACACGACGCTGGCCGAATATGTGTATCCAGAGATTAGCTCGGTCAATGTTGAGACTGAACTGATGGGAAAGACGGCCATCGATTTGTTGGTGAGCCGGTTCCAAGATGATCGTCAAGCAGCCCAGCGCATTGAACTGGGAACGACGTTGGTGGAACGCGAAAGCACCAAATGAAGTGATCGGGTGTTCGTGAGATTTGGCAAAAATATCGTAATTAGTAATGTGCCACTCGGATTGTTAAAAAAGCGCTGCATGATTTTGATGGAGCACGGGTTAGTATTGAATAGCGCGCGTGAATGGGTTGATTGGTCATGCTACTGCTTTCTGATTAGTTGGTCTGTTTTGCTAAGGTGTGAGGCCATAATAACGACAATTGTACCCTTCAAGGGTATAATTGTGAGTGAGGTGATGAAGATGAAAACAACTGCCACAATCCTTAAGGAGATTCGGCAACATTACCAAATTAGTCAGGCAAAGCTGGCAAAGTTACTCAACACCTCGGTTAGAACGGTGCAGCACTGGGAACAAGCGGACTACCAACCAAGTGGCACCGCGGTACGTTTGATTCAGATTTTGGCTACGGACGATGCGGTGTATACCGCACTGACAAACCTCGAGGAGGAGAATACGATTATGTATTTAGAACACGATGATCAGAAGTTCACCATCATGGGTGTGCAGTTTCGGAATCAAGAGGAATACCGGGCGACCATGAACTCTGTGATTAGCAACATGTATGAGGGTTTTGAACCGACTAAGTTCGATATTGAAATGGCGCAACGCTCATATGTTGAGGGATCACCGACTGCTGAAGAAATGTTGGCTCAGATTCGGGCTGCTAAGTCGACAACTAGCAAATGAAATAATGGGAAGATTACCTTCAACCAAATGGTACCTTACGTAACTTATTAGGAATTACGGATGATGAGGAACTTCATCAACTAGAATATGATTACACTGTTGATCGGTCGCAGAAGTTAATTCTAGCCAAGTATAAGTTGCCAGATGGGCGACAATTAACTGGACAGCAGGTAGGAGAGTTAAAGTTGATTAATGGTTATCTGCTTGGAAAAGTTTACGACTGGGCAGGTCACTATCGCGAAGTTGATTTCAACAAGACTGCGAATGGCGTGGTGACGTTTTTCCACCCGGTGGCTTTATTTGGTAATGCTGAAATGGATATTCAACGCCAACTCGATAATTTTGCGATGTTACCGAATGACCGGGAACAGCTTGCAAAGGCGTTGGGACAAGTTGTCACCGAAATCAACATGTTTCATCCGTTTCGGGAAGGTAATGGCCGCACGACGCGGCTGTTTACTGAAGTTTTGGCTTGGCAGCATGGTTTTGACATCAACTATACCCAGGCACAGCAGGATGCTTACATGCAAGCGTCAATTCAAGATGATGCTGAGATGATGGCACAGGTGTTCCTGGAAGTACTAACCAAATAGATCAATTATTGTTAGTCGTAATACTAAGAATGGTCTTAAAGTAAAACAACAAGTGCACTCGGAAATTTCTAATCTGAGTGCACTTGTTGTTTTAGTTTAGTGAGATATATGACGTTTGTCGCAGCGGTCAATTTTACTGCTTGAGTGGGCCACTAACTTTTCGTTTATATTCGGATGGGGTGGTCCTTAGGTATTTTTTAAACAGACGAAAGAGTGATGAGGTGTTTTGATATCCGATGATGTCGCAAATGTCAGCGAGTGTACAGTTAGTCTTGATCATCAGATTTTGGGCAGCAGAAATTCGGCGGCGGTCAACAAGTTCTTTAAAGGTCTTGCCCGTCGCTTCTTTTAATTTGTTACCCAGATAATTCGTATTATAAGAGAACTTGGCGCTGACATCACGTAATGTCACGCTGGCGAAATTCTGATTGATGTACTGAATGATTGGCAAAAGATTGTCGTCCGTATTGTCAGAAAAGTTAATGTATTCTTGCTCAATCGATTGCGATAATTCAAGAATTAATGTAGATAGCAGCAGGCCCATTGATTTATTACGTTGGCGGCTCTTTGTAAGGCCCTTGATAATTAGGCTTTCAACCAGGTTGATGGCAACTTCTCGGTGTGTTAGGTCAAACAGAATAAAGTTGTTGTGCAGGGTATTGATATGGGAGGCATTATATAGAAATTGAGTGATTTCGTTGGTAGAAACAGCAATATAATCAAAAAGTTGATTCATCGTTGAATCATCCTTAAGCAAGATATTAATCAAAATGTCGTCGCTACCTGTTGATTCAATCTGTTGAACAATATCCTTATCCATCAAAATTAAGTTGTGCTGATGGAGCGTCACTTTTTCGCCGTTGATATATTGGGTACAAGTGCCCGCATACATGTAATTGAGCTCAATAAAGTTGTGTGTATGAGCTGGTACATAGGAGAACCGGTTGTTTTTCGTAATCGCAATGTCACCATCTTTAAAAAAATCAGAGCGTGGCATTTGAGGAATCGGATTATTGACGTAATCCAAGTCCATATAGTTAACATTACCGTGTAATTGGCGCTGTTTTAGTTCGACAGGAGTTAACGCAAATAATTCATAGTCAAGAAACTTAGGACACATTTATATTAACCTTCTTTAATGTTTATCGTTTACAGTGACCTGTGATTTTGCATGATTATTCATGTGGTCGAGATATGGTAGCCCTTACAGCAATCGCTTACAATGTTCATATAAATAAAAGGGAGGTTCTTCATATGAATAACGATGATACAGCGACTTCAATGGTTAAAAAATACCGGCCGTTAGCAGTCGCAGCAGGAATTGGTTCTATTTTAGGTTCAGGAATTATTGTTGGCTTATCTGCAACTATTACTGTATGGCAGAATGGCTTAGGCCTTACTAATAGCCAAGTTGGTATTATTTCAGGTGCATTAACTTTTGCAATCGCAATTGGTTCTTTATTAGCAGGTCAGATAACAAAGTCTTTTGGTCTAGTTAAATCATTTAATTGGTTAAACCTGATTTATGCGGTTGGTGCTTTGATTTGTGTCTTCTCGAATAATTATATCATGCTTTTGGTTGGGGTGATCATTACCGGGTTAGCATCGGGGGCTGATTTGCCGATTAGCTTAACCGTAGTTTCGCACGATGCGCCGGATGACAAGACCTCGGCTAGTTTAGTATCGTCGACGCAAATCTTCTGGCAAATCGGGGTTTTCATGTCTTATGTTTGTGCCTTTATTGTTTCTAAAATGGCCGGTGCTTCCGGTGCTCGGATTGTTTTTTCAATTTTAGCTATTTTTGCTTTGATTACTTGGGCATGGCGGACTTTTTCAACAAAATTCCGAGCGTTTCACGAAGAAGGCGAACAGCGGCGTATTGATCGTGAAACGGCTTCACAGACAACAGAAAAGGTTTCAATCAAGACCGTTTTTGCAGGCGCCAATAAAGGTCGTTTCATGGCATTCTTTTTCAGCATTTTGATTTTCTACGTTTGCTGGAACTTACTAGCTAATACGTTCGGACAGTTCCAAACGTTTACGTTGGTTCAAGCACATGCTAGTCAAAGCTTTGCAACTGGTGCTGGGATTGTACTTAACTTTATTTCGTTGTTAGCAACCATGGCTTTTGCATCAGTTGCTGGTGGTAAATATCGTAATAAGTTCTTCTTAGTTGGGATTACCGTTCAATTTTTGGCAATGCTCGGACTAGCGATGAGTAGTCATTCTTTATGGCCAATTGTCATCACGATTGGCTGCTACAACATTGGGAATAATATTGCCGGTGAAGCGATGTATAAGGTTTGGACACAAGAAGCGTTTCCAGTTGAAGTACGGGCATCTGTTCAAGGGTTTATTAATGGCTTTTCACGGGTATGTTGTGGTTTATTCGCCCTAATTACACCTGCTTTAGTTGTCCCATCAGCCATTCGTAACACAATGTTTGGCTTTGCCGCTATTGTCTTTATTAGTTTTGTAGCTGGGCTGACGATGATGCGATTGGAAAAGAAACATGGCATTAATAACTTTTAAACAAAGGATTTAGAAAGCGAGTGAAAGAGATGGCGTTTACTTTTCAGATCAATGATGATGTCCAGTTTCAGCATAATCAAGCCCTATTAGACAAATCAGCAAGCTATCGGCCAACATTGAAAGAAACAACCGTTAGCGCGGCGTCGATTGTAACGCTTGAACGTGATGCGCAATGTCTTGAAGGCTGGGGCGTTAAACGAGTTGCGCCCATTGAACGATTGTCGAGTTATGAGTTGAAACGTGATGACCGAATTATTATAGATTTTGGCGATCATCAAGTTGGCAAATTTAGTGTCAATATTAATGCTGTTGGTTCGCCAATGGATGCACCACTATGTTTTAAGATTAAGTTTGCGGAAATGCCTGCGGAATTAGCCCGCAAGAGTGAAGATTACGACGGTTGGTTGAGCAAATCTTGGATTCAAGAAGAAACTGTTCACTTAGATGTGCTGCCAACCACGCTAACGTTACCACGACGCTATAGTTTTCGTTATGCTGAGATCACAGTTGTTGATACGTCACCAAAATGGCGAGCTGTTTTTAGCAATCCGGTGGTCACTGCGACAAGTGCGGTAGACACTGCGATAGTGCCTCAACCGGAATTAGCCGACGCACAATTACAACGAATTTATGAGGTTGGCTTGAAAACATTAGCTGATTGTATGCAGGATGTCTTTGAAGATGGACCAAAGCGCGATCGGCGATTATGGATTGGTGATCTTCGGCTACAAGCATTGGCCAATTATGCAACGTTCAAAGATACAGATCTGGTCAAGCGGTGTCTGTATTTGTTCGGTGCGATGCCTACGACGGCTGGCCGGATTCCTGCCAATGTTTTTACTAAACCAACGGCAGTTCCAGATGACACCTTTTTGTTTGATTACAGTCTATTCTTTATTTCAATTTTGGCTGATTATGAGGCGTTTAGTTCTGATAAAACAGTTTTGAATGATTTATATCGTGTTGCTAAAAAGCAAATGGATTTGGCGTTGGAACAAGTTACTTCTGAAGGTAAATTGGAATTGACTGAAGAAAATCCGGTTTTCATCGACTGGTCAAACGATTTTGACAAAGAAACGGCTGGGCAGGCCATTATTATTTATACGCTAAGACAATTTATTACGCTTGCGGAACTGGTTAATGATACAAGCTTAGAGACCTATACAGCGATGCTGCGTAAATTAAGCCAGTACGGTAAAACTCAACTGTTTGATTCGCAATCGGGGTTATTTGTCTCAGGGGATCAGCGTGAAGTTAATGTGGCAAGCCAAGTGTGGATGACACTAGCACATGTTTTGGATCCTGAGCAAACCACGGCGCTCATGCAAACGACCGTCACGAAACTGTTTCCAATTACTGGTATTGCAACGCCGTATATGTATCACCACATTACGGAAGCATTATTTGAAGCAGGCTTAAAGCAAGAGGCCGTCCAATTAATGAAAGATTATTGGGGCAAAATGGTTACGCTAGGTGCGGATACTTATTGGGAAGCATTTGATCCTAATCAACCTGATTATTCGCCGTATGGGAGTCCCATTTTAAATAGTTATTGTCATGCTTGGAGCTGTACACCGGTGTACTTGATTAATAAGTACCTCGTTTAGGAGGAGTGTCTGCGATGGTTGACGAAAAAGTAAAGCTGAGTAAAGCAAACGTACTCTTAATAATTGTTGCTGGTCTAGCTTCCTATATGGATGCAGCGTTGCTCGTTAGTCTGGGAGTAGCGCTACCTATCTGGACAAAATATTTAGCACTGAATAGCTGGATGGTCGGACTCCTAAGTACTATGCTGACGGTCGCGGTTGCAATTGGTTCATTTGTGGGCGGCTGGCTGTCGGATAAATTTGGCCGGGTCGCGGTGTTTAATGCTGATATCTTTTTTGTCGCGATTGGTTCGTTTATTATTGCGATTGCACAAAATACGACGATATTGATTATTGGTGTTGTGATTGCTGGTTTGGCCTCTGGTGCTGATTTACCAACGTCATTGGCGGTTATTTCGGAACGGATGTCTAGTAAAGTTTATGGTCGGGCAATTTCTTCAACTCAGATTTTTTGGACGATGGGCATTTTGTTGTCACAGTTTATTGGTTTTATAACTGCTAACAGTGGTATGGGAAGCCCGGCAGCCTTATTTGGTTGGATTGGATTAGTGGCAATTATTAATTGGTGCGTGCGGGTCTTTTCAAAGCGTTTTAAACAGATTGAAACGGACTTAGTTGACCATGAACATGTGGAATGTGCATCTAACGGCCAATCGGTTAAGAAGTATCGATTAGGCCAGCTATTGCGAACAGGTGGTTTGTTAGTACCAATGATTCTACTAACTGTTTTTTATCTATTTTGGAATTTGCCGGCCAATACGTGGGGGTCATTTGTTAACTATTTCTTAGTGACTGTTGATGGCCGTACGCAAGCCTATTCGACAATCGTGGCATTAATTGCCAATATCGTGTGTCTGTTAGTTAACCTGATCTATTTAAAGGTTTCAGACACTAGGTATCGCTACCGAGTGATGTATTTAGGTATTGCCGTAGCATTGCTTTCCTTTGTGACTGCAGGGATCTTTAGTAATGACTGGCAGATTTTCACCGTTGTTTATATTTTCTACTCTGGTAGCACAGTATTATGTGGTGAGGCCCTTTATAAAATTTGGAGTCAGACTTTCTATCCAGTGGATGCACGGGCAACGATGACGGGCTTTTCTTATGGCTTAGTTCGGGTGCTGACCGCTGCTTTCTCACTAGTGACGCCAACATTAATGGGATATTCGCCGCAACTCTTATTGTGGATTATGGTCGGTTGCACGGTGCTATTTGGTGCCTGTGCAGTGATCATTGTCGCTATTATTAAGAAGACCGGTTTAAAAGATCCAACAATGAAATCGTTTTCTCGTGAAGCTGATTGATATTATTAAGAATTAAAATTGTAAGCCGGGCATTGCCGGGCTTATTTATTTAAAATCAAGGAGGATAATGCTCATGTCAAAAGAGGCTGTTTGGTTATGGTATCCTGGTGATTTTGAAATCCACCAAGGAATGTTACAAAATTTTAAACGTGAAGAACGTGGGATGGGTTGGCCTGCCTATTGGTATATTGATGATTGCAACCGTAATGTTAATTTTAAACGGCACTATGATTTAAAAGAATCCACACAATTCACAGTACTCGCCAAAGGAACGGGCTATGTTGATGTTAATGGCACTAAGTATCGCTTAAACCATGCGATTAACTGTGATGCGGGTGCGACTGATATTCAAGTGTTTGTTGGTAACGTTCAGGGATTGCCGTCGATTTATATTGTTGGTGAGATTATCAAATCTGATAGTGGTTGGCTAGCTAGCAATTTTGTCACCACATTACCCGCTGGTCACGATATTCTCTACACTGACCGTAACCAGGATCCTAATGTGATTGAATATCGGACAGAAAAAGTAGTGGCCAAATCACAACGGACAGTTGACGGTGGCGTTTTATATGATTTTGGTCGCGCTGTGAATGGAACTGTCACAGTCAAAACGAATGGGCCAGTTACGCTATGTTATGGGGAGTCCGAAACTGAAGCACGGGATGTTGAGATGTGTTATTACAAGCAGTCGGACGTTACAGCTACAACAAAGGTTCGTAAACGTGCGTTTCGATATGTCTTTGTGCCTCATTGTCAGTTAGGTGACATTGAATTAACTGCTATGCACGAATATATTCCTAAAAATAATCCCTCCAGTTTTACCTCTGATAATAAGTTGATCAATCAAATTTGGAATGTAGCGACGGAAACGTTAAACCTTTGCAGTGACTTGTTCTTTATCGATGGGATCAAACGTGATCGGTGGATTTGGGCTGGTGACGCGTACCAAGCTAATTTTATCAATCAATATTCTTTCTTCAACGAAGATATTGATAAACGGACGTTATTAGCGTTGCGTGGGCAAGATGATATTAAGCAACATATGAATACAATTGTCGACTATTCCATGTTGTGGGTGATTGGTGTTCTAAATCATTACCAGATGACGGGTGACCGTGAATTTCTCAAAATTATTTACCCTAAGTTAGAGAGTATGGTGCAATACTTTATTCAACAGACAAATGAGCATGGTTTTATTTATGGTCGGAAAAATGACTGGATCTTTGTCGATTGGTCAGAAATGGATAAACAGGGTACCGTGGCGGCTGAACAAATCTTATTACTTGAAGATTACAAGACAATTATGACTTGTGGTGAGGTCTTAGGCAAAGATGTGGCGGGCTACCAAGCGAAGTATGACCAGTTGTTTAAGAACTTAATGAAATACTTTTGGGATGATGAACAAGGAGCATTTATTGATAGTTATGAATCGGGTAAGCGGCACGTTACTCGTCATGCTAATATTTTTGCCATTTTGTTTGACGTTGTTGATGAGAACAAACAACAATTAATTTTGAAGAATGTTTTGTTGAATAATGCGATTACTCAAATTACCACGCCGTATTTTAAGTTTTTTGAACAAGATGCTTTATGTAAGCTGGGGGAACAACACCGTGTTTACCAAGTTTTATTAGACTATTGGGGCGGCATGTTAGATCGCGGGGCCGTGACCTTCTGGGAAGAATTCGATCCGTCACAGCATGGCAAGGATATGTATGCCATGTATGGTGATCCCTATGGTAAGAGCCTGTGCCATGCCTGGGGAGCCAGTCCGGTATATTTATTGGGTCGTCATTTTGTAGGATTACGGCCCACGGCTCCAGGATACCAGACTTTTGAGATCAAGCCTGAGTTATCAGAATTTCATCATTTACACACCGTGTTACCCATTAAAGGCGGTACCGTGACTGTCGTAAAAGATCAACACCAACTATCAGTCACTGCTAGCCGAGCTGGTGGGACATTGATTGTGGATGGGCAAAGACAATCTTTGGAACCTAATAGAACTGCGGTGGTCCCAGTGTAAATCTATAAAATGAGTCGTAATAGTCATCTTCTATTTTGGAAGATGACTATTTATTTATAATCAAAGGGCTGTTGAGAAGCAGAAATCAGCAAATATGAGGTGGATTTAATGCCCATAAAAAGATACTGTGATTGTAAACGTTTTAGATGTAAAATGTAAACAAACAGACTAAGGATGTGGCTACTATGGTTAGTATCAGAGATATTGCTCGAATGGCGTCGGTGTCACCAGCCAGTGTTTCGAGAATCTTAAATCATGATCAAAGTTTTAGTATTAACGAAGAAACGCGAAAGCGAGTTATTGATATTGCCAATCAAATGCATTATTCAAAGGATGCAAGCAAGAAAGGGCCTCGTTTCAATCATGACAGTATGCAAATTGGGCTGATACTCAGACATAGTCGAGAATCAGAATTGAATGATCCTTATTTTCATGAGATCCACAGAGGCATTGAATTGGAAGCAGCCAGGTGGCGTATGCGTGTGATAACACCATTTGGAATGAAGGATAAAGCAAAAGAATGGCAAACGTTAAATGATTTTGGTGCCATTATTATGGTTGGCGAAATGACTAATGAAGGCGTTGAAATGGTTAAGAAAGTCAATGACAATGTTATTCTAGTCGATAGTTATTCTGAACATCCAGGAGTAGATGTGATAAAAACTGATTTTTCGGAAAAAACACAAGAAATTCTAGATCTATTATACGAAAGTGGACACCGCAAAATTGCATTTATTGGTGGATACAATAGCATTGTGCGCCCAGATGGTAGTGTCCTTAGGGATAATCATGAGGTGCGTGCAGTTAGTTATCGTAACTGGATGAAGTTGCATGATTTACAGGATGGAATCAATGTTAAAATTGGTCGATGGTCCGCCGAAGATGGCATGACACTTGCAAAGGAGATATTACAAGACAATGATCGCCCGACTGCTATTATTGTCGCTAGTGATCCGATGGCGATGGGTGTTTATAAAGCTATCAGTAACTCTGGATTAACGATACCAGATGATATTTCTGTTGTGAGTTTTGATGATGTTGAGATGAATCAGTATTTGGTGCCTTCCCTTTCTAGTGTCCGTATGGAAGCTCGGGAAATGGGGAAAATGGCGGTGAAATTGGCGCGGGATAGAATGATTGAACCGAGTGGTATGCCGATGCAACTTATTTGTGCAAGCAAATTAATGATTAGGGAATCAGTGAAAAATATAAAAATTTAAATCTCCTATTGCGTAAACGTTTAGTAAACAAATACAATGTTCTTGTAAGCGCTTACCCATATAAAGATAGGAGATCAAGACAGTGAAAAAATTTAGTTCTGGTTTTCAAGAAAAGATGTCCTCGGCCTCACAAGCTATTGGTAATAATCGATATTTATTAAGTTTGCGAGACGGTTTCATGGTCGCTTTCCCAGCTACTATGTTTGGGTCAATTATGGTTATTCTTCAGAATTTGCCGACGACTTTTGGATTTGACAAAGTTATTCCAAAGGGAGTTAACACATTTCTGACAGATTTTTTTGGGCCTGTTAGCAATGCGACAATGTCAATTACTGCCCTATTTATTGTTTTTGGGATTGCGTATCAATTAGCTGGTCATTACCATCAACAAAAGATATTTGCAGGGGCAATTGCACTTTCTAGTTTTATCATGTTGTTACCAATCGGGAATGATAGTAAGCTTGGGGCATTTATTCCAATTTCAAAATTAGGTGCGCAAGGCATGTTTGTTGGGATTATCGTTGCTATTATTTCAACGGAAATTTATTGCAAAATCAGTGCAGCCAACATTACGATAAAAATGCCGAGCTCAGTTCCCCCGATGATTGCGGAGTCATTTATCGCTATCATCCCAGGGGCAGCACCACTACTATTCTTTAATATTATTCGTTACGCATTTACTTTTACTAAGTGGGGCAATGCAGTTGACTTTGTATATGAAATTTTACAACAGCCTCTGATGGGACTAGGTAGTACGTTACCGGCTGTATTGATTGCGGTTGCTGCAACTCAAATTTTTTGGTGGTTTGGTATCCATGGAACGTTACTTGTTAACTCTATTATCGATCCAATTATGGGTGCGTTAGCGATTCAAAATTATGAAGCATATAAAGCTGGTGCAACGCATCTACCACATATTATTAACACGACTTTCATGGGCGTTTTTGTTAATCAAGGGATGCAGTTAGGATGTGCAATTGTTTTTGCGTTTTTCTTAGCTAAATCAGTCCGAATGAAGAAAACGATGAAGATGGTTTTCGCACCTGCAATCTTTAATGTTTCTGAACCAATGACTTATGGACTGCCCATCGTTTTAAACCCAATCTTGTTTGTGCCATGGGTTTTAGCGCCATTAGTTTCAACGACCATTTCTTACTTTGCGATTGCCATTGGATTAGTACCACGTCCGATTGGTGCGACAGTTGTTTGGACGACTCCAATTTTCTTAGCCGGATGGTTAGGTACCGGGTCTATCGCAGGGGCTATATTGCAATTAGTAGATGTCGTTGTGATGACATTGATTTGGATTCCATTTTTGAAGGCCATGGATCGTGAATGGGTACAGGAAGAATTAAAGCCTACACCTGATGACTTAACTGAATAGGGAAGAGTGATGGTATTGAAAACTGACACGCTGTCGTATAAATATCGCTATCGAGCACTAAAATCGGAGTTATATCGTACGCTTATTTCAGAACAATTAAAATATTTTCAACGAACGGATAAAAGTATTCAAGTTCTAACACCTGGAACGACAATAGTGGCAAATTTACAGACAAAAATGCATCAATTAGTCACACAAAATACGATGAAAGTGAATATTATGAAGGCAGATGATACATTTCAGTTGGAAACACAACAGCCCTCAGGGAAAATTATTCAAACGTATAAATTTGATACAGAACGTTCCGGAGCGAAAATCTTGGTTTATTCAGAGCAAAATGTGTTTGAAAGTAATCGTAATCAAATGAACTTTATGATTTTTGGTTTGATGTATAAGTATTTTTATAACCGTGGTGTCAGAAAACGGATGCGATATTTAGATGATTTAGCGCAAAGTGTCGAATAATAAACCGTTCGTATAAGGAGCTCATAACATTGGTTTGTGGGCTCCTTGTACACACTAAATGAATGGTTTAAAAGTAGCAGAAAAGGGATAACTGAAATGATAGTAAGTAGCACGACAAATAAGATGTTTGAAATAATCAATGGACAGACTTTTCATCTATATAATCGTAAAGTTAGCTATGTGCTAACGATTATGGAAAATGGTCAATTAGGGCATTTATATTATGGAAAAAGCTTAGGTCCCTTGTCCATTGCGGATGTGGATTATCTGAAGGCTCAGAATAGTAAATCTGCTGGGACTGTCAAGTTTTCACCAGATACTGGCAATTTTACACTTGCTGATCGGGCTCAAGAATATCCAGTATATGGTTCTTCGGATTTTCGTAAGGGTGCTATTGATATTAGTTATAATCAGGAACCTTGGTATCTAGATTTTAAGTTTGCTGATTATTCGATTACGTCAGATAAGCCACGGAATTTAAATTGCCCTGAATCTTACGCAATCGGTAGTTCAGAGGCGACACAATTAAATGTACAATTGATCGATGTGGAACATCGTCTAGAGTTGGTTGAGCATTTTACAATTTTTGATAATCAAAGTGCCGTGGTGCGGAGTACAACTATTAAAAATCGTACGGGTAAGATGATTAATATTGAAAATATGATGAGTGCTACTCTGGAATTGCCCGATGATAAGTTTCAAATGATTAACCTATCTGGGGCGTGGCTCAAAGAGCGTCATGTGAAATTTCACAACCTAGAGCAAGGAACTGTTTCGGTAGAATCATTAAAAGGTGCATCAGGACATCAACATAACCCTTTTATTGCACTAATACGAAGCCAAAACTTGAACCAAGGAGAGGCCTATGCTAGTAATTTAATCTATTCTGGTAATTTTATAAGTCAAGTTGAAGTAAATGAATGGCACAAAACACGTTTAATGACTGGATTGAATCCAACCTATTTTGGATGGAAATTGGAAGCGAACGAGAGTTTTAAAACACCTGAAGCAGTGATTTATTACAGTAACCAGGGAGTTAATGGATTGATTGATGCATCTACAAACTTTACAAAAAAACATGTAATTGATCGTCGCTGGAGTCAGAGTGAGCGGCCGATTGTGTTCAATAACTGGGAGGCAACCTACTATGAGTTTGATGAGCAAAAGCTTTTAACACTGGCTCGCCAGGCTAAGCGTATCGGAATGGAGTGCTTTGTTGTTGATGATGGCTGGTTCGGTCATAGAAACAATGATCGAAGTTCATTAGGGGATTGGCGAGTTGATCCGCAGAAATTCCCACATGGAATTGACCTATTTGCTAAGCAGATTCATGAGTTGGGATTGCAAATGGGATTATGGTTTGAACCTGAGATGGTATCGCCTGATACCAGTTTATACAAAGAACATCCAGACTGGGTTGTGCGGCACCCTTATAAGTCTGTGTCGATTGGCCGTGGTCAGTACGTATTGGACTTCACAAATCCTGAGGTAGTCACATCGGTTTATCAACAAATTAAACCAGTCATATTAGCAACTAAACTAGATTACATGAAGTGGGATATGAATCGCAATATTACGGAAGCTTATTCGCCATACTTAAATAAGTGTAATATTCCACAAACTGAATTTTTCCATCGATATGTCCAGGGCGTCAATATGCTGTATCAATTGATACTAACTGACTTTCCAGATATCTTAATAGAAGGTTGTGCTGGTGGTGGTGGCCGGTTTGACCTTGGTACCTTATTTTATAGCCCGCAAATTTGGCCAAGTGATGATAGTGACGCAGTCGAACGATTATCGATATTGACTGGAACGACCTTAGCATATCCCCTATCGTCGTTTAGTAATCATGTTTCAGCAGTACCTAATGACCAGGTAGGAAGACAAACTTCGCTTGCTTTTCGGCAAATGGTGGCTGATTTTGGGCCATTAGGGTATGAATTGGATATTTCCAACTTACCATTGGATGAATTGGTACAGATAAAGAAGAATATTGAATTCTATCAGTGTCATCGTCAACTTTTTGTCAATGGGAGATTTAGACAACTACGATCAATCGATCCTCAGTCAAATGAAGTGATTTGGAGTGTAGAAAATGCTGATAGTACAGAGATTTTTGTTGGATTTTATCGAAAGCTGGCTACCCCCAATGCTAGTATTTTGAATTATGTTAAGTTACCCATGGTTAAGCCCAACCTAACTTATCAGATTGATGGTGGTGAAAAGGTCAGCGGTGCTATATTACAGCAATTAGGATTACGACAACCGTATCAATTTAATGGTGTCAATCTCGATACAGCAGAATTATATGGAGATTTTCAAGCTCACCTATATCACATTGTCAGTATTGAATAGCTAGGAGTGTGTTGCATGAATAAGTTAGAACTGGTTAAAGGCTTTTTACATGGTGGTGACTACAATCCTGATCAGTGGTTAAAACGACCGGATATTTTGGAACGGGATTATCAGTTGATGGATCAGTCGAAGATTAACACGGTTACTGTTGGTGTTTTTGCTTGGGGACGGCTTGAACCGGAAGAGGGTATTTACGATTTTGCATGGCTGGATGATGTTTTTGACAAAATGAATAGGCGAAATGGACATGTGATTTTAGCAACACCAAGTGGTGGGAGACCACGATGGATGAGTCAGAAATATCCTGAGGTTAATCGAGTTGATTCTGAAGGCCATCGTCATACCCATGGCTTCCGGCATAATCATTGCTATTCGTCCCCTATTTATCGAGAAAAAGTACATGAAATCAATACGCGCTTAGCAGAAAGGTATGGAGACAATCCAGCGCTTGTTTTATGGCATGTGTCTAATGAATACTCCGGGGAATGTTACTGTCCTTTATGTCAAATAAAATGGCGGGAGTGGGTGCAACATAAGTACAAGACACTTGACGCTTTAAATGATGCATGGTGCTTGAGTGTCTGGAGTGGCTTATACAGTGACTGGGCACAATTGTTACCTCCATCTTTATTGGGTGATAGCAAAGTTCATGGCATGGATTTAGACTGGCACCGGTTTGTGTCCGACATGACGATTGATTTTTATCAACATGAAGTTCAGCCCTTAAAGAAATTAACACCCAACATTCCTGTAACAACCAATTTTATGGCTGAGAGTTTAAAAGAAGGTCAATATACACCGCTAACGGGGTTAGATTATGGTAAATTCTCGAAGTCTTTGGATATAATCAGTTGGGATAGTTATCCTAGCTGGCATAATCGCTATGAAACTACTGCAGAAACTGCCATGAAGACGGCATATATTCATGATCAATTTTGGTCTTTAAAACAACGACCGTTTTTGATCATGGAGTCAACGCCAAGCTGTGTTAACTGGGGGCAATATAATAAAGCCAAACAACCCGGCATGCATCGGTTGAGTTCGTTTCAGCAGATTGCTCATGGATCAGATAGTACGTTGTACTTCCAAATTAGACAAGCGCAGGGGAATTCAGAAAAATATCATGGTGCTGTAATTGGACATGATGGTAGTTCAAACAGTCGTGTGTTTAAGGATGTGCAGCAGTATGGACGAGAATTGAAAGAAATTTCAGAAATTAAAGGAGCTATTAAGCATGTAAAAGTTGCTATCATTTTTGATTGGGATAGCAACTGGGCTTTGAATCGTGGTGGTGGTTTCGGTCGACCAACTAGGTTGGGAATACAAATGCTTCAAAAACATTATGCGAATTTTTGGCGAAAAGATATCGAGTGCGATGTTATAACGAGTAATATGGAGTTTTCTCAATATGATTTGTTAATTGCGCCGATGCTTTATTTAATACGACAAGATACGATGAAAAAATTGCAAAAATTTGTTCAAAGTGGTGGCACATTGGTATCTAGCTATTTTTCAGGCATGGTTGATAGCAATGATCGTGTGAATTTAGGTGGCTGGCCTAAACCGCTACAGGATATTTTTGGAATTGAGCCAAAAGAATTGGATACTTTATTACCAGGCGAGCACTACCATGTTAGTTTTAATCAAAAAGAGTATGAAACTACCGATTATGATCAAATAATGAAAGTTAAAAACGCATCAGTGCTGGGATACTACACAGACAACTTCTATGTTGGAACACCAGCAATTACACGGCATCAGTATGGTAAAGGAACGGCCTATTATATTGGTGCACGCTTGTCTACGGAATTCATTGAAGACTTTTATGATGACATTATTCAAAGCCTTGAATTAGATAATAGTTTTGTCGAATTGAGCAATCCGGTAGTATCAGTTCAAACTCGTTATAATGAGGATTATGCCTATCACTTTGTTATGAATTTTTCTGAACAAGCACAAATGGTTAATTTTCGACGTCCATCCTTTGATCTGCTCACACAGCGAGAAGTTACGAAATCAGTGCAAATTGATAAGTATGGGGTCATGATTCTGAAGGAAAGACAGAACAATACGTTGCACTAGATGAATATCTTGGTGAACTGATTTAGAGTTTTGGAAAGATGTTCATGATTAGGGCTTAGGAGAATCCAAATTAAACATGACTACTAGATATAGCGTGTAAAGTCGCTAAGACTGTTGAATAATTCATTTTATTTTCGTTACTAGAGACTCTAAATTAATCATGGCAGCATAATCAACAATGACTTATAAGGATTGGTTGTGATCAAATAAGCACTGCTCACAAAATAGTGGGCAGTGCTTATTTAGCATTCATTAAATTGTTTGAAAAGTACGATACCGGTTAGTGTTTCATCGGTACTTCCATGCCAGTGCTGGCTTTTGTTCGTTGTAACAGAAGATAGTGTCCAGCGCCAAAGACGGCACCAACTAGCGCAGGGACTAACCAATCCATTCCGCTGCTGGCAAGTGGTAAGAAGCTTTGCACATGCGCCATTGCTTGGCCGAAAGTACTTTGGCTAACGACGGCGGGGAAAGCGGCAACCATGTCAAAGACGGCGGGAACGACGGTGAAGACGACGACCCAAACATAGACGACACTTGACTTGTGGAAGAGTGGCGAAAGGATCGATAAGAAGATTAGTGCCATGGCTAACGGGTAAAGGAACATCAGGACGGGGGTGGACCAGGCAATGATCTGATTTAAGCCCACATTAGCAGTTAAAAATGAGGCGAGGCACGTGATTCTTAACCAGGCTTTGTAACTCAAGAAACCGAAGTGCTTATGGAAGTCCTGAGCGAAGGCGGCGACGAGCCCGATAGCGGTGGTCAAACAAGTGGTAATGATCAAGACGGCTAAAATGGCTTGTCCGACGCTACCCATGTAGTGATTAACGATTTGGTCAAAGGCGACCCCACCGTTATCGGACAATTTGAATTGACCTAACGATTGTGCACCTAATAAGATTAAGAGCACGTAAATCAAGCCTTCGAAGGCCATCGAGAAGAAGCCGGCGCGAGCCGTTACCCAAGCGGCCTTATTGGGATCGGTTTGGCCCATGAAATTAACGGCAGTAACGATGGTGACACCTAATGCCAGCCCAGCTAAGGCGTCCATTGTGTTATAGCCTTGCAAGAAACCATTGGTAAAGCCTGCGGTCTGATAGGCAGCAGTTGCACTGGTGCTACCGGCATGAGCTAGCGGACTGCTGAAAGCTACGGCGAAGATGGCGACTAATAATAGCAAAAATAATGGATTTAATAATTTGCCGACCCGCGCCATAATTTTGCTCTGTTCAACGGACAAGTAGTAGGCGAGTCCGAAAAATGCGGCGGAAAACAGCAGTAATGCGAGTGATTGATACTTTGCTGGGAAAAACGGTGCCAGACCCACGGTGAACGAAACGGTGGCCGTCCGTGGTGTCCCAAAGAAGGGGCCAATTGTGAAGTGAATGAGAACCATAAAGACAACGGCGAAGGTTGCACCTAATGGCTTTCCAATGTCATAAACCCCCTTGGACTTAGTGACACAGACGGCTAGAACAGATAGTAAGGGTAATAAGACCGCTGTGACTAGAAAACCAACTGCGGCAGTGCCCCAATGGCTGCCCGCCAGTTGGCCTAAGTGTAGCGGAAAAATGAGGTTGCCAGCCCCGAAGAATAAGGCGAAAATCATGGAACTTAAGGTGACGTAATCACGTTTGGTTAAGTTTCGCTTTTGAACTCGATTTAACATATCAACAGCACTCCCTTATTTGATTGAGACAATAATCATTAAATAAAAGTTGCGATTAACCAAAAAACGTCCTAATCTCTGAGTTAGACTCAGAAACCAGGACGTTTGAACACGTGTTACCACCTTAGCTTTGTGACTGCCTTACGACGAATCACCTCAATAAGTACGGCAAGTGGCCGGCCACTTGCGATACTTCGGCTCAATAATGGGAGCAACCAACAGCAACTAACGTGAAGCTCGTCACTGCCACTCAGAACTGATTTTCAACGATCTGGTCATGATGTCATTGCACCAAACTGACACTCTCTAAGCATTTTCAGAAGGTTTACTTTGTTCATCGACGTGTTTGTTAATCGATTTTTAATGTGATTATAATTTACAACCACGATGATCATTTGTCAATCTTTTTTCAAAAAAAGTTAGTTAGCTAGTGCGGATTCTTAAATAAAGATGGATAATAGCTGTAATAAGGAAATTTGTGAGGAGGGTCCGCTGATGACCAACAACAATGAGGAAAAGCCCCAATGGCAAGTGAATCAGAACCGCCATACCCGTTTTCGGACGATTGTCAGTGTCCTGCGGCGCTATAACGTTTTGAGCAATCTTGCACGTCAGAAGAATCCTGATCAAGTGCGCGCGGCGTTTGAAGAACTTGGACCGACGTTTATTAAAATTGGTCAAATTCTTTCTTCACGTACAGATATCGTTAAGCCAGAATTTGCTAACGAGTTTAAAAAATTGCAGAATAATGTCCGGGCTGATGACTTTAGCGTGGTTAAGCAAACCATTGAACGGCAGACGGGTAAACCAATCAACGAGATGTTCGCTCAATTTGACGAACAACCATTTGCATCAGCGTCGATGGGCCAGACGCACCATGCCACGCTGTTAAATGGACAAAAAGTCGTCGTGAAGGTCCAGCACCCAGGAATTGATGCTGAGGTGGCGTTAGATATTTCGTTATTTGAGCGAGCATTACCACTGTTACGTTATATCCCTGAATCATCGGTTGTTGATTTGCAAGAGATGGTTGGTGAAATTAAGCGATCGCTATTCAATGAATTGGATACTAGCATTGAAGTGAAGAATGGTTCGCGATTTTATCGATTAAATAATGCGGATGATATTATCCGGGTCCCTCGGGTTTATGCGAAGTATAGTACGCAAAAAGTACTCGTTAACCAGTATATGCCGGGAACGACGATTCAACATTTTATGGCGCAAATGCTTGCGGCCGATGAAGCGGGGGATCATCAGTACGATGAAGAACGTCGCTATTTAGCCCACGTCTTAGTGCAGAACTTTTTGAAACAAGTTTTTGAAGATGGCTTTTTCCATGCCGACCCCCATCCAGGTAATATCTTGTTGCGGGAGTTGCAGCCAGATGATATTGGGTATCGTGATACAGTTCCTAAGCATGGCGGGAAGATTGGTAAGCGACAGTTACCACCATATCGCTTAGTGTATTTAGATTTTGGTATGATGGGTGAAATTAGCCCAGCTTTGATGGCGGGTATTGCCAATGTAGTGGTGGCAGTGACAACTGAAGATACACACCAAGTTGGTAAAGCTATCTTAGCGATTTCTAATCGGACCGGAATGGTTGATGAAGAAGCGTTCTTTAGTGAGCTAGCGCCATTCTTAAGTCAGTATTATAATTCGGGGCTTGGTGACATTGATTTTCAAGGCTTATTGTTTGAAATGGTCAAGGTCTGTCGGAGTAATAATATTCAAATGAATCCGGCGGTTACCATGTTGGGTAAAGCCTTTGGAACGATTGAAGGAATTGTGGAGACGCTTGATCCAACGCTATCAATGATGGATGTGGCGCGACCGTTTGCTCGTAAGTATATTCGCGAGAATTTTAATTGGCGCAACGAACTGGAAGATGGAATGTTGGCCAGTCTTCAAAGTTTGCGTGATACACCGAAGATTCCATCACGCTTGTTGTCGGCCCTGGACACGTTTGAAAATGGTCAGACGCGGGTTAACCTTGTCTTTGCACACCGGAAAATGTTTATTGATCGCATTGATTCGATGGTCAATAAGGTCGTGCTGTCCGTTATTTTGGCAGCTTTGATTGTCGGATCGTCACTACTAGTTCAGAGCCATCCTGATAATAGTTGGATTACGAATATTGGCATCTTTGGCTACGTTTCAGCGGTCGTCGTCATTATTGGACTATTGATTGGAACGCTCCATTCTTGGTACACGCATTGGCGGCGAAAATGACCGTTAGCTAACGGTTCAGGTTGGCAAACTTGGTCATGTTTTTACATCGAGTTGTCTCGGAAAGTTTAACAAGTAACAGCAGGGCTGCTATGTGGCCAAGTAAGTATTGAGCACATGAAAAACAGCGCTACGGTGATGATTCCAAGCCATAAAATCATCACCGTAGCGCTGTTTTTGTTACCATGCATCGTTATTAAATTGATAGAGCAACTATTATTGTTAGTTAGTCTTCTGAACCCATAACCCGGGCACAGAATGCAGCCAAAATCGCGCCGACTTCTGGTGCTAAGATGTAGACCCAGAGGTGTGATAAAGCACTACCACCGGCAAAGATAGCGGGACCAATCGAACGGGCTGGGTTCAACGAACCACCCGTTAAGTTGAGGGCGACAATGATTAGAAATGCCAAGGTAACCCCAATCGTTAAGCCGGCAAAGTCTGCATTACCGTGGTCGCTACTAGTGACGTTCAAAATAACCATTAAGAACAAGAACGTGACTAACGCTTCGACAAAGAAGGCCATGCCACTGCTGATTTTTGGAAAATCAGTTTGACCAAGCGACGTTGCGGATAGGCCTAACGCACTCACAAATGACTTAACCGCTGCGGAAGCAACGATGGCCCCAACGATTTGAGCAATGATGTAGCCAATAGCATCGGCGGCATCGATGCGACGGTTGATTAACATCGCCGTCGTTACGGCGGGGTTAAAGTGGCCACCTGAAATACCACCAAAGGCATAGGCGGAAACGGTAATTGCTAACCCGAAGGCTAACCCAATAGCGAGGACGTCACCCTTAGCAATCACGACGGTTGCAGTCCCCAAGAAAACTAACATAAATGTGCCGAGAAATTCGGCGAGATACTTGCGCATAGTTGCACACTCCCTTTTGAATAATTGCTAACTTAACCTATTTTACAATACCTGACTGGAAAAACAGCGGAATTTGCTTGATTTGTGAATGTTTCTCATAAGAATTTTATAATTATTTTAATTGATGATTACCGTTATAAATGCTGCCATATAAGCGTTTTAAAACGATTGAAAGCGGATCATATTTTATTTAATAAAAAAATTGTGTTCAAGGGGTGACTATTGCTAGGGGGTGGCATGATTGGCGAGTAGCCTAACGTTGTGGCAAACGTGAATTGCGGTTAATCATGAATTCTGTTCTATAATGGTTAGGGTAAGTAAGTTGATGTTTTTGAAAACGAATCAATTTTGTTTCACGTGAAACAGTGAAGGAAGGTTTAATTAATGGCGTTATCATATCAAGCTTTGTTGACGGCGGTTCCAGTTGTTTTAAAAGCTGGCAATGTGCCGAATATTGTCGGGGAAGCCGGCATTGGAAAGTCGGCCTTAGTTGCCGAAGTGGCGAAACAGATGGGCGCCCAATTATATACGACGGTCGTTAGTTTATCCGAAAAGGGGGACTTAGCGATTCCGGTCCCGCCATTGACTAGCGATTCATTTATTCAGACGAAACGCTATGGTCAGTTAGCGGACGTTCAATTTGGTTACGCGCATACATTAATTGAAATTATCCAGTATGCTGAGCAGCATCCTAAGCAACCGATTTTATGGTTCCTAGATGAATTTAATCGTGGGACACAAGCTGTTCAAAGTGAATTGATGAATTTAGTATTGCAACGGACAATCAATACTTTGAAATTACCAGAGCAAGTACAATTGATCATTGCTGAAAATCCTGATGCTAGTATGACTGGATTCGAAAATAGTACCTATGGTGTGACTGCCGGCGATGCGGCTATTAAAGATCGAACCGTGCGCCTAGTTATGCGGGCTGATGTGGCGGATTGGCTTGCTTGGGCACAACAACTTGATGAACGCATGGATCGACCGAACATTCATCCACTAGTCCAGCAGTTCATTAGTGAAGACGTGACGCGACTCAATCAAGCTGATATGCAAGCTGATTTAACAGCAACACCACGTGCGTGGGCGCGTGTTTCGGCCAATCTATATGAAATCGAACAACTGCCTGCGGATCAACAGACAACTGTGGCGTTGGATATCTTTCAAGGTGATGTTGGGACCGAACTAGGACTCGTGTTCGAGCGATTCTTGGAACAACAGGCGATTCATCTAACACCAGCAATGATTTATGACAGTCAACCTGTGGGATCAGTGGTGCCGGCACCTATTCTCAAGCAATTTACAGCCATGAATGAGATTCAAAAGCGAACAGTCTTGGCTAGTTGTTTGGCATTAACTACAACGTATCCGTTGACGGATGACCAGCATGCTGGCCGCTTTATGCAATTACTACAAACGCTTAGTCAGGATGGTCAGTTCGCATTGGTTCAACAGATCGGCCATAAACGGGACTTATTAAAACAACTATATACAGCGAATGTGGCTAAACAGAGCCCATACGTTACGGCTTTATATCAATACTTACAGCAAGTAGCGAGCTGGTCAAATCAGTAAAAGGGTGGTGAACAGCTATGGTTAACAATGCCAATGAGTACGCACAGTGGCGGCAAGCGATGTTGGTGGCTCCTACAGCTGATTTATCCCAAAGCGGTGCGACCATGGTTAGTCGGGCAATCATTGAATTACTAGCAACTGATCAGTTTTATGGTGAACTATTGACCCGCCTACCAAGACAATTGAATGCCACGTTAACGACACCGTTTGCATTGACCTGGCTCGATAACCATCTGGTCTTGCAATACGCGCCCAGTGCGATTGCTCAAGTATTTGCCCGTTTTGATTATTTGCAGGCCGGTTTAAAGCACGTGGCGTTACACGTTGTTTGGCAACACCCATTACGCTATCGTGAACAAGTCAAACAGCAGCCACGTTTGGTAACACTAGCGACTGATCTGGCCGTTAATCAATATGTCGACGGACTACCTAAGGATGCGGTCAGTTTAGCGACTATCCAGTCCTTAGTTAAAGAAAGATTGCCACGGCGAGCGGATTCTGGCCGTTATTTAAAATTATTACAGCAACAATCACGTTCACAGCAGCGTCAACAACCGGGTCAGACGACACCGCAGTCAACGTCGAATAAGCCGCAACGACGGCTTACTCAAGGGCGCGACCAGCAAATGATAACGGGATTGATTGACGATTCAGGTAGTTGGTCGGCCCCAGGGCAATTAACGAATCCCAATTTGGCAACGGCTCGCTTGCAACAGTTGGCGAAGGAAGCTTGGCAGCAAACTAATGAGGCTGGCCGCGGTTTAGTAGCAGGAAATGTCCAATCCCAGTTAGCCGTAATTGCGCAGCCAGCACAAATTGATTGGCGTCAATTATTGGTACGGGGGCTTGGACGAATTCCCAGTGGCAAGAAGCCGTCACATGCACGTTTCAATCGGCGTCAGCCAGCCCGGATGGAATTGCCTGGACAGATTGGGGATACGCGGCTAGATTTGCAAGTTTATGTGGATAATTCAGGCTCTATTAGTGATGCGACGCTCCAACAATTACTGGCTCAGGTGGCGGCCTTAACCCGGATGTGCTCAACGACAATTACCGTCAAGCCATTTGATGCGATCGTGCAACCTGGACAAACTTATCAAGTGACGCTCCCACAGCATATTCGGTTTACGCGTCGTGGTGGTGGTGGAACGATTTATCAAAGTATCTTTGATGATTTAGCAGCGCAACATAAGACTAATGCGACGACCTTAGTGGTGATTTTGACGGATGGCCGGGGCGAGCGCCATATTGATACGCATCGATTTACGAACGTGATTTGGCTTTTATCCCGAACGAATGACCAGCTATCTGTCCGACCGATTGTCGGTCGCGTGATTAATTTGAATTTAGGAGATGAACAATATGGGCATGCCACTTAAACCGGACGATATGCAATCGTTATTGACCCATGATCGACGCTATCAACGGGCTAGTGCGATTTTAACGGATCAATGGCAACGGATCATGGCGGATGAAGAACTGGCTTATCGGCAGCAAATTACCATTGACGATTTACGGTTTGCGAAAGCATTGTTAGCCAGTGAATTGTTGACTAGCCCGTTTGAGTTTGAACACTATGCGGGCGTTCAGCATTTGCGGCAACACTATGGTAGTCATCTCACTGGCGCGGCGCAAAAATGGTTGGTACAAAAGTATTTGTAAAGTCGGTCGGTCATGCTTGAAATTCAAGTCAAATAAAAATAAGCGGGTTGCTCCATGGTTCTGGAGAAACCCGCTTATTTTTATGATTTAAGTGATGTCATTAGTGTCGAGCTAAAAAGTTTAGCCAAGCTTGTTGACGTTGTTGAATGTTAGGCTGGCTACCTTGACGGAGGCGTGTTTGTAAGCCAATCCGTGCTTCTAGTAATGATTGTGCTAGGCTCATGCTGGATTGTTCATCAGTGATTTGCTCGTTAGCTTGACCTTTTAAGATGACCGCAGCCATTAAGGTCAGGTAATCATCATAAAACCAGTTGGTCGCTCGTTGAACATCAGCATCAGTAGTGCCGAACTCTGCGACCGCGTTGGCCATAAGGTCACCTGCTGGTTGGTCGGTCGCCGTTAGATCACGACTGAATAGCATACTGAGAATGGTCAGAGGTGCAGCGCCATCTTGTTCTAAATGCTGCATGGCTTGCGTGCAGCGCATTAAAGTTTGTTGGTGATATCGTTGGAGGCTACGCAAATAAAGGGTGTGTTTATCCCCAATGGCGTTATATAAGCTTTGTTTTTTGACACCACTAACCGTTACAATTTCGTCCATGGACGTGTGATAATAACCTTGTTGCCAAAATAAATGCATTATTTTTTCGATAACCTGATCATCTTGGAATGTTTTTTTAGCGGGCAAAATCAGAACCGCCTTTCTGGTTAAAATGAGTACTTCAAGTATACCATAGCGTAATGCAACCCTTAGTAAATGCATATTAACGGATAAACTGATTTGATTAGGAAACTGTTACTGTTTTGAAAGCTGATTTTAATTAGTTGGAATTTTAAAGTTTTGAAACCGGTAAAAAAATATCAGTATTAAATCGATTACAGAATTTTATAAAATAAAGAGGAATTAATATAAATTCCCGTTGTTACAGTGATATTCCAGTTTTATATAGCAATTTAATATTTATAGTTATTAATGCTTTTAGCTAATATTAACCCTCATTGAAGTTTAATGATAATATAATGTTGATGGCTTATTTAGTTGAATACGACAACCATTTGGCCATAATCCGATAGTTGTTAACTGCGAGAAAGCTCATCGTTAAACTGATTGAGGTAGTTTATATAAAAATATTTGTATTAGCTATAATATTAAAAATAGCTCATAAGTCTGTTAAAATAGCGATTTTAATTAACAGTTAAGGGGCGTCATCAATTGACAGCGATTCCAAAAGCATGATATATTTTCGTTGCTGATAGGGTTACTCACAACGATTCACTATTAGTAGCAAGGCTTAATAACTGAAGATAAGCTCAAGTCCATTTCTGGAAAGGACGTGGTTATATTACTTGGACAAGCGGATTTTTAACCTTTGGGATTAGTCGGATAATCGGGTTACCAGTAGCTGCTGATACACAAGCTGGTACTTACCATTTAACGATCACGTCTAATTCAAATGCAGCGGCCGATACAATCGGGGGTCCACTAAAAAGTGTGTTGCCACAAATGAATGAAACCCAGCAGTGGCTTCTGGTCGGTATTGGCATATGTGGACTTAGTTTGCTAACGTTATTGATTCTAATCTGGTGGCGCAACCGTCAAACAATAAAGGAGCAACCAAAATGAAAAAGTATATCGGAACACTCGTTGCAGGCATGACACTAATGGCAGGATTCCCACTAGTAGGGCAAGCGGCCGATAAAACGACCGAAGCGACAGTTACTTTGGAGCAAGATCCAGAAAACAAAGATATTACCTTAGATGAAACACCGGCCGTTGACTTTGGAACGCAGCAAATAATTAATGACAGTAAGTCTTATAACGCTACCACTGTGACTAATGACTTAAAAGTAACCAATCCTGGGAATACTGACGGTTGGTCAGTGCAAGTTCAAGGAACGAAATTCTTGGATGGTGATCGTGAACTACGGGGTGCTGCGTTAACCTTCGCTAAAGTCGATGCCATAGCTGATGATACTGGTAACCAGTCAAAAGCAACTACTAATGAAGTGACTATTAATGAAAGTAACCAAGCCATCATGGCCGCTGCGGCTAACGAAGGGATCGGTAAGTTTACTAGTAAGTATGCGACCGACAAAGTTTCTCTCTTGATTCCTGCTGGTAACGCGGCTGGCGCATACAAGTCAACCTTGACATGGACATTAGGCAACGCCCCTAGTTAATCTAATCAGATTAATGCGTCAGAGGAAAACTGAGGTGTGACCGATGAAAATAGGATTGTTGGTAACGGGACGGTTACTAATGACGGCAGCCAGTTGTCTCATCATTAGCAATTGGCGCTGGATGACGGTAACACACGCTGCAACGACACAGTCACAGGTGCAAGTAAAGTTGACGCCTTCGGATGATGACAATGCCGTTTCTCCGGTTGATCCTGATGATCCTAGCAAACCATATCCTGGTGATTCGGTTGATGGCGGCAACGTAGCCGGTACGGGTTCGCAGGGCAACTTAACCATTGATTTTATTAGTAATCTTAGATTTAATGCGATTACGACTGCCGGTGGTCCGGTCAGTACGACGGCTCAAAATGAACGGGCGATGATTCAAATAACAGATCGGCGCGCATCGGCAGCTGGTTGGGCTTTGCAAGTAACCCCCAGCCCGTTACAAAGTAGCCAGCAGACATTAACGACGTCTTTGAAGTTGGGGACCATTCAATTACGGCCGGGGGCTGGGAACGTTAGTACAGCACCTAGTGTTGTTAATACTGATGAACTAGTTGCCGGGATTGCTAACAATGTGGTGACCGCTAAAGCCAATACTGGTCTAGGAACTTGGTTAGTGGTTTTGAATCGGGGTCGTGAACTAACGCAACTTCAGATTTATGATCGCCAACTGACTGCCGGCGATTATACGGGCACACTAGCTTGGTCGTTGATGAATACTCCTAGTTGAATGGTTTGATTGAAGCTGCTACTCGTAAGAATGGCAGCTTCAATCATACATAGCACGTTACTTACCGTTGAGGAAAGGAAGGGTAAAGCATATGAAAAAAATATTTTGGCAGTTATTAGCAGTAGTGGGTATGACTATGGCCGGGGTGATGATGACTGCCAAGGCCGATGATTTAAATTATACGGTTCAGGCTAATCTACCTGATAACCAAATCAATCAAAAAGTATCATATTTTGATTTAAAAGTCACGCCGGGACAAACACAAAACTTAACGTTAAATATTAAAAATAATGATAGCAAAGAACATCGGTATACGGTTTCACCCAATCTAGCAGTGACAAATGAGAATGGAATTATTGATTATAGTCAAGCTAAGGCAAAAGCGGATCGCTCATTGAAGTTCAACATTAAAACGGCATTGTCTGATGTTCAGACGGTGGCGGTGCCCGCTAAAACGACTAAAAAGGTGACGGTTAAATTAACAGTTCCAAAAAAGACGTTTAAGGGAATTGCGCTTGGTGGGATTAATATCGTTCAGGAATTAAGTACTGAGGCCAAGCAGTCCAGTAGTGGGATGGCTATCAATAATCAATATGCTTATGTGATCGGCTTACAGTTGCAAGAGTCAGACCCGGCGAATATTAAACCTGATATGAAGTTACATCAAGTTAAAGCTAAACAACGTAATTATCGTAATTACGTGACGGCTAATTTACAAAATACCCAGCCGGTTATCATGCATGGACTAAAAATTAAGAGTTACGTGACGAAGGTTGGTTCATCCAAAAAGGTTTTGACAGCAACTAAAGAGAATATGTCAATGGCCCCTAATAGTAATTTCGATTTTGCCATTGGTGATGGCACTCAGCAACTAAAGCCTGGCAAATACACGTTACACTTGACGGCAACCGCCGATAAGGGTAAATGGCAGTTCACCAAGAACTTTACAATTACGAACAAAGAAGCTGAGACATTAAACGATACGGCTGTTACGGAAAAACAAGCAGACTATTTCTGGTGGTTTGTTGCGTTAGGTATCGTCATCATTGGCTTGCTGGCTGCAATTATCTGGTTGCTGCTGAAAAATCGCCGTCGTCAGGATTAACTAGCGAGAGGAGTTTTCAACATGTGGAAGGGACCGAAACAAATACTGGTTGTAATAATGGCATTAACGGGGTTATGGGCCGGGACCGCCCACATTCAGGCCGCTGACGAAGCGTCGTTGGCAACGGCACCATCTGGCTTGAATCAGTTGGACAAACTCTTTACGTTACCAGCGACATTTAGTGGTGGGGCCACTAACAGTGCGAGCATTGCTAACGTGACCAATGTGAGCTCGCCAAATACTCAGGCTGTTCAAATTATTAATGGTAAGAAACAATTAGGTGGTTTTTGGTCCAATGATGCCAACCGGTTTGATTTAAATAAAGATGCCACCTTTAAAATGTGGGTGTATTTGGGAACATCTACTAGTACTAGCAAGGCCGGTGATGGAATGGCCTTTGTCTTACAAAATGACCCTAGTGGAACATCAGCTTCGGCAAAGGTCAGTTCATCAAATATTATTGGTGAAACGTTAGGTGTGTGGGGCGTTGACACCAACAATAAATTACAAGATACACAGGAATTTGCAAAAACAGCAATCCAAAATAGTTGGGCCTTAGAGTTTGATACCTATACCAATACATCAACGGGTTATAGTGATGCTGGTAAGGGTGATGCATTTGATAATGGGATTAAGAAGCAACATATTGCGACTGGCTATCCAGGTGCAGCTAGCCAGTATATTAATCAATCAGTTAGAAGTTGGGATTTAACTGGGTTGATTTGGACAACACGGTATTACTTTACGCAGAATCATGGTAATTTAATGACTAATGTGACGTTAGGGAATAGTAAGTGGCATCATTTAGTTATGAAGTGGGAAGCAGCCGGCAAAACGATGACGTACACGTTTGATGACCTCAATCCCGATGGATCAGCAACGGGTAGCGGCGTTACTCAGAGTGTGGGCCTTGATACTAGCCAATTTAATAGTAGTGATGGCTTGGTTCGTTGGGGGTTCATGGGAGCCACTGGTAGTAATACTGGTAACAATATGGTTGTAATTGAAAGTGCACCGAATCTAGTTGATGCTCAGGCGGCCGTTAAGGTAACGGACAAAACTAAGAATCGCGAGGTCACGACAGGTAGCCAAGTTAAGGCCAAACGCAAGGTTCAATATGATTATCAGCTGACCTATAAAGGTGGACAACTTGATTGGGATAACATTACTGCTGAACTGAACTTGCCAAAGCACATCACCTTTAACAGTGCTAAGGTGACATACGCGGATGGTAGTGAACAAACGTTAACAGCCCCGACAGCTGATGCTACCAAAGTGGATTACACACTAGACAAAGCATTATCAGCTAGCCAAGCAACGGCAACGATTACGCTTAGTGGAACTGCCGATAATGTAGTAGTCAACGAGGAAACAACGGTTACAACAGCAACGTTTAAGAACAAAATTTTCGAAACAATGACCGAAGCACCGAATTACACAATTACTGTTGATCAGCCGATTGGCATTTTAATCCTCAATAATCCATATACGGTGGATAATGGTGATGATGTCACGATTAAAGGAATTGTATTTGCTGAAGATTCGGAACAATTGTCAAATGACCAAGTGACGCTATATCCAACGGTCAATGGCAAAGAAATGCCGGCGGTTCAAATGTCCAATGATGATGAACAAGGGTATTTCTATTACAAGATTAAGGCGGACCAATTACATGTTGGCGATGATAACAGGCTTGAAATTTGGGCCTCAGATCCGTATGAAAATGAATCGCCGGTTGGAACAGCTAAGATCACCGTTACCGGGGGGAAGCTAGGGTTTAAGTCGGTGGCTGCGAATAGTACCTTTAAGTCAATAATGTTAGACGGTTCAGCTAAAACAACGGATCGAGAAGATGATTGGCAACTGGTCGTTCGTGATAATCGTGGAAAAGGTTCCAACTGGCAATTACAAGCTAGTGCGACTAATTTTAAAACGGCTGGTGGCAAAACGCTATCTGGCGATGTGATCTTTCGTCAAGGTGACAAAACAACTACGCTTAATTCGGTCGGTACTATAATTGATAGTCACACAACTACTAGTGATAATGATGATTATGATGTTTTGGCCACTTGGACAAGTAAGTCTGGTATTTTGTATCAAAGTAATGCGGGTGCTACGCCTGGTTCTTATACTGGCGATATTACGTGGACATTAACGGATGCACCTAAGTAGTGCTAGCTGGTTGGTATTGAGAAGAGTAAGAATGGCTCTTGCAAGTGAATGCTTGTGAGAGCTTTTTTTTGATGAAAGTTAGATTAGTACTTAGCTGCCAGTCGACTTATTGATGACCTTAGTTAACTAAACGTCGAAATGGGTTGACGGCTTATAAATGCTGTAATCAAGGCGTTTAATTATCGAATGATTAATGAAAAAAGGTGACTTTTAACGTGTTTTTGGTTGCGTTTTCTTTTTAGTTTAGTACAATGTAATTGTTACCAAATACATGTTGCACAAGTATGATTGTGAATATAAACACATTTAAGGAGCGCGTTTAAATATGAAAGTTATCGTAATTGGTTGTACCCATGCTGGCACTGCTGCCGTTAATCAGATTTTAGCGTCAAACCCAGATACTGAAGTAACGATTTATGAGAGAAATGACAATGTTTCGTTCTTATCCTGTGGGATTGCCCTGTACCTCGGTGGCCAAGTTGCCGATCCTAAAGGTCTGTTTTATTCTAGTCCTGAACAGTTAGCTGAGTTAGGTGCGACTGTTCATATGCAACATGATGTAACCGATGTTGATACTGAAAACCATGAAATCACCGTTACTGATTTGAAGACTGGCGAATCTAAGACGGATCATTATGATAAATTAGTCGTTACAACTGGTTCGTGGCCAGTTATTCCACCAATTGATGGCATTGATAGCCCAAATGTTTATCTTTGTAAGAATTGGACGCATGCCCAAAATTTATGGGAAGCGGCCAAGCCTGCTAAGCGGGTCATCGTTATTGGCGGGGGCTACATTGGAACTGAACTAGTGGAAGCCTACCAAAAGCAAGGCAAAGAAGTGACTTTGATTGATGGCTTACCACGAATTTTAAATAAATATTTAGACAAAGAATTTACCGACCGCGTTGAACAAAACTTTGTTGATCATGGAATTAAGATGGCTCTAAATCAAATGGTCCAAGGCTTTAGCGATGATGGTAAAGAAGTGACTGTTAAGACTGATAAGGGGAGTTATACTGCTGATATGGCCATTCTGTGTGTTGGGTTCCGGCCGAATACTGGTTTGTTGAAAGGTAAGGTTGACATGAACACCAATGGTTCAATTAAGACCAATGACTACATGCAAACTTCTGATCCTGATATCTACGGTGCTGGTGATTCAGTAGCCGTTCATTACAACCCAACTCAAAAGGATGCTTATATTCCGCTAGCTACCAATGCGGTTCGTCAAGGGACATTAGTTGGTTTAAATATCTTTAAGCCAACTCGTAAATACATGGGAACTCAGTCCACTTCTGGCTTAATGTTGTTTGGTCAGACGATCGTGTCTTCTGGAATGACCTTAGAACATGCTCAGGATGAGAAGGTGCCAGCAGCGGCTGTGACCTTTGAGGATAACTATCGGCCTGAATTTATGCCAACGACCAAACCAGTTTTGATGCAATTGGTTTACAATCCAGAGACTCGTGAAATTTTAGGCGCTCAATTTATGAGTGAACATGACGTTTCACAATCAGCTAATGTCATTTCCGTGATGATTCAAAATCATAATACAATTGACGACCTTGGTTTTGTAGATATGTTCTTCCAACCAATTTACGACCGGCCATTTAACTATCTGAACTTGCTAGGCCAAGCAGCGATTGCGCATGCAGCTGAAGCAGTAACTGAATAAATAATTTCAAATAGGACGAGTAACCAATTTTCGGTTGCTCGTCCTATTTGCTTGTATAGAGACTTACGGTGCAGTCTCATTTGCTTATTGCTGATAGTTAAACGTTAGATGATCATGAGTGACAAAGTTCAAGTTATGTAAAACCTTCTCTATGAGCGGACTTTGTTGTGGCAGGTTTAAAGTGAGTTGCTGTAACTTTAATTCAACGGTTCCAAATGCCACTAATCGTTCCAAAATCTCAGTTAGTGTAGTCGTTTGCTGATAAGCTGGCCTGAGATTAATGATGAGTGTTCCCGTATGCTTGGCAGTGTCAATGGGTGCAAAGCCAACCTGACCAACAAATTTATTAGTGGTGCGATCAATCACGCCCCAGACAAGTTGCCGATCATGAAAGATTTCACGCATGATGTGGTTGATCTGCGTGGCCGTTGCTTCCATGGTCGCTGTGGGGGTCTTTGCTTGATATAGATCAAAAACGTCAATGACCCGAGCCTTGGTCAACCAGTCGAACGTGTAGTGGGGGGTTAGAATTGGGTGGTATTTTTCAAATTGTGACATATTTTCTCCTTTAAAGCCGACGTAAAAACACTTGATACTATTGTAATATAACTGACGCTAACTTGCGCTGATGGTGCTCTGATGAAAATAAGAAAACTGGCTAGCGAGTTTTTGACAACTCTGCTAGCCAGTCTTTTTACATGTTGTTAATCAAGCAAGCTTACCAAATTTTGACCCGCTTATCCGGTGCTAAATACATAGCATCGTCAGGTTGAATGTCAAATGTAGTGTAGAAGTCATCCAAGTTCTTAGGCTGAACGTTGGCACGCAGTTTAGCAGGGGCGTGCACATCGATTGAAAGCAAGAGTTGCATGTATTCGGTCGTGGCTTTCATCCGCCACACCATTGCCCAGTTGGTAAAGAAGGCACTCAGATCAACATCATCTTCGCCTTTAGCAGCTTCTTCCGCACAACTTAGGCCGCCAGCATCAGCGATGTTTTCGGACACGGTTAGCGTACCATTAACTTTCGCACCAGCAAAATCAAGGCCGTCAAATTCACTAATCATTGACTTGGCGAGCTCCTTGAAGTGTGCGGAGTCTTCCTCAGTCCACCAGTTGTGTAGATTGCCGAACTCATCGAATAAGGCGCCATTATTATCAAAAGCGTGGGAGATTTCATGAGCGATAACGGCACCAATACCACCATAGTTGGCGCTGGAAGGCTGTTCTAGGCTGTAGAATGGGGCTTGTAAAATAGCGGCTGGAAAGACAATGATGTTCATAAATGGATGATAGTAGGCGTTAACGGTGTCCGCACTCATTTCCCAGCGGGTCCGATCAGTGGCTTTGCCCCACTTAGAGAACATGTCTTGGCGAGCTAAACGGTTAAAGTGCAGCACGTTACTTAAAACGTTACCGCCTTGTTCTGGTGTATGGGTTTTGAATTTTGTGTAAATCGTTTCTAATTTATCAGGGTAGCCCACTTGAATGCCGAGTTTGTCAAGCTTAGTAATCGCTTTGGTCCGGGTATCTGCACTGAGCCAAGTGTTCGCTTGCAAGCGTCGTTTGTAAACCGCAATCATTTTTTCAACCATCTGGTGGACATCCGCTTTAGCGGCTTCACCAAAATATTTGTGACCATAATAGAGGCCAACGACCTGATCGAAGGTCCCGGTAGCTAGATAGTAGGCACTTTTAGCTTGGTTCCGGGGTTCCTTTTGCCCAGATAATGCCCGAGAGTAAGTTGTTGCTAAGACCCGCATGTCATCACTGAGGTAGCCACTGTAACGTTGGACTAACTTGGCCTTCATCCAATTCTTCATTAGACCAAAATTGTCGGGATTGACTACTTCGTTGAAGTGATCAAAGAAGGCAGGTTCTGGCAAGATAACTTGATCAGGATTACCATCAATGACTGAATAGGTAATGGCTGCTAAGTCTAAGTAACGACTAGTATTGACGAAATCGTTAAATTTGCGGGGGTTATACATCTTACTGTAATCAGCAGATTCTTCAGCAGACTTGACCCATGGGACGATCAAGCGGTCAAATTGCAAGGTGTCATCGACGATTTTTTGAGCTTCATCCGCATCATAACCGGTTTTTTGTAACAGCGCGATCATCATTTTAGCGTAAATGGCTAGTAACTTAGGGCCGGATTGGTTGCCTTCGTCATAGTACGTCTTGTCGGGCAGGATGGTGCCAGGTGCTTGGGCAAATAGGGCGTTGACCTTAGTGTTCTTCATATCAGCATCGACATCCAAGCTGAATGGTAGTGGGAGGCCGTCGTAGATCCAATCGGGCATCCGTTGTTGTAAGTCAGCAAAGTCGCTTAAACTATCAATTTGCTTGAGGCACGGTAGGATTGGTGCTGCACCGTTGGCATTACGCTGTTCGAAATCTTTAGCTAAACGGTAAAACTTGATGAATTCTGCCAGCTGCGGATTATCAGGATCAACGCTCCCTGCAGCCATTGCATCAAAATCATGCATTAATGTTTTTTCAATGGCATCAACTAAGTCCATAAAGCCCCCGGTTGAAGCATGGTCATCCGGAATGACGGCGGTTTTAAGCCACTCACCGTTGACGGCGTCGTAGAGATCTTGTTTTACTGCTGCTTGATTAATGGTTGCCATTAAATCCACTCCCTAATAAATTTTCTAATACTAGGTTAATTATACCTTAGATTATTCTGAGTGGTATCATCAGGCACTGACTTAGCAAAAAATGATACTAATCATCTTAATAGTTCCGAATCAATGGCAATCAGACAGTGAATATTAATTATAGAAGCCAAAATTACTTCCAAATTATTGGTATGGGTGAATCGTTAATGCTTGTAAATCACTGTTTAAGGTCGTGATGGCTGTCGACAATGCTTGATAGAAAATCCCCCGGACGACTAACGGTGGAACCATTAGTTATTCGGGGAATTAAGGGTAATTTAATTATTAGTCATTATTCAGTTAATAATAACTGATCGACATCGTTAATTTCGATGACTTTGCCAGGCTTTTGCGTAATTAGACCTTGATGCTCGAACAATGCGAGTTTACGGCTGATGCTTTCAGGGGTGGTACCGAGGAACGTCGCCAGATCCTTTTTCTTTAATGGCAGTTTAAACGTGTCGGTTTTGAGCGCTGCCGCTGTTTCAGTGATATAGTTCGCTAAACGGGCTTCGACGGATTCAGTGGCCGTGCTGGTTGTTTGACGTTCCAGCTGACTGAGACGTTTACCAAAGACGTTTAAGACATTGATGCTGATACTTGGATATTTTTGCATCAAGTCCTGAAAATCTGAGCGGCGAATGCTGCAAACATCCGTTGGCACTAAGGCTTCGCCGAATGAGGTCCGCCGTTGATTTTCGAACAAGGCAGCTTCGCCATCGATATCACCAGTTTGTAATAGGTATAGTAACTGTTCGCGACCATTGGCGGCTAGCTGATAGACTTTAACCTGTCCATTGGCAACAATCATCAGTGAATCCAGTGGATCATCAGCGCCAAATAAAGTGCTACCGGCTGGATAGTGGTGGTGACGAACGATCGATTCGATGGTGTCTAATTGTTCACTACCGAGTTCGCTAAAAATTGGGACTAACTGTACACATTCATGTTCTGCCATAAGGCCCACCTCCTGAATAAATTCACACTAACTATAACAGATTTTGCTTGGTAGATAGGGTTTGACGTTTTAAATTTCCTGCTGTTTTAATAACTATATTGTAGCGTAAAACTTTTTTGAATTTCTTGACGGCCGTCAAGTTCTGATCAATCAAATCCGGTTATGATAGAACCATCAAATGAACGACACGGAGGTAATTGATTATGAAAATTATTATGCAATTAGGAACGTTGACTTGCCCATCATGCATGACCAAGATCGAAAAGGCCGTTGCTAACCATGACGGCGTTGAGAATGTTAAGGTGCTATTCAATGCCAGTAAGGTCAAGGCTAACTTTGATCCCGAAGTGACGAATGCCGATGATTTGGCACAAGTTGTTACCGGACTTGGTTACGAAGTTGAAAACGTCAAGGTTAAGTAGGAGGAATAAACGATGAGTGAACTAACGATCGACGAACAATACGCAGCGGAATTAAAACAGAGTGACATTGACCACCATGTTCCAACAGCGGGCGCAATGACGAATCACATTTTATCTAACTTAATGGTTGCTTACGTTAAGTTGACCCAAGTGAAGTGGTACGTTAAAGGACCACAATCATTGTCATTGCAGACGGCATACCAACGCTTGCTAGATCAAAACATCCGTCAATTTGCTGAATTAGGCGAATTACTCCTAGATGAAAACCAAAAGCCATCTTCCACAACGGCTGAATTAACCAAGTATTCAATGTTGGAAGAAAATGGGGCTTTCAAGTATCAATCCGCTGATGAACTCGTGGCCGCAACAATCAAGGATTTTGATACGGAAAATCTATTCGTTGACCGGGCTATCAAGCTTGCTGAAAAAGAAACCCGGCCGGCACTAGCGGCTTGGTTAGTTGCTTATCGTGGCAGTAATAATCGCAATATTCGGGAATTACAAGCTTATCTTGGTAACGATGCTCGAACTGGTTTGGATGAAGAAGATGAGGATGACGACGATTAGGTCGTTGTCGCTGAAGAATTAAACGCTCTGGATAGCGATTGTGTGGGCAAACTATCCAGGGCGTTTTTGCTATTACAACGGGCCTGCGCTATACTAACGACAATTAAATTAATGGGAGGCCCCGAGATGTCGATTAGCGATATTGTGATGTGGACATTTGTCTTTATTATTGCGACTGGGTTCGTAACGGTGGTTTCAACGGCGGTACTGTTGAAGCGAGCAAAACGAGCGCCCAAGGATGCCGAGCAGTCCCACAGTGATGACGACGATGACTGGAAAAAAGATGATTGGAACCATGATGATTGGAAAAAGGGCGATTGGAAAGATTGACTCGATAAGTTGCCTGACGGATACGGTGCTTAACTGAGTCAACTGGCACTAAAAAGACGGTATAACCAACTGAGATTGGCGACACCGTCTTTTTTGGCGTTATTTGGTTTTTAGCAGTAGATCCAAGGAGTGTTCAAGATTCTGAACATCAGCCGTGGTCATCGCATCTACACAATTATTAATATTACGGGCGATGACGAGTTTCATGGCTTTGTCGATACTTGATTTCACTGCTGAAAGTTGAACTAAGACATCTTCGCAAGGACGATTTTCGTCCATCATACGTAAAACGCCGTCCAGTTGACCAGCCGAGCGTTTTAGCCGGGTCTTGATCTGCTTGCTAGTGACATATTCTTCAGTAGTTGCCATGATTCATAATGCCCCCTTCGTAATTAAGCAAGAGCTTTTTTGAGTTCGGCTTCAAAATCAGGCTTAGGACGTGCTCCGACCATGTGACTGACGACTTGGCCATCTTTCTTAATCAGGAAGGTTGGAATTCCTTGAACTTGGAATTGACTGGCCGTAGCTTGGTCATGGTCAATGTTCAATGAAACGAAGTTGACCTGGTCCTTGTAAGCGGGGTCTTCAGAAAGGGACTTAAGAATTGGGTCCATCATGCGACATGGTGGGCACCAGTCTGCGCGAAAATCAATAACGGCGATACCAGTATCTGTTTCTTTGGCAAAATCTTGATCATGTATTTCTTTAATCATTTTAGCTGACTCCTTTAGTAAGTATTTGTCACTAAATAATATACCCCCGTAGGTATATACGAGCAAGTATTTTGTTTCTGGACGTGGAGAGATTTAAAAAGGCCTGATGTATTGGGTGATTAGATAATAACGATTCGTTGTGGAAGCTAGCGTCACCTGAGAATCTTCTAGTTGTGATCGCGAGCATTAACGTAGAAGATCTCATGTTGACGCGAACGTGTTATACTAACGATTCATAATTATACAGCCCAGAATATCTGGTAGGATTATGATGAATTATTAGAAACCGCTTATTTAAGAAAAATAAAGCGTTTACATAAATAGTTTTATCTGGTATCTTCAAATTATCATAGATGCTCGGTACCATACGAGGAGGATTTACAGATGACAGGTTCATGGGAAGCACGCTACGCCGCTGAATTTTTTGGCACGCTGATCCTAGTACTACTAGGTAATGGTGCTGTCGCTAATGCATTCCTGAAGAACACGACTGGTAACGATGATCCAGGACTCGCCAATGGAGGATGGCTCCTGGTTGCATCGGGATATGGACTGGGGGTCATGCTCCCAGCCATGATGTTTGGCTCGATTTCTGGTAACCATTTAAACCCCGCGATTACGATTGGGCAGGCCGTGATTGGAATCTTTCCCTGGGCGCACGTTGCGCCTTACTTAGTCTGGCAATTTCTAGGAGCAATCGCAGGCCAATGCTTGATTTTGGCACTGTACTGGCCCCATTATCGGCAAACGACTGATAATGAGGCGGTCTTAGGGACGTTTGCAACTAGTGATCATGCGAACAGTCAGTTAAACGGTTTTGTTACGGAAATGGTTGGAACCGCAGTCCTGATTTTTGGTGCCATGGGATTATATCGCGGGATGTTTTTTCATCAAAATATCGATATCGCCAATATTGGTGTTGGTCTTTTGATTGCTGCCATGGTTATTTCGTTAGGCGGTCCAACCGGTCCGGCCCTAAATCCGGCCCGTGACTTGGGACCACGGTTAGTACACGCGCTATTACCGGTGCCGAACAAGGGCAGTTCTCACTGGGAATATAGTTGGGTTCCCGTGGTTGCCCCAATTGTTGGTGCCGTTATTGGAATTTGGATTTATAAGATCTTTTTTGGTTTATAATCGCAATTAATTAACCGAGCGTATTTATGAAATTATTATTGGTCTATCATTTTTGATTGCAATATGCTAAAACGGTCCGCCGACTAGCTGGGGAAGACTAGTCGGCGGACCGTTATTTTTTGCTGATTTTGTATAACGCAATAAATATATTAGGAAGGATGGTAGTTTGAAAAATGAGACTAATAGACTCAGCTAGAGAAGTAGTGAAGTGTACTGAGGCTTTTGATCATAAAAATCACACTCTATATTGACCTTCAATTCTTGATAGAACAATCTTTTTTTATTTAGATAGCATTACCATGTCTTAAAATAATTAACTGTTAATCTGACTGAATTTTTACAATGTAGCGTTTTTATGTATATTTTTCAGAAAATATACACAACATTTACTGAAAATTGATGACGATAAGTCAAAGCTGTTGTTAAGATAAGTTCGCAACATGTTGCTCGTTGCTAACGTAGAATTTGAGAGGATGGTTCTGATTATGTCAAAAGGCTCTGTTATTTATGGTGTTTTAGCACCCGCTTTATTAGTACCAACTGTTTTGAACGCAACTATTAAAGCAAGTGCCAATGCTGATGGTCAATCAATAAGAACGACATCTACTGCATTACCTGAACAACACACAATTTCGAGTACACAGCGACACACCGGAAGATTAACCGAATCCCAAATTAAAAAAGTTGATCCATACGTTATGGTTGTAAATAATCGATATCAGCTACGCTCTGACGCGACGAGTACTTTTGGTTCCAAGGAGTTAAATGAGGTTCAACAAATGTTAAACAAAGCAAATGAAAATGTTACTAACAACCATTTGACTATTGACCCAGTTTCTAAAAGTACTGCCCAAAACATCAATACGCGGGCTGCTTGGAACCAGCATTACACATACACTAATTTTTGGTGGGGATCTCGATATTATTTTACCAGTAATGCTGCAGTCGATGAAATGGTAAGCGATTTAGGTAATATTACTTTTGGTTTTGACGTAGCCGGAACAATTGGTACTTTGTTTACGGGTGGTGGCGCTGCGGCAGTTGCTACGACGGCAAGTATGTACTTTTCTAGTATGTCGGCTTATTTACAACTATATAATAATAGTCATCGGCACAACCAGATTTATATGGATGTAAATTATGCTGGCGATTATTCATGCCATATTTTAGCCTAGATGATTAAGTTTTATATGTCGCTCAGTATTTTGACGCGTACTGCACTTTATGTCAGCTTTATATTGTTATTACTGTATTTAAAAAGGCGGTATCCAAATAATTCAATTATTGTTTTCTTTAAGCGATATGGTGGTGTTTTATTAATCGGATGCTTCATTTACATTTTAGCGCAATTTGGATTGCCATTTACCGCAATCAAGGTTCCACTAGTTCTTGGCATTTTAGGAATCTCGGTCGTCGTTTTTAAGTACAAGCAAAGGTAGGCCGAACTGCTCAGTACTAAAGTTACTATAGAGGTGTGCTGAAATTTTCAGGATTGCCATTCGGATGAGCCTCAGTTTAGTGAAGATTCGACTGGTTTGGTCACCAGCCAGTCGTATACGGCGTCATGATAATTTGAAATTATTATAGCTTTTTCGTTTTTAAATACAGGATGCTAAACGGCACTCTGACTAGTTGGGGAAGACTAGTCGGAGTGCCGTTTTGATCAATAAGTGGCGTGAGGGTAAATCTGAATTAGGCGGTTGCTGCCTGAACCGCTTTAGTTGGTTGGTGCTTGTCGAACTTGGTTTGGAAATTGATTAACCGCATGGCGTTGAAGATAACGACTAAGATACTAGCTTCATGGACAAACATCCCACTGGCCATGTAGATATAACCGAAGATTAGCCCAATCAGTAGGAAGGCCACGGTGGCAATGGCGATGAAGATGTTTTCACGAGTGTTCGAGACAGTTTTCTTGGCGAGACCGTGGGCGTGTACTAATGCGGGGAAACTTGATTGCATCAAGACGACATCGGATGTGTCGATGGCAACGTCAGTCCCACTACCCATTGCGATTCCGATATCGGCGTTAGCGATTGAAGGACTGTCGTTGATGCCATCTCCAATAAAGGCGACCGTGTTACCGGCTGCTTTTAGTTTCTTAACGTATTCGACTTTTTCTTCTGGTAAGAGGTTGGCGTGAACTTCATCTAGGTTCAATTCGTTGGCAACGGCTTGAGCGGTGAGTTCATTGTCCCCAGTTAACATAACGAGTTTCTTGATTCCTTGGGCTTTTAATGCGGCGAGGGAATCCTTCACGCCTGGACGAATCGTATCGGCAATCCCGAAGATGAGTTGAACTTGTCCGTCGACTGCCATGATAACGGTTGATTGACCACCAGCTTGTAAATCATTGAGATCTTTGAGTTGAGTAGGATTTAGTTTGATATTATGAGCCGTCAACATTTTTTGATTACCAATGACAACTTCTTGCTTACCGACTTGTGCACAGATTCCTTGGCCCTTGACGGTTTCAGTGTCATCTAGGACGGGAGCGACCCCCGCTGACTGCTGGTCGGCATAACTGACGATTGCTTGGCCTAACGGATGGTCGGAAACTCCCTCAATAGCGGCAGCGAGAGCTAGTTGATTATCCGCATTGTTTGTGTAAGTGTGCATGGTTGTAACGGCAGTGTTACCTTCCGTTAAAGTACCGGTCTTATCGAAGACCAGGGTATCGACTTTGGCAAACGTATCGACGACTTCACCACCCTTGATCAGGATACCACGCTTGGCACCATTCCCGATTCCGGCAACGTTTGACACTGGGGCGCCGATAACTAAGGCACCTGGGCAACCGAGAACCAGTACCGTGATTGCTAAGCGGAAGTCACGGGAGAAGGCGAAGACTAAGACTGCTAAAACGAGGACGGCAGGCGTATAATATTGAGCAAAGCGGTCGATGAACTTTTCAGCTTTGGACTTGGTATCTTGAGCTTCTTCAACCAATTCAATAATTTTGGCAAAAGTAGTGTCGTCGCCAACCTGAGTCGCTTTGATCTTCAGATAGCCATTTTCAACCATTGTTCCGGAGTAAACCGAGTCCTTGAGTTGCTTGTTGATTTGGCGTGCTTCACCCGTAATTGAGGCTTCGTTAAGGTAGCCGTTACCTTCAACAACAATCCCGTCAACGGGAACCTGACTCCCAGTTTTAACTAGGACAACGTCACCTTCGTCCACATCATCAACGTCGACTTCTTCGGTGCCATCATCAGTAACTAAAGTTGCGGTAGTTGGTGACATGTCAGTCAAGCCTTTGATTGCGGTCCGCGTCTTCTGCAAGGTCTTGCTTTCGAGATAGGAGCCAAACAAGAAGAGAAAAGTAACGATTGCGGATTCGTTGAATTCACCAATAATGAATGCCCCAATCACTGCGATACTAACTAACAGTTCAATACTGAAAACTTTGTTCCGAAGTGCGCTCCAAGCACGAACCGCAATCGGAATGACGGCAATAATTGAAGCAACTGCTAGAATGACTTGGTAACCGAGTGTAAATTGTAAGAGATATTTACTGAGCATCCCCAGGACAATCAGAATCCCTGTAACTAATGTAATTTGATTCGTATGTTTAGTGAGAAATAATTGGAATTTCATAATTTGCAACTCCTTATTTGATTTGATGACCCTAGTATAGTGAGTTCAGCTTGATGGCAACTTGATAGGCGTCAAGTTTTGCAAAATAACAGTATTAATTTCGGATGGGCTGATTATTGCTGGCAGTGATTATGATTAAAATGTGTTATTTTTTAAATCCAAAAGCAGCCAGCTTAGGCCCGCTGGAAAAAGTTCGAGTTAGCGTAAAATTGCTTAGTTGGCGCGTCCTACACCGACTTCCAGGCATTTCTGCCAATTGCTGGAACGCGGTGGACACAGATTTAAGCCTAAGACCACGTCTTAAATACTGGTCTTCCACTAACCAAGCCAAGGACGCTTGCTAAGTGGAATTTCACCGCTGAGCATTGGCCGAAACGCCTTCCAGTCGGGACAGTGTTCGAATGGCGGACGAAGATGTACCTAACTTTTGATGGCTTTGTCGTTGCTTTTCATAACCGGTAATTTTGTCAATCGACTGTCAGACTGAAATTGATATTGAGATAACTCACTAATTCTGAATCAGCGTAGTAAGATTTAATCTCCCGACAAAGTGCTAATGCACCTAACGCTTTGTTTAAAGTTCCAGTATCAAAATAGTCAACGATAAATTGCGCTAAGTTCGGTGGTTGTTTATCAGCCATTCGAGCGGCTTACCGAAACGTGCTCAGCTTCAACCCGTGGCCCCTCACAGGCTAGAGACTGGAGGGGCTGGGTGACAATGCTCAGTAGCCAAATTATTCTTAGTCGGAAGTGTCTTTCTTCCGGCTTAGAATAAGACTCGTATTTGAGATGACGCGGGTTGGGCGTTAGCTCAAATCGACGTCGGCTTACGTTCCAGCAATTGGCACCCAGCCCAGGAAGTCGGCATAGGACGCACATCGGCTGACGGACAGTAAGCCAACTAAATAACACGTTTTAACCATGTTTCATGACAAGTTAACGGAAGAATAAATAGGATGATCAAGTTTGAGTAAACAAGAGGTATAGGAGGGAAAAACGTGGATTATCAAATAACGCAGGCCAATCAGCCACTGATGCCGGCATACTTTCAGGGGCGTTGGGCGGTCAAGCAAATTGCGGATCGAGACGTGATGTATAGCACTAATTTGGGGGCTGAAATCGACTTTCAAGTCACTGATGCTAGTTTTGTGCGGTTGACATTATTGCCGTTGGCGTATGAGCTACCGAGTTGGGTGGCGATTCAGATTGATGGCTTGCCTTTTCAACGGCAGGTGGTGACGAGTGCCCCTCTATGGTTGACACTGGATGGCCGGCCCCACGTGGTACGGGTAGTTTTTAGTGGTAATACTGATGAGGACCGGGTGTGGGATGGCAATCAAGGTTTTGCAGTGAAAGCTTTGACGACAGATGGTGAGTTACAGCCAGTTCAGTTAGGCCGACACAGCGTGACGTGGATTGGGGATTCACTGACGGCCGGTTGCTGGATCATGGGTAAGTACCCTGCCGAAGATTATCGCGCGGAAGCCAACTATGCGGCTGTTGCGAGTGACTTGCTGAATGCACGGAATATCCGTATTGCTTATAGTGCCGTTGGTCTCAGTAAACCAGGAACTGGTGGTGTGCCGGTACTGCCGGAGGTTTTAACAGCCGTGGATAGTAAAACGCCGTGGCAACCAGTACCCACGGATTTAGTTGTGATTAATGTTGGTACTAATGATCGGCATACGGATGATACGACGTTCACGGTAGTTTTGCGCCGCTTCCTTAATCAGGTGCAGACGCTTTACCCGAATAGCCGGCTTGCTGTAATGATCCCGTTTAATCAGAATTTTGCATCGATTATTCGCGCGGTCGTGGCCGAATTTATGCAATGGCAACTCATTGAAACGGCTACTTGGCAACTCAGTACCACGGACGGGGTGCATTTAGATTTAGCCGGCTCCCGGATGGCGGGCGAATTAACAGCACAAGCGTTGCGAACACAGTATCCAGATGTTTTTAAATCGTGATCAACCCATCTTATAAAAATCCCGTTTTACTGTAGCGATGTTCTGCTGCAGTGAAACGGGATTTTTTGGTGGCACTACTAGATTTTAAAAATAAACGTTAACGCTGGCGGTGTAGTGATTGCGACTGTAAATACCGGGCCGCAGCGAGCACCTTTTCGGGAATATCCACATGGGCGATGAAGCCCTGACCACGGGGACCATAACCGGTGGGGGTATCCACTAGGCGTTGAAATTCACCGATTAAGAGTTCAGTAAAATAAGCGGGTTGCCAGCCAGCTAATATTGTGTTTGGCGTAAATTGCATTGGTTGTAGCCGGTTTAATTGCAAGGTCGCCGGCGCATAGCGAATAAAATTGGCGTTGGGCCAATTGGCTGAGAACGTTAGGGTAGTCCGCCGCGCGAGTAACGGGTCTTGTACGAGTAGGACGTGGCGCCAATCGGTGGGGGCTAACGCGCGGGCATGCGTGGCATTGCTACCGGTATTGGTAGAAGTCTTGTCGAGGCGGATGCTGCCTTGATAACCGGTCTGGCGGACAAGTGTTGCCATCAACTCAGCCTCACTAGCTTGAGATTTTGGCAAGTTTAAGTTTTGCCGCAAATACTTAGTGGCGTGGCCGACGCCGCCCGCAATAATGAGTAGCGGTAATTGATAGTCTTGGGCTAACTGGCCCGCTGCAGTGGCTGTTGTTGGAAGGCTGTTGCCACAAAGGACCAGGCCATCGAGGTTCTCAGGCAAGGTGGTGGTGTGTGTCAGCCAAGCCAGACATTGATTAAAAGCAGTCAGTTCATCCAATTACTTGGCCTCCTTAGTCCCAAAGTGAGCCGCTGCGGCCCCAAAGTTGAACCGTTGGAAGTGAACATTTTGAAAGCCAGCTTGCTGGAACATCGTTGCTAATTGTTGGTAGCTTGCAAAGTGACGAGTGGTTTCCTGTAAATAGGAATATTCTTGATACTGATGGGCGAATAGGCGTCCGAATAACGGGACAACTTTTGTGAAATACCACTGCCAAACTGGTTTAATCAATGGCTGATCGGGTTGGGACGTCTCTAGGCAGACTAAGCGAGCACCCGGTTTTAAGACCCGATAAATTTCAGTTAAAGCTTGGGTTTTATCGGGCAAGTTGCGGAGTCCAAATCCAATCGTGACGAGGTCAAAGGTATTGGCCTTAAACGGAAGATGCATCGCATTACCTCGGCGTAACCAGACCCGATCGGCAACCTGTTGATGGGCCACTTTTTGTTGGGCCAATTTTAACATTGGGGCTGAAAAGTCTAACCCGATGACTTCACCGGTTGGCTGTAATTCTTTAGCCAGCGCGATCGTCCAATCACCTGTACCACAACAGAGGTCGAGAACATGGGCGTTCGGCGCTAAATGGATTTGGGCCATCGTTTGCTTGCGCCAATGACGATGCGTTCCGAGACTGATAATGTTATTCATGCGGTCATAGTTCGGCGCGATGGTGTCGAATAATCCCTGGACGTTATGTAAGTAGCGATTTGCCATAAGTGGTACCTCCTGATAGTTACTTTACTTACCACTATAGCAGATGTTGGTTGCCAGTTACCGTGAAAAGGAATGATAATCAATATAAAGCCACGATATTGATTTCGCCGCTGTCAATATTGTTCGCGAATAAACCGTTAGACTAAAGTTAAAACAACATAAAGGCAGTCTTGATTGGTATTTATTAAGTACCAATCAAGACTGCCTTTTTTGACAGCGTGTTTCTAATCGAAGCCTTAACGTCGAAACGAGTATGCTAGTAATAGCTTAAAAATCATCATCTGCAATTTGAGCGAACAGGTCACGTGATGGGATGAAGAACGCTTGCCCGGATAGTAAGGTAGAGAAAGTTAGTAAAAAGTCACTTTGGTCGACCATGTTTTGCAGCATGCCTTTGGTAACCGTCCAGTGGCGGGCATAACCAATGAAGTACGTCCCCGTATTACCAGCGGCTGGATTGGAGTACGGGACATTCATCCGAACGATTTTTTGTTCGACACCATCAATTTCCAGTTTTGAAGCAACATTGTGAGCATTCTTAAACTTATCTTCGTCTTCTAACTCGAAGTCGCTGAATTTTTCACGGCCAACGGCTTTTTCCTGATCTTCGGTATGCATATGTTCCCACACGGGCATATCATGTTGCCATTTTTGCGCAAAGGCGTAAGAACCGTTGATGAACTGAGGATCTTCGTCACCAACTAAGGCATAGTCAGCGGCATCTTCTACGGCCGGCGCTTCCGTCCCGTCGATAAAGCCAATGATGGCCCGGCCCTCGAAGTAACGAAAGCCCTTCGTCTCGTCGAGGACGGTTGTGATTGGCGCTAAGACCCGCTGGAATTGCGTCTGGCATTCGTAGACGACTGCTTCGTTGCTTGCGCGAATGTGGAATAATAGGTCGCCGGGTGTTGCTGGCATGGTGTATTTAGGTCCACCTAAGGTGGTGTAGGTTTCTAATTCTTTAGGTTTGGATGCGCCGGGAAACAGGTAATCCCAAGCAGTACTACTGATGCCGATGCTAACTTTTAATTGGGTACCAGTTTCAGGTTTGGCATCGCGGATACGTAATGAGCGAATGATGGCTTGTGACCGATCTGCAAATTCTTGAAAGACTTCACGGTCGTGTTGCTGATCCTGACGATTTAATTGAAGAACGGTAAATTGAACGTGTTCACCGACATCCTTCCAGACATCTTGGGCGCGATTTGGATCGATTGGCATGGTATATTTCCTCCATAAATTGTTTGATATTGTTAGCGTACATGGTGATACGGGTAGCGTCAAATAAAGGCAAACGGCGGATGTTAATAATGACGACATTCGCCACCATCAGGGGCAGGCGGCTAAACTAACGTGATATGTATCCTGATAATTAACTAGATTAGTCGGTTGGAATTGTTGGTGCTTGTAAGACGTTAGGAATTAATTGAATAAATAGCCGGTAAGTCTCAATTTTGCTGAGTGTTGGCTGTGTAGTTGCAAGTTGCCAAGCTAACTGGTGAAGACAGTTGCCGAGATAGGTTGCCATAAAATGCCGTTGCTTAGGATGGATGGCTAAGCTAGTTAGCAGCTGTTGGGTAAAACCAACCTCTAATGGGATGACCCGCTCGCGACACTGTGCCCATGTCACGAGTAGGGGGAGGTCCAGATGTGTGCGAATCGTTGTGACGATCGCACCAGCAATGGTCGCGTAAGATGGTGTCGTTAAGTCATTTAACGCTTGTCCTAACTGTTGTAAGGCAATTAAGTATTCAATCACAATGATATCTTCAATATCTTGGTGATGACGATAAAAAGTGGCGCGTCCAACATGGGCATCGAGACAAAGTTGTTTGACAGTCAACTCGTTGAAGGACTTTTGAGCCTTAAAATGCGCTTGCAGGGCAGTAATCAATTTACGATGAGTTTGATGAGTTCGCTGATCAATATGCAATTGATTGTTCATAATTAATTTTGTCATATGGTAATGATACACCAGATTGCAATATGTCTCAAAACGTCCCTTTTTTAGCATGTGAAAGCGTCTATAATAGCTGTCACAGTTAGATATAACTGACCAATTAAGGAGATTGTGGACTAATGAAATTCATTACCGTTGAAGAGCATTTTGAATCGGCAGCTGTGACTGCCGCAATGCGTCAAGCTGTTGGTAACGCTGCGTTACCAACAGCTAGTCCAGCGCTACGCCAGTACATGCAGGACAATTTACCGAGTCCTGCAATTATGCAAGACACCCAGCATGAACGTCTGGCATTTATGGCTCAGTATGGCATTGATATGCAGGTGTTATCTTATGGTAATTCATCACCACAGAACTTATCGCCGGAAAAAGCAGTTCCACTCTCACAATTAGCTAATGATGAATTAGCTAAAGTGGTGGCAGCTCATCCTGATCGTTATGCTGGGTTGGCTGTTTTACCAGTCGGTGATCCGCAAGCCGCGGTCGCTGAATTAAATCGAGCGGTGACGATGCTGGGATTACGGGGCGTGTTGCTGAAAGGAAATTATCAGAATAAATTTTTTGATGAGCCATTCTTCTTACCAATCTTTGAAGCAGCTGCGACGCTTGATGTCCCCGTGTATTTTCACCCCTCATTTATTCCGCAAGCAGTAACGAGTCATTATTTTGAAAGTAACCAATGGTCTGACATTGTCACGGGGATCTTATCATCTGCCGGTTATGGTTGGCATATGGATGTTGGGATTCAAGTGATACGGATGATTGCTAGTGGTATTTTTGATAAGTTGCCTGGTTTGAAGCTCATTTCAGGACACTGGGGCGAACTAGTCCCACTGTTTTTAGAACGTTTGGATGATGAGTTAACAACATATACGGACTTGCAGTACCCGTTTAGTACTTATTACCGTCAGAATGTGTACGTGACGCCAAGTGGTATTTTAAGTGCGTCTCAGTTGCAATTTATGTTAGCGGAGATGGGAGCGGATCACCTGATGTATTCGATCGATTACCCGTATAAGCAGCCGGAGACGAGTGGGAGTTTCCTGGAAACCGCCGACTTGACCGATGAACAACGGGCTCAAATCGCGTTTGGCACGGCAACCACGTTATTCAAACTATAGGAGGAACGAAATAATGTCATTAAACGCACAACAAATGCAGGCAACCCGGGATGAATTACAAGCTAACTTTGCGTTGACTGGTCTTACGAAAGCCCAGGTAGCTGATGATTTAGCGATTAGTTTAACTAAGCTCGATCACTTATTTGACTTAACCCAACAATCTTTGAACGATCCGTGGATCTTACGTAATTATTTGATTGAAAAGGTGAAAGCAGTCGGGAAGACTCCGGTGCCATTTACGGCCTTGAGCGGTGACTGGCACCGGCACTGGTTTTTGAATAGCGCTGTCATTGATCGCCGCGAAATGTCGGTCGGCGATCGCTAAAATGATCGAAGAAAATCATCAAATGAGTAGCGGAACCGACGATACGGCACTAATTAGTGAACAAGTGGTCCGTGAACGTTCATCTGAATGGCGACAAGGCTACCAACCACGACGCATATGCGCATGATGGCCGATGGTACTTTATCGGAATTAGAATTATATCGGCGACTGATTTATCGCGTCGAACGCCGTGACACTAAGTGGAAGATTAGCCGATTGACCTCAATTAATGAAAGTGATAATTTACGACCAGTCATTGCGGGACAGGATTTACACGTGATACCTCAAGAGTTTAACAGCCTATGGTCTTCGTATTAATTCCTGGCCTATGTCCGACGAGCCGCCGGTGATCAACTTAGTCAGGACTTATTAGGGACGGATCGACCAGAAGAAGTTGAGCGATTGTACAGGAAAGCGAGTGCGTGGTAGCAAGCTTGAGTGTTGCTCAGGTTGAATTTAGCGGGCTAGCTATAAAGATGGTGGGTAGCTAATGGTTAGAGAATGAGAAAGGCAATATTGTATAAAGAAGCAAATACCTTTAGTAGCTATGATCAGAAGAAAAAAATTAATTCGAGAATCAAAGCAACATACTGTTACTTTGATAAATCCAAATAAATTATGGTCAAAAAACAAGGTGCGTTATGATTATTTTTGATCATAACGCACCTTGTTTTTATCATCCTTATGGACCCTACCGGATTTGAACCGACGACCTCCTGCATGCGAAGCAGGCGCTCTCCCAACTGAGCTAAGGGCCCAATACACTTTTAGTATACCGCAAAATACTAGCCGTGCAAGTCTAGTTTGGTTATCAATGGCGACTAGCACGGTGATTTTGATTGCCGCGAATTTTATGCACCCGCCGTTGGTACTGAGTTTTCTGGTTGTTGACAAACTTGAAGTGCTGCATTTTACCACTGAAAACTTGACCATTCAGTCTTAATTTTAACCAATCTTGCATGACGGCCATCATTGAATTAATTTGAGTGATACGTAATTTATCGTGCTGTTGTTGTGCTAGTGGTAATAAATTAGTAGCTAACTGGTTAACTAATTTTTGATGGTAGGACATTAATTCTGGTGTTAATGGGGCGTCGGTATAAGTATTAAATAATTTTTGAATTGTTTGGAGCGCATCTTTGAGGTCGGTTGGTTGGTAATAACGATCGTCGGTATTTGTCAAGTTAATTTCCCCTTTACCACTTTAGTATAGCAAATTTTATTACAAAAGCATGGTTAAGCGTAGTCAAAATAATCGGTGGCGGTTACAATAGGGGTAAAATTAGGAGGTGCGCAATCATGACCACAGTAACCGCATTGGAAGTTCAAGCAGGCCAAGTCTTGGATCAGTCGTACGCTCAATTTAAACAAGCGCAGCTGGCACTGGGCAAAGAGCAGGTATTTGCTAACGCTGCTCAGATTTTTACGGTCGGTGAAATTGCTACCGCGACACGACAATATTTATTTGACACAGAGATCGCACAGCAAGTGATCAAGTTGCAAGACCAGGTATTACTGACCATGTATCAACAGGGACAAAGTGGTGAATTCTTGAAGTTGAACTTTACGGGGAATGATATTCGGTGGCTATTAGGATTACCGCGAACACATCATCGCCAACGAATATCTAAATAGTCCAAATTAGCTGAACATTTGATCGTAATCAAATTGAAATTTAACCGAATTTCCAAGCATTATCACTGGAAATTCGGTTTTTTAAAATAAAAATAACTTTTTTTCGTCAAAGTTGCTGAATAACCTCAAATTTTAGTAATAAAACGATGCCGGTATGATAGGGTTTCAGCGTGGAAATGTTACGATGGCTAATTATTGTTACGGTTTTGTAACTTTCGTAACATATTGTTATTTTGCTGGTATTGGTATGTAACACAAATTGAGTAGTATAGACGTTGGCTTGAAGTACATACGTGACATTCTTTTTGGAGTGATCATTATTAAAGTGAAAGTAAATATTAAACAAGTAATGTTAGGGACGGCTGCTTTAGCTGGTATGTTAGTTACTAGTCAAGCAGTTGCCAATGCCGATTCAATGACAATCAAAGCAGGGGACACTGTTTGGGCATACGCACAAAAGTACAATGTTTCAGTTGACAAGATTGCTGAAGCGAATGGCTTAAGCAATCCTAATATGATTATTGCTGGTAAGACCATCAATATTCCTGGTGTTAAGACTGGTGAAAAGGTTACGACTAAGACGACGACTGCTAGTGCAAGCAGTACTAAGTCAACTAGTGCCGCAACTTCAACAAGTTCACAAGCGGCTAGTTCAACCACTAGCGCAGCTGCAACCAGCTCATCAACTACTAGTGCAAGTAGTACGAGCCAAGCAGTATCAAGTAGCTCAGTAGCTGCTCAATCAAATAGCACTTCAACTGCTAGTGCAAGCAGTGTAACTTCAAGTGCTTCAACGAGTTCAGTAGCTTCACAAGCAAGCTCAAGTGCTGTAACTAGTTCAGCAACTTCACAAAGCTCTGCTAGTCAAAGTTCAGCTTCACAAAGCTCAACTTCAGTAGCATCATCTACTAGTACGACTGCAACTAGCACGCAATCTGCTGCTACTTCAACGAGTTCGCAAGCAAGCTCAACTGCAAGTAACTCAACTTCGAACAACTCATCAACGGGTGTTAAGGCAGTGTCCTACAGTGCATCAACGACTACTGCATCATACGGTTCAGTAATTGCTGCTGCTAAGACATTCATTGGCACACCTTACGAACAAATGGATTGCTCAGCATTTACGCAAGCCGCCTTTGCTAAGATTGGTCGTTCAATCGGTCGGACTACTTATGCCCAAGCAACGATTGGTACTCACGTATCATTCAGCCAAGCACAAGCTGGCGACTTGGTCTTCTGGGGTTCTGATTCAGCACCTTACCACGTTGGGATTTATTTAGGCGGTGGCCAATACATCGCTTCACCAACTTATGGTGAATCTGTTTCAATTAAGAGCACTGCTTACTACACACCAAGCTTTGCTATCCACATGTAATTAACGTTCCTTAAATGGACAAATAGCATTATCCTAGTTCACTGAAATTAGGATAATGCTATTTTTTTGTATGCAAGAGCGATATTAATTGTTTTCTAAAATCGAACCATTGGATCAAAATAGTGGGGTGATTCAGTGTGTAAAGCCGTACCTTTTTGGCGCTTCATCACGATGGTAGACAATATGAGCTTGATTCAAATCTTTAACCGCTTTAGTCAGATCATCCATAAAATCATGAGCCATATTCATACCAAAGTCAGCTCGGACGACGATACGTTGAATGACTTGTTGTTCTAAATTAGCAGGTAATGGGTAAGTTGGCACTTGCCAGCCAGTCATTAATAAGCGGTCCGATAGATCGTAAAGCGTCCATTCACGATCGTCGCGAGGCGCTAATTGATAGCAAATCAGAGGTAACTGGTGACCGTTATTAATCATTTTGAACTCGCCCAATTTATCTAGTGTGGTTGCAAGGTAGCGGGCGACGTTGTGGGTCTTTGTTTGGATTTCACGATAACCATCCATGCCGAACCGGATAAAATTATAGTATTGACCAATCAGTTGGGCAGCACTATGTGAAAAATTGATAGCCATTGTGGGTAACTCCCCACCTAGATAACTGACTTTGAAGACTAATTCTTGTGGTAAAAACTGGCGATCGCGCCAGATAATCCAGCCGACCCCTGGATAGACTAAGCCATATTTGTGACCAGAAGCATTGATAGATACAACGTTGGCTAGTCTAAAGTCCCAAGTGAGTTGTGGCTCAATGAATGGGGTATAAAAGCCACCCGATGCTGCGTCAACATGGATGTAGACTGGTAGTTTTGGATGATGACGATTATAGTGAGAGACAAGGGTGTCGAGAGCTGCTAAGTCATCATATTGACCGGTATATGTGATACCCATGATACCAACGATACCAATCGTATATTCATCAACATAATCTAAGACGTGCTCAACATCAAGGGCCATATGCTGTTCGTCCATTGGAACAACATGCATATCAATATCCCAATAGACACAGAATTTTTCCCAACAAACTTGGTAACCGGCTGAAATAACGAGATTCGGTCGATGTGCGTTCAAATCTAATCCAGCTGTCTGAGCACGTTTACGCCATGCAAATTTCATGGCTAAGCCACCTAACATACAGGCTTCGGAAGAGCCAATTGTGGAGGTTCCCGTGAAGTGCTCATTACTAGTGGCGTGCCACAGGTTGGCAATAATATTGACGCAACGATTTTCGATTTCAGCTGTACGGGGGTACTCTGATTTATCGATGGCATTCTTAGCTAACGTATCCTTCATTAATTCAACGGCTTCAGGTTCCATATAGGTCTGACAAAAAGTTGCCAGGTTTAGCCGTGAATTACCTTCGTCTAATAATTCATCACGAACTAAACGATCAGCTTCCCGTGGCGCTAGTGAGTGCTTTGGTAGGCGGTACTTGGGAAGGTCGTGTTGTTCGGAAGGTGCCCCAAAGACTGGTTCCAAATATTCTTCAGCTTCATGATTATGTTTACCATATAACATTGCCATGTTAGTCACCCTTATCTCTATAAGTTGTGCTGAGTATAGCATGGGGGTGGTCATCAGGTAAATTAAAATGCAATTCTTCTTTTGATCAACAAAAAACTGGTCGAATTGACGACCAGTTTTAGTGAGGACCGTTGTCCCGATTAGGTTTTATCGCTGAACTAACAGTTAGGCTTTGGTTTTGCTATTCATGAATTTCTTCAACAGTTGCAGTTCTTCTTGAGTTGGCGTTGCTTCACCAGATTTAATATTATGAATCCGTTCAACTGATAGTTGACTGCCAAATGCAAGGTCGTTATCTGTAAGATGATGCTCGCGTTCAAAACTGATGAGTTTTTCTGATAATTGACTTAATGGTAGTTCCATGCTCCTCACCCCGATTTTCAGAATTCGTAAAAGTTCAGTGCCACATACCTGATACTTTTATTATAACCTTAATTGGTTTGAAACGGGGAACGAAAGCTACCCTATTTTTTAATTGGTTGTTTTAATTGGTCTTGTAAGTGAACTAGAATGTCATTGATTTCGTGTGGCAAGCGATCATTGTTATCATGTTGATAGTGATCAACGAAGTTAGCACGAATGCCAAGACGTGTGGCGACCAGGTTGCGGTAGTCGGTATTACGATAATCAACTGGAAAATCAGCCAATTTTAAGTTTTGCATGTGGTCTAAGCCAGCGAATGATTCCCACTCGGTCGTATTATTGACAATCGCTTCTAATGCGCCCAAGGTAACTTCTTTAGGAATCTTCTTGTCACCAAAGAAACCGGTGTTCAATAAATAACAATCTAAATGGCGTTCTTCAAAGAGCGCTTTGAAATCATGATAGTCTTCTGATAATGGATAGACTCTAAACGGGTTAGCAAATGGTTCAATGACCAGAGCATTTCGATCGACGTCACCAATAATATTTTCAGCTGAGCTGCGCTTGGTTGCTAAGGTCGCACCGAATGTGGCGGCTAACACGGGATCATCAACTTTGATAACGGGCGGTAAACTGTCATCTTTCATAATCCAGAAAATTGCATTGATTGGTGCGGCCTCTTTATCAACACGATTGGTTGAGGCATACCGAGATTTGATTGTTCGACCGTTACCATTGCGGAGATCCTCAGTAACGAGGACTTTGCGGCCCTGATCATCCAAAGTTACCCCGACATTTTGAATGGTCATAAAGTACTTGGTTTCATTAGATGTCATGGGGTAGTCGTTAGTTTTATCGAAGTAGGAAGGTTCAAGTGCCACGGAACTCCCATCCTTACGGTTAATGACAAAAGCATCATCGTGAAGTACGGTGATATCATACTTATAACCGTGTTTGGCATGGGTTAGCGTAGATTTCCCGGAACCTGATAAACCAAACATAGCGAAGACTTGATCTTGTTTATCCTTAAAGTGGAAAGCCTTTAAACCACCGTGGCAGGCGACAAAACCATGCCGATGTGCAATTGACCAAGCCAAGGTCAAAGTCGATTTCTTCAACTCACCAAAATATGACATTCCTAAAATCGCGGCTGTGTTATGTTGGGGATCAAAGATTGCGAGCCCATCTGGATAATCAGGGTCATGATAAGTTGGGTCGGCATAAATATAAATATCACCTTCTGGGTAGGCTACGGACTGATCGAACATTTCCTGATAAGCTTTAGTGATTGGCTGAAAGTTAAGCATATAGGAGAGTAAATTATTTGCAAAACCGTCAGGAATGGCCAAGTGTGCTCGGACAATAAAATCTTCATCCAATCCAACTAAAACATCGGTTTTGATAAAATCTTTGTGAGCGCTCGCAAATAATGCTTGGCGGAGTCGACCCGCCATATCAGCTTCACTAACACCAGGATTACCTAAAATCCGGCGAGCTTGCGCGGTCCGACCAACGACTTTACCAGTATTCGCAATTAACATCTTAGCGTCAGCTGGAAGGCCTAAGTCGGTGGCTCGATAGATGGGGAGGTCCGTAATAACGGTTCCGGGATCCTTCGTGGCAAGGTGATAAGCGGTAGCGACGTCATCAACGTGGTGCATATTGTTACCGTAAAAGGCTGTTTCGACGGTAGAACGAATTTGTGAAAAGATTGGATTATTACGGCCAATATTGGCTAATTGATAAGAATTTTTGGTGCTCATATTGTAGCCTCCCTGTTAGTTGTTAAGTTCATTTTAGCACAAACTAGCGGATAAGAAAGCGCTTTCTTATCCGTTGGGAATATTTTCTTCCGTAAAGACTTAGTATCAAATATTGGCTAATTAGTATTTAAGTTTGCTAGATAATGGCACTGACCATTTGATAGGTTATAATTATATTAATGGTTTACGTGGTTATTGATTAAATTACCAATTAAATTATAACTTGTGTTTAAAACTATATTAGTATAGCTTATTTAAAGGGAATGATTCGAAAATTAGCGAGGGGGTTATCTAGTGCCAAGAAGAAGGAATACCCAACGACGAATGGAAATAGTTAACACTGCGTTTCGCTTGTTTGCAGAGCAAGGCTACGCAAATGTACAGATGAAAGATATCGCGGTTGCTTGCGACATCAGTAAGTCGTTACTTCAGCACTATTTTCCCAAGAAAATCGTCTTGCTGAGTACGATGTTGAACGAATTAACACTCAGCGCTTTTATTTATAGTAATGAACAATTAACAATGTTGTCGGCACATCAACGGACAATGATTCAGATGAGCTTTGTGTTGCGCATGCTAGATGAAAATCCAACGATGGAACACTTCATACAAGATATATTTGAAAGCCCTGAGTTAACGACTGAAATGGTGTTGGTTACATTAGATTGGTTAGAGGCCATTGGCGTTGAGGGTGAGGTGGCCATGATTAGATATGCGCTTAATTTTGCACTATCTGGTGGAATGGCAGTCTTCTTTAAGCGTAAGATTCTAAGAGCTAGTGTTGGTATGATTGCAGAAAATATTGATCAAGCGTTTTACTTGTTATTAGGTGAGAATACTGAGAAAATTGATCAAATCTATTTGAGCACAGCGAAATATAATACTGATTATTACTACCAACAGTTCATTACTTGTCTTCATAGGCATGCCACGATTGACTTGAGTACTGAAATAAAAATTTAATATTAAAGTAATCTAAATTACTTGTATTTCGTAAAATATACTAGTACACTTTAAAACGGGGAAATGATAAAAGACGCTTACTAATTTGTGAAAAAGTATGGGGCGAATTATGATTGGGAATTTAATGATAATTCGACTAGTGAAAGGGAGACTTGAACAATGAATGAAGATATGGAATTTTTTAATCGTTTTAGCCATATGTACTTACATGGGTTTAAAAATTTATCAGATATGTTTGCTGAACCAGCAACGGAACACGGTATTACGTTAGATGAGTTTTATATCTTGTATGATATTGCTGAAGCTAAGGGCAAAATTCGGTTGATGGATATTGCTGAAAGCCACGGTGTGACCCGCTCAGCAATTTCTCGGTTAATTGGTCGCTTATTACGTAAGGACTATTTATACCAAGAGGCTGAAGACCATGATCGGCGGAATAAAGTTCTGAAATTAACTCCAGAAGGTGCGCGGATTGAACATGAAGTCTTCACTGAATTAATTCAGCGTAATCGGGAATGGCGTCAAAGTTTTAGTTTAGCTAAACAATATCAAACTTTGAATTTAGTTGAAGAATTTATGGATAAATTTGTTAATGAGGATGCCAGTAAGCAGACTAAAAAGACAACTTATGTGGATGTAAAGCGTGCTGAAGCATAAATGAGTGTCAGATATAATTGATGATAATTACAAAAGCAACACTGTTAGTATCTTTTGGATGCAGCAGTGTTGCTTTTTACTATATACTTACGATCAGTTGTGGTTCGGAGATGATTAAGGCGATGGGTAGTATGAACTCTCGATGGTAAAAGAGCAGGTGAGGTAGTGGTTGGTGTTATCAGATACAGTCCGTGTTTGTACTTAAAATGGGGGTCATTAATAAGAATTTTCGTTAAAGTGAACGCTTTCTATTTGTATAACAAGCGTATTGACGAGGTAACCGGTATGAATAAGACGAGCAGGAAGTGCTCGCCTTATTCATATGAACCTTAGTCGCGTTTTGATCTTAACGCCGTGTTTAAGCTATAATCAGAGATTTACTTGATATTACAGATTAAAGGTCAATTTTTAAAACGATTAAACTTATATGGGAACTTTAAAACACAAAAAAATATTTTATTGTACAAAGTAAACAGCTGGATTATTTTTCTTTATAAAAAATTTGATTCAGCTCACGATATTTACTCGGCGTGATATCAAATTCTTTTTGAAACTGGCGTGCAAACTCGGCGCTATTGTAGAAGTTGATTTTTTCTGCAATTTCGCCTATAGGAAGATGGGTATTAATTAATAATTGCTTTGCCCGCTGTAATTTAGCGTGGCGAATGTAGAAGTTGATGGTAAACCCTAATTCTTTGCGAAACTTACGCTTAGTGTACTCAGAATCTAACGTCAGTTCTTCCAGAATGGTATTTGCTTTCAGTGGTTCATCACAATGATTATCAATATAATAGACGACTAGCGCGACTTGCTTAGAGAGTCGGGTACCATCAATTGGAATATCAAGGGTATCAAGATTGCTAAAATAATTGTTAACGATTGTCTCTAAAAGTGGCATAAAATCATCAGTTGTTAGTGTTGTTGTTGTGAGGTAATGCAAAATGTCTTTCCTTAGATTAACGAATGTAATCATGTTCAAATAGTGATAAAAGCTAACACTGGCCAGATCACAGGTCAGTGAAATTAAGGCTTCTTTTAAAATGAGTGGGCGGATGTTGTATAAGTTATTCTTAATTTTTTGATTAAATCGATTGATGTGTTCCAAGGCGTAATCGAGACAACGCTTTTCAAAAAAATAACTTAAATCATGTTCTAATATAGCAAAGTCAAAATTGAAATCGCGTTCTGTTTGAGAAAGTTTGAGCTCTGAAAATTTCAATGGACAGTTCCTCCCCTATAAAATACAAAAATAACGAATTTTATACAAATAGTAAACGTGTATAATAGTGTACTTGATTAACCTTAACTGGTATGTTTTAATTGGTTCAAGGATAATGACTGATTTAAGTTATCCAGTATAGACATATAACTATTCTTCGTCAATTGGCTCAATAAAAGTTTATTAATAAAAACAAAATTATAATATTGATTTAAATATCAATATGTTTGTACAAAAAGGTATTACGCGCTATTGATGAAGAAGTTTAATATGTCAATTAAATTTTTAGGGGGAATTGACTCATGACAAAGTCACGTGCGCTCAAAGCAGCTATGCTAGTTTCAGTAGCCAGTCTCACTTGTTTATCATTTAATAATTTAGGGGCTTCTGCTGACACCTTACCTTCAACTGGAAAGTCTCAAGCAGATGTCTCATTTACGTCTAACGGTGGTTCGACTAACCCGGTTGATCCAGACAATCCAGATAATCCTGGCGGTGGTGGTACTGGAAATAAAGGGCCACTCTCATTAGATGCGGTTCCAACGTATCTTAATTTCGGAACGCATACGCAACCCACTGTCGATACGGCCTACCCTTTGTTATCAAAGGATGCTAGTCAGGAGAGCCTTGCCACGGCTAATGATGATAAAACTCAGAACGTAACGACTAGTGGTAAGAAAAATGGTAATGACATCATCTACACGCAAGTCTCTGATTCACGTGGGACTGGTGCTGGCTGGCAATTAAAAGCACAGCTTTCTGATATTACGGCTTCGGATGGACAAGTATTAACGAACGCCTCAGTTGTTTTGACCAGTGGGACACCGCAATATCTTACAGGGGAAGCTAATCAGCAATCTTGGGTCACTGCAGCGGATGCTAACCAAGCAACGGTTTCAACACCAATTGTGCTCAATGCAGGCGCTTCATCGACAACGGATGTTGCAACAGCCACGGCAGGATCTAAGGTTGGTGAAGGTCAAGGTATGGGGGTCAACCAACAATACTGGAATATTAATAATGTACAGTTACATGTTAAAGGTGGCCACGCAGCCGCTAAGAATTATTCAGGAAATATTGTTTGGACACTGAACTCGACACCAACGGCTTAGTAAATGAAAACGAGTGGCTATGTTGAATAGTTAGCTCGTTTTTTTGAAGGGAGGCCCTTTTATGAATGGCTGGAAAAAGAAGTTATCATTAGGAGTATTAACCCTAGTAATGACTTTGTTTGGTGGTATGACCATGATTGGTCATGCTGCTGATACAGCTAATAATGCGGTAACTTTTGATGTTCAGCCAATGCTTAATGAAAAGCAACAATTATCAAAGGACGCTTATTATTGGGATTTTAAAATTCAACCGCAAAAAACATATTCATTGGCGATGCGTGTTAATAATCGCTCAAATCATGAGATTAAGGTCAAGAGTCAATTCTTACAATCGTATACTAATGCGAAGGGTGTTATTGATTATGGCGCTGCTAATCTAAATGATGATAATAGTTTAAAAGTAAAACTAGCTGATATTATCACTGTACCAAATGAGGAAACAACGATTCCAGCTAATAAATCGCGGATTGTGCGGGCGCAATTAAAAACACCGAAGCAATTGAAAAAGGGTGTTATTTTAGGAAGTTGGCAAGTTAAAATTGCGGATCAGCACCTAAAAACCAAAGGGGCAACGTTAACTAGCGAATATGCTTACAATGTGGGGATCAAATTAACGTCAAATCGTGATCCACTGCCCAAATTACGATTGGCCGATGTTCAATTAAAAAAACGTAGTGGGATCAAGACAGTTATCGGTAATATTCAGAATTATCATGCCTCAATTCTAGGTCAAGGAACCGTCACTGCCTACGTTCGCAAAGCCGGACAGACTAAAAAACTCGCGGTGGCTGATTTAAAAAGTAGTTCAATGGCGCCCAATTCCAACTTTGACTTACCTTTAAAGTGGCGTGCTAACCGAGGGATCATTTTACCTGGGACCTACACTTTATACGTCAAGTATCGAACTACGGATGGAAAATTCGCTAAGCCGCATGTTTGGTTACTTCAGCAAGATTTTGTGGTTGGGGCTACGGATGCTGTTAATGTCACGGCCCCAGCTACTTGGGGTTGGTTGATCGGTATCGTGTTACTCGTATTATTACTCGTTGCCTTAATAATATTCTGGGTGATCAAGCGGCGTCAAAATAAGCGCTAAGGGGTGATACTATCAAAAAGTTAAGAACGATTGTTGTCATATTGATGGTATTGTTACAAGTCATGGCTGCTGGTGCAACGGTAAGCTTAGGTGCTGGTATGACCGCTCAAGCAGCTACGTTACCACAGCTAACTTTTGCCAAGTCAACGGCTAGCGATAATATTTTAACGAACCAACATTTTGATGTTGAACTACAAGTCAGTAATACGGCATCAAAAACGAATACGATTGATTTGCCGAACGAGGTTAATTTAGATGGGCCAGAGGAGTTTAAGCAACTAAAAAAGGTTTTCAAAGATAGTCACTACACATCGGGGGATAATGGGGGCTTTACGGTTACGGCTAAACAGCTAACAGTTGCGTACAATCCTGATAAGCGCAGGATAACGGTTCAATGGTCAGATGAATATCCGCAAGTAAAGGTACCGATTAGATTAACAGCTGTTAAAGCAGAAAAACTGGCGTTAGTTGCTGTAGCCGATGATCAAAAAGGGCCGGCATTGAATGTCGAGATTAAGCAACCGCAAACGCAGGCTGATCAGTCTAGTGCTAGTTCAGCCAGTTCTTCAGCAGCAACTGATACAAGTAGTTCGACGACAACTTCAAGTCGTCAACCAACGTCATCAGTTGCGAGTTCGAACAATTCACGTTCAGCAGCTACGACGCTTTCAAGTCAGGCGGTAAACCAAACGAGTGCTAGCAGTAGTGAGCAATCGCAAGAAACTGCTGCTGGTCAATCGTCAGCGGTCACAGAATCTGCGGGTGAGACAACTGGTAGTTCGGCCACCGTCTCATCGTCATCCACCGCTAGTCAGGTTTTTTCATCGTCGTCAACCCAGCAAGCAACTGTGAGCGTCGAGTCTAGTCCACTAATACCCGTGACTCGCTTAGCTCAGCTGAGTTCAAATGTGGTTGACGTTAGTACATGGTCACAATTAGTAAATGCTTGGAAAAATGTGAGTGTCGATGAAATTAATATTACGGCTGATATTAGTAGTCCGACTGCCGCTGCGGGGGCTTTGGATTCACGACTATCCGGTAATATTATTGTGAATGGGAATGGACATAGCGTTAATACTGGATATGCTGGCTTTCATACTAGTTACAATGGAGCTACCAGTAATACGAAATATACAGCAACCTTTATGAATTTTACATCATTAATTGGATCTTTTGGAAATGATGCGGGTTTGATTGGTTCCACTACTGGTGGTGATGGTGGATCAGCGGCTTTGAATTGGACATTTAATGTTAGTAATATTACGGTCCCAAGTGGGACTAGTTATACCAATACAAGTCGGCGATTTGTTAGTGCGCAAGGGAACCAAGTCAATATTACCGGCAATTGCCGAGTAACAACAGTTCGAGAAAATATCCTATGTGGTGGCTTTGATGTAGCTGCTGGACAGACATTCACTGGATCGAAAATAGCCAATGGTGATGATAATTCATTTATCTGGTTTGTTTATGACTATAAAGGAACTGGTAATCGGCAAGTTAATGTTGAAGAAGGCGCGACGCTAAATTGTATTCGGCGTCCGGCTAGTTCTACGTCAACGGCCTATACTACCTATCCAGTTGTTTTTGATGCGTATGAAAGTATTAATGTGGGGAAAAATGCCACGTTTAATGCTAGTGTGCCAGGAAATGCTTACTCTAACAAATACTTTTCTGGGTCACAATACCATCGAAACTTTTATGCGGATACTGGCAGTACCGTCAACCTGACGTCACTAGCTAGAAGTCAGTCACCAATCTCTTTTTCTGACAATGCGACTTCGACGATTCAAAGTAGTAGTGGCGCTAATATTTATGTGATTGCTGCTACGGGAGCACCGCTTATTTCGGGAGGTTACGCACGTTTGGCCACTGTCCGATTTATTAATCCGAACAACTTGGATTTACGGAATAGTTCAACTGGAACGAGCGCATCGGCAAGCTCGATTAACCAAGATAACGTGGGTACTTTTGAAATTCAAGATAGTAATATTAGTTTGTGGAAATTAGCATCATCGGTTACGGGTGGTGCAGATTATTCGTATAGTAACGTATCCCAGTTATTACAACAGGGTTCAACGGTAACGGCCACGGATAGTAACTTGCAAAGTAACTACTTATCTTCGAAAATGCGTCGAATTAGTGCAACCAATCAGAAGCCACAATTGGCGTTCAATAATCCATATGATGGGACAACCAAGTTAACAGATGCGGATCAGAAGTTGCGGACTCGGGTCATTGTGGCGATGGTTCCTGATACTAATGGTGTTCAAGATGATGGAACGGTTAATTATATTCCACAGTATGCTAGTGCAGGGCAATTAACCGTGAGCTATAACGTTAATGGTAAGACAATCACTGCTCAAACCGATAGTAATGGCTACGCAACGGCTAATGTAGGGGCCTTTTTAAAAGCTGGAACGACGGTCACAGCTTCGACTAGCAATACCAGTGGAACGACGGTCACGGCTACCGGGACGGTGGTTGATGTGACACCACCTAATCCGGCGACAATGGTATCACCGAACCCCATTAGAGTTTCAACAGGAACGGTGAGTGGTCAAAATGGGGAGCCAGGTGCGCAGGTCACATTAGCATTGAATGGGCAGATTCAAACTAATGTCAAAACGGTTGTCAATGCCAATGGGACTTGGTCACTGGACTTAACCGGATTATCGTTAAAAATTGGTGACAAGATTATTATTTATATGGCTGATAGTCTAGGAAATCGTAATCCTGATCCTAATAGTTATCCAAATGGGCAGCAGTATCATGATGCAACTTTCCAACCAGCACCGATATTTACAGTAGCTAAGGATTTAATCGTTAATCCGATTGATCCCGATGATCCTAGCAAGCCTGGGACTGGTGGGACGAACAATTTGGGTCCATTATCGTTGGACGCTGTACCCACACATTTGAACTTTGGCCAGCACAGTATTCCAACAATGGATACAGCGTACCCATTGCTGGCACCGTCAGCCGCTGAAGACCAATTGGCTACTGCTACTGATGGGCAGAAGTATGCGACAGTTGGTGGTCAGAAAAATGGGCAGGATAGTGTGTATACACAAGTGACGGATACACGGGACACTCCGAGTGGGTGGCAATTGACGGCCCAACTATCAGCGTTGACAGCTACTGATGGAACGACCATGACTGGTAGTTACGTGACGTTAACATCAGGAACAGTGCAATATTTGAATGCTAGTACTAGTAAATGGGTTACAGCAACTGACCAAAATCAGGCAACATTACCAGCCATGATTAAGTTAACCCCAGGTGCTACCCAACAAACGTTAATTGCTGGTACGACTGGGCAACAGGGCGTTGGTACTAATCAACAAATTTGGAATGTTAATAACGTTGCGTTACACGTCAAGGGTGGTCGTGTGATGGCTAAAAATTATTCTGGAACTATTACTTGGCAATTGAATAGCTTGCCGAGTCAGTAACCATTATTTAATGGTCTAACATGCTATGTTTTAAGGCTTAAAAAGAATCGGACGACCAAACTGATTGCAGTTTGGTCGTCCGATTTTGAATATGCCGGATTAATAATTAGCCAAAGATGGATTTAAAAATGGAACTGAAGAAATTAACGATTCCATTCCACATCTTTTGGAGCAAGTTTTGATTTTCTTTGGTGTTAAGCTTACTGAAGACACCCTTAGCATTGGATTGAATATTCTTCATCAACGAGTTAGCTTGGGTCTTGAAGCTTGAAGAATCTAACGCGCCAGAATCACGAATCTTGATCAGCAAATTAATAATTTCAGTCTTTTGATTATTAGTAATGACGTTCGTTAAATTGTTATTGGTAATTTGTTGGTTCACAATGGTCGTGATCTCGTTTTTAGTGACGTTACTACCCTTTTGGGCCATTTCTTTTTTAGCACCCGCCACGGCATTGTTCAATTGGGAGTCTGTGTAGCCATCTTTGTCTTTGTTGGTCTGAGTGATACCGCTTAACGTACTCAATTCATCTTGAGCGGCCGTCACTTGCTTGGTATTTAAACTATTGCCAGATTTGGCATAAGCGGCATAGACACCGGCTAGCGCACCAGAACCGTCAATGGGAGTGGCTGACGTCACGTAAATGTTTGCATCGGTGATCCCAGCCGTTAAAGCAGCATTTTTATACTGGTTGGCCGTAATGGTCGTGATGTTGTTGCTACCATTATAATCTAGAATTTTAACATTGATTCCTGAACCAGAACTTGTTTTTTGAATCATGGCACTGGACCAAACGCCGGAAGTGCTCGTGAAACTTTCACCAGCTGGGTTGAGGTATTTAACTAGAGTATCGCCGTTAACAGTTAGTGTCTGATAATCGGCACCGTTCAAGCTAGCCGTTAACGTGTTGATTGTCCCAGTCTTTTGACTGCTAGTCAGGCTACTGCCTAATGTGACAATTGGTTCGTCGCTACTACTGTCAGCGTGCGCAAGGACTTGCCAGCTGCCAAGCCCAACGATCAGGGTGGCAACGAGGGCAACCCATTTAAATTTGAAACTCATTCGTTTCGTCATTTTCTTTTCCTCCGCATCTTAACTAATGCACCTAAATCCTAACATGAACCGTTCGCTCCCGGGTTGTACAGTGGCAACTAACGATTGCAAGGTTAGGTTATGTCATTATTATAGCAGACCGTGGTCGTAAGTTAACATTCGGCGCGTAACCTTGGGAGAGTCCTAAGTATTTTAACAATTTGTTTATTATTTGCCGAAGTACCAGACTTTCGCTATACTCGAAATAAATATCGGGGGAGGTTATAACAATGACACAAAATCGGGTGATTAACGCGTTGAGCTATTTAAGCATTTTATTCTTACCAGTTTTATTTCCATTAATTGTTTGGTTGCTGACGAGTACTAATCCAGAAGTACATCGGGTTGCAGGACGGGCTTTTTGGTTACATTTGTTGCCGACAATTTTAGGAATTACATTGCTCGTTATTTTAGGCGTTAGCGGTATTTATATGGACAGTATCGTTAATAGTGGCTGGTTGGCCGTGGTGCTTTTAGCGGTATTTGGATTAGTCGCAGTGGCTAGCTACTTATGGTCGATTATTCGTGGAATTCAGTATTTAATTGCTGATTAATGTAGTAGCGTTGGGTTCAGGAGGGTTTAGCATGGTTGTGAAGGACGCATCAGTGGTTGAAACAGCAATGATGATTCGATTTTGGCAGCGTGGTTATTATCAAACGACAGTTGAAGATTTACTCACTGCTAGCCAGTTGTCACGAACGCAGTTTTATCGCCAGTATCACAGTAAGCGGGTTGCGTTACGCCGTTCACTTGAACGCTATCAAATAACGTTAGATGAACAACTTGATCAATTGATTCAACGTGAGCGGGCGCGGCAAACACCGTTGCCCGCTTTAATTGCGGCTTGTTTGCGGCTACCGTTTCAGAGTGAACGGTGGCCAGCAGGATGTTTAATGGTCAACCTGATGGCCGAAATTGGGTCGCAGGATGCGTCTCTAATGGCGCAATTGCAAACCATCTATACTAACTTACAGACCAGATTTGTCAGCTTGCTTTCATCTCAGTCTCAAACATTACCAACGACGGTTGCCGAAACTGCGGCTAGTTTGATGCAGGCTCGGAGTGGGATTCAGTTATTGGCTAAACAGAATCCCAGCGGGGCACAACTGAAACAACAGGCCCAAACGAGTGTCAATCTAATCATGGGGGCAGTCTAAGATGGTTGAAATTAAAGTTGTTTATGGTGATATTACCAAAATGGCCGTTGATGCAATCGTTAATGCGGCCAATACGAGTTTGCTTGGTGGTGGTGGCGTCGATGGTGCCATTCACCGGGCGGCAGGGCCAGCCTTGCTGGCTGCCTGCCGACCATTACACGGCTGTGCGACTGGCGAAGCCAAAATTACGCCGGGCTTTCGACTACCGGCGAAGTATGTTATTCACACGCCGGGACCCGTTTGGCAAGGTGGGCAGCATAATGAATTACAATTGTTAGCGAACAGTTATCGCAACAGTCTGAATTTGGCCGCTGAGAATCATTGTCAAACAGTCGCTTTTCCGTCTATTAGTACCGGTGTTTATCACTTTCCGCTATCGATTGCGGCGCCGTTAGCGTTAAAAACGTTACAAGCAACCGCGCAGACAACGGCCCACACGGTTCAGGCAATCACGATTGTTTGTTTTGATGACCAAACGCAAAATGCATTTAGTACGGCGTTGGTAGCGCTGACAAATTAATCTTTACCAAAAAAATACACATGGACGCTACTATCTTGAGTAGCCGCTTGCTATAATGTTGATATACCGGCCATCGGGGATGGTCGTAAATCTTTATGTATTGGGATTATCAAGCGATAATCATTGCCAACAAGAAAGGAATCCATTGTGTTAGATATTTTTAAAGCGGTAATCTTGGGGATTGTTGAAGGGATTACTGAATTCTTACCAATTAGTTCAACGGGGCATTTAGTCCTAGTTGACGAATTTATCAAGATGCAACAGTCCACGCAGTTTACGGATATGTTCAACGTCGTGATTCAATTAGGGGCAATCATGGCGGTCGTTGTCCTGTATTTCCATAAACTAAATCCGTTGTCACCACGCAAGGATACCACGGAAAAGCGAAATACTTGGGTTCTCTGGAGTAAGGTGTTATTAGCGGTCATTCCATCAGTGATTGTGGGACTACCGTTAAATGATTGGATGGACGAACATTTAATGAATTGGGCGGTCGTTTCTGCCACGTTGATTATTTATGGGGTCCTATTCATTGTGATTGAAAATCATAATAAGCGCTTAACACCCCGCTTCGCTAATCTACAAACGTTACCTTATACGACGGCATTGTTCATTGGGTGTTTCCAGTTGCTCTCATTGATTCCAGGGACTTCACGTTCTGGTGCAACTATTTTGGGGGCCATCTTAATTGGAACCTCACGCTACGTGGCAACTGAATTTTCATTCTTCATGGCGATTCCAACGATGTTTGGGGCGTCATTATTGAAGCTCGTGAAATTCTTTGCTCACGGTGGTTCTTTGGCTGGTTTGCAAGGAGCGGTCTTAGCTGTTGGGGTGATTGTGTCCTTCGTAGTCGCTTACTTGTCGATTCGTTTCTTGTTGGATTACATCAAGAAAAACGACTTCAAAGCGTTCGGTTGGTACCGAATTGTCCTAGGGGTACTTGTGATTGGCTACTTTACGTTGATTCATTAAAACAATAAAAACAGCTATTAATTAACATGGTCTATTGCCCCCTTGTTAGTTGATAGCTGTTTTTTTGGTGTTTTGATACGTACTTTTTCAGTTACTATCTGCATGAAATCTTGTTGAAATTCACCAAATTTTAAGACCGAAAACGGTCAACTATACTAGCTGTAACCCCCACATTAAGAAGCCCATTGTCAAAGGTGCAATGACTGTGCTCAACATTTGCGTGGCCACATATTCATCTGGAACCATGTGATTTTGCACTGCCAGCATGGTCGCAATCGTTGCAGTTGGAATTGCGAGCGTCAGGACGACTAATTGTTGGTTGCCTAATGATACACCCATACTAGCCATGATTCCCCAAATGAGCAATGGTAAGCCTAAATTTTTTAGCAAGACGTTTAAGACAACCATCCGTGTCAGTCGCCATGGCCTTGTCGTTAGTAGTAGTCCTAGAGCGAACAAAGCTACCCCACCAGCCGCTTGTCCTAATTCTGTAAAGTTAGTCAGCCAAGCACTTGGCAAACGCAATCCAGCCAAGTTTAGGATAAAGGCACTAATTGGTGCCCACACGACTGGTTGCTGACTCGCACTGCGTAATTTCTGCCAACCAGCTTGCCAACGTTGTTCAGGAGCCGAATTGCCTGCCAACGTTAAAAGTAACACGCTCATAGGGACTTGTACTAAGTTCATGTACAGACCACCAAGTGCCACCAACAAAATGCTAATTTTACCGAAAACAACGAGCAGTACGGACACACCCATGAACGGAATTGAGGGGCTGGCAATCACTAGTGCTCGTAAGGTGGCCGTTTCCAATCTCTGGCGAAAGCAGTGTTGACTCACAATGACAATAAGCATGCCGCCCAGCATACCAATCGCTAGCCACACTGCTGCTGAACGATTCTGTAAGATAGTAGCTCGTTTTAAGGATAAGATGCCACCAAAGAGACTTAGTGGTAATGCGTAATGCATAATGCATGACTAACTGAATCAAAACATCACTAGTTATTGGTGCAAATTGATGTCGTAGACCAGCAATTACACCTAAGCCAACCGTCACAATAATTGGTAAAATGGCTAATATAAGTAACATTTACCGTTCCCCCAGTCTTAATAATTAACCGAGTGTACCATAATTCAGTTGCTGTGATAGCAAGGTTACGAGCCCAAAATGGTGTATATTATGATGTTTCGTTAGTTTGCCAGTGGTTAAACATCATATTGTTAATCAGCCAGGCGACACTTGTTATGATAACAACTCATTTTCCTAGTTTGACTGAATTGTTTTTACGATTATGTTTTTAGCCAAACAAAAAGGATGCATGCCAATGGCTGCATCCTTAATTATCATGTAATTTAGAAGTTAACTTGATCAGGATCGTTAGCTAACCCGGCGACACCGTGGAAGCCATCGATGACTTTCATGTCATCATCACTGAGTTCAAAGTCAAATAATTCCGTATTTTGTTGAATCCGATCTGGATGGACTGACTTTGGTAATGGTAAGAAGTCGTGTTGTAATGACCAACGCAAAACAATTTGCGCCACACTCTTATCGTACTTATCAGCCAATGTCTTTAATTCTGGGATACTGAAGATTTTTCCAGTGCCTAATGGGCTGTAAGCTTCGGATAAAATATCATGTTTGCGGTTGTATGCGACTACTTCGTCTTCCATATCACTAGGATTGAGGAAGATTTGGTTAACGGCTGGGACCACTTTAGCCGTCTTAAGCAGTGCATCCAAATGCTTAGGACGGAAGTTAGAAACCCCAATAGCCCGAGCTTTGCGTGCCGTGTATGCTTCTTCCATTGCTCGCCAGGTATCGGCGTTCAATTGTTCCCAGTTGTCGCGCATTGCGGCTGGGTTTGGCCAATGGATCAAGTATAAATCAACGTAATCCAGACCTAACTTTGCTAGTGAAGTATCAAGTGCTTTCTTAGCAGCGTCATAGCCATGGTCGGCATTCCATAATTTCGTCGTGACGAACAAGTCTTCACGTGCCACACCGCTATCGGCAATGGCTTTGCCAACACTTTCCTCGTTGCCGTAAGCAGCTGCTGTATCAATGTGCCGGTAGCCGGCCTTTAATGCTGCTAATACAGAATCATACGCAACTTGGCCATCAGGTGTTTGCCAAGTTCCGAAACCAACAATTGGAATCTTAGTGCCGTTATTTAACGTATACGTATCGGTGAGTTTGGTCAATGTTGTCATCGAAAATGCCTCCAAAATTTTATTTACTAGTATAATTTTACCCATAAGCGACCACTTCCGGCAAACATTCTGTTCCTAACTAATGACGATATGCAAAATTCGTGAGAAAATATAAACATTCTGATGTGGGAGGCGTTTTAATGAGTGACACGGCAGTTATGTTAAAAACCACGTTACTGGCCGGGGCTATCTTGCTAGAAAACGGCGCAGAAATTAAACGAGTTGAAGACACCATGCAACGAATTGCAACCAACGCGGGCTATCCTGACGCGCAGATTTTTGTCTTGCTAACAGGAATCACGGTCTCCTTGCCAGAAAATGCCACTAGTGAAGTGCGAGCAATCCATAATCGAGGCATGGACCTCGAAAAAGTGGATCAGGTGAATAGTCTGTCACGGCAATTCGCTAACCACGATATCGATCTAACAGAATTTGCCGTAGCTCTCGATCAGGTCGATCAGGCTGTCCCGACCTTCCCATTCAGCTGGTTATGTCTAGCGGCCGTTGTCGTTAGTGTGCCGTTGATGGTCGCCTTTACCGGACGGACAACCCCTGCCGACTTGATTACTTGTGGACTAGCCGGGTTGGCTGGTTTTGCGGTCTTTTATTGGATCAATCGGCTGGGGTCAATTCGGTTTCTTAGCGAATTTATGGGTGCTTTGATTATTGGCCTAATTACTTTACTCGGCTTTTATCTCACTAACGGTCATTATCATCCCGACGCCATCATTATTGGCGCTGTGATGCCATTAGTGCCGGGTGTTGCTATCACTAATGCCGTTCGCGACACTATGACTGGTAACTTGCTAAGTGGTCCTGCCCGCGCTGTAGAAGCCGTTTTATCGGCGTGTGCGATTGGTGTGGGTATCGCACTGACTTCATTTTTCTACTAAAGGAGGCGTGACATGCTATATTGGCTCTTAACAACCGGTTTATTTCAAATTATCTTAGCTTACTTAGCCACGGCTGGTTTTGGGGTGCTTCTCAATATTCCGCGTCGCGCCGTTAACCTCAGTGGTTGGGTCGGTGCGGCTGGCTGGTTTATGTATGAAGTCCTCTATCACGTCCTGCCATTAGGGATCAACGCCAAACTTGCGATTGGTAACCTCATCGCAGCTATCGTGATTGGTGTCGCCAGCGGTATGGCCGCGCGCTACAAACGGATGCCGATGATTATCTTTAACATTCCTAGTCTGGTACCATTGGTTCCTGGCGGTCAGTCTTATCGGGTCGTTCGTAACTTGGTCACTGGCCATTCGGACTTAGCTTATCAATATTTTGTGCAAGTCGTCATTATTGCCGGTGTGATTGCGATTGGTTTTCTCATCGCTGAATTTATCAATCGCATTACTTTACATTTTGCGTGAACATTCCAATTAATTATCTGAAATACGTATTGTGCTAGTTATTAGTTAGTATGCAAACAACCGCCTAGGATAACAGTCCTGAGCGGTTGTTTTGGCATAACTATTATTTTAATAGTGAACTTGAAAATTAGTCGGTTGTGTTGCGTTGACGACGGGATGTTGTGCAAAGTAGTCGGCAATTAATACGGTCATATCAGTAGGTAAGCGCCGGATAATCTTAGCTGTTTGATACATTGGATAATTACCACCGCCACCAGCGCGGTAATGATTCAGAGTGACCGTTAATTTTTGGTCAGCGGTGACTGGGGCCCCGTGATAATCGAGTTGCACGACACGTTGACCAAAGGGTTTGGTAAGGTCGAAAGTATAGTCGATGCCACTGTAAATATCATAGACATAGTGGCGCAACTTAGGGTGCATGAACTCGGGATTGACCCGAACGTGACCGTCTTGGAGGAGAAAGTAACTCGCACAACGTTCAAGAGCGGCGCGTAAATCAGCACCAGTAATGGCTTCAACGGCGAGCTTGTTTGGGTAGACGTAACTGTTCATGACTTCCCGCATCGTCACGTGTTGTTTGAGGCCTGGTACGTCGTCATTAAATAATGCTGTTGCGGCAATATCGGTACCGGTTGCGGCCATCTCAACGCGATTAATAAAATCGATGTAAGGATGATTATGCAGCCGTGCTTGAAGATGATCGTGTACGAGCATATTGCCGTTAATTTGGCCCAGTGGGGTGTCTAACCAGTCTTCCATCTGGTCATTAATCGGTGCAACCAATTGCATCACTTGAGCGCTCGGTGTGGCATCTGCGACCGGATAGATTGCTGGGTGACTGGTCGTCACTTGATGATTGCGGTCGAGTTCGAGGGTAATCATAGCAACATTAGCGCCTTTCATACCAGGTTGCGTTACAGGAACACCGTGAACCGTAACGGCTAATTGTCGATGTTGGTGGCCAGTAATCATGGCATCAATGCCGGGTACTTCAGCTAATAGTGCAGAACCTCGGTTTTCACCATTCATGCGTTCGGTTGGACGGTCAGTTTGGGGATCGCGTTCAAGACCACCGTGGTAGGCGATGACAACGACGTCAGCCAGTTGACGCAATTTGGGCACCCAATGTTTAGCAGTTGCGACCACGTCCTCAAAGTGTAGGCCAGCAATGTGATGTGGTTGTTCCCAGTGGGCAACAAATTGAGTCGTTAGCCCTAAAATTGCCACTTTAACTCCGGCGCGTTCCAGAATCGTGTATGGTTTGGAGAATAAGGTGCGGTGCAGGTCATCATGAATATTAGCGGCCAGCATCGGGTATTGGCGACTCGATTCACACAGGTCGAGGTAGTCGAGCCCGTAATTGAATTCGTGGTTACCAAAAATACCGACTTGAACATGATTACAATTTGTAAGACGTGAATATAGTGGAGCGGCTTCTTGATGGTGGCGCGCAATGAAATAAGTCAACGGTGAACCCTGCACATAATCGCCATTATCAATCACGATTGGCCAGACATCGGCCGTATCTTCACGCGTCAATTGATGAATAACAGTAGCGGCACGACTAAGGCTAAACGGTGCGACGTTATCGCGGCGACTATAGTCAGTTGGCGCGAGGTAACCGTGCACATCACTAGTTGAGATTAATTTGATTTTCATAACGTGCCTCCAAGGAATATTTGTGTTCTATTATAACAATATTCATGACTGGTAACTTGATTTTAGTCATAAATTGAACAGTTTTTTGATGATTACCGGTAGTTAATGTTTAACAACTGTTACAATCATGTGAACCAATCTTCACGACTTTTTCACAATTTACACGTAAAACGGTAAAATGTTTCCGTTATCATTAATAATGACGAATGATAACGATAATCGAATTACGGAGGAATAAACGATGCAGAATTATAAGAATGCACCATTCAAACCTACTCCCGAGTCCGGTTTAACGACCACTGCGGTGACGGCCCAGCTAACTAAATTCGGCAAAAATGAATTGGTGGCTGCGCGACCTGTACCCTTGTGGCGTAAAATTTGGCAACATATGAGCGACGTTTCATCGCTAGTGCTATTATTTGCGGTTGGTCTAGCCACGTACTTGGCCCTTGCCCAGAATGGGGGCTGGACGAAGACTATTGTGATTGGCGCAATTTTGATCATCAATGTCTGTATTGGCTTGTACCAAGAAGCGTCCGCAGAGAAATCGCTGGCGGCCCTGAAGTCAATGAGTTTACCCACAGCTAATGTTCGGCGGGATGGGAAGGTACAAACGATTGCGGCACCAGAAATCGTTCCCGGCGATTTAGTATTATTGAAGGCAGGTGACCAAGTCCCAGCCGATGCGGTCGTGTTAGAGGCCACGAACTTAGCCGTTGATGAGGCAGTCTTGACAGGTGAAAGTGAAGCTGTTGAAAAAAGTATTTATCAGGACACCGGTGAGTTGGATGATAACTGTCAAGTGTATGCGGGAACGGCCGTCACAGCCGGTACTGCATTGATTCAGGTCTTAACGACCGGAATGGCCACAGAGTTAGGTCAGATTGCGGGACTGTTGAACAAGACGAAGCAACGGGCCACGCCATTACAGGGCCGACTTAATCGGCTATCAAGCTGGTTAACCACATTTGCCGTGTTAGGCGGCATCACCATTTTTGCACTGAGCGTTTGGGTTCAAAATCAAGGCTTGGCCGATAGCTTGATGATTGGAGTTTCATTAGCAGTCGCAGCCGTGCCAGAAACGCTTCCCATTATTGTGACCATCAGTCTGTCACACGGTGTCCGTCGCATGGCTGACAGAAATGCCATCATGCGCCGAGTCAGTGCCGTTGAAACAATTGGGAGTGTCGATGTGATTGCGTCCGACAAGACGGGAACGTTGACACAAAATCGAATGACAATCACAAAATATTGGACACCAACTACGGGTATCATGACCACCGAACAACCCTTGACCTCAGCTGGGCAGGAGTTGATGCGTTACTTAGGCCTAGCGACGAATGCTGAAATCAATCGTGTTGATGGTGAAGAGCAGGCCGTTGGGGATGCGACGGAATTAGCCGTTATTCGTTGGTTGGCTCAGCATGACTTGGACCGGTCTGGTTTAGAAGAGCAGGCACCTCGAATTGCGGAAGACCCATTCGATTCGACTAAGAAGATGATGACAACGGTGCATGAATTAGAGGATGGTCAACGGTTAGTTATCGTCAAAGGGGCTTGGGATCGGTTACCACTGAAGCCTGACCAAGCTAGCCTAGCTGCTGGACAGGTGGCCCATGATGAATTTGGAAAGGCGGCACTGCGCGTTTTAGCTGTTGGCTATCGCATCATTCCCGAAGACGTACAAACCACTGACTGGGATGAATTGACGGCCGATCTTCAATTGGCAGGGTTGATTGGTTTGATCGATCCGCCACGACCAGAAGTAATTCCAGCTATTCGAGCGGCCAAACAAGCCGGTATTTTTCCGGTCATGATTACGGGGGATCATTTGGTCACTGCTAAGGCTATTGCCGAAGAAATTGGTATTTTGACGCCAGAATTGCAAGCAATCAGTGGCGACGATCTTCGCCAATTGAGCGATGAAGAATTGACGGCTCGGATTGACCAGATTGCGGTGTACGCCCGGGTTTCTCCGAGTGATAAGATTCGAATTGTTCAGGCTTGGCAAAGTCTTGGTAAGACGGTGGCGATGACTGGTGACGGTGTCAATGATGCACCGGCACTAAAGGCGGCGGATGTCGGCATTGCGATGGGAATCACTGGTACCGAAGTGTCTAAGGAAGCCGCTGATATGGTGTTAACGGATGATAATTTTGCGACGATCATGGCGGCTGTTAAAGAAGGTCGGACGGTTTATCAGAACATCATTAAAGCCGTTGAATTCTTGGTCGGTGTCAACTTTGCGCAAATCTTCTTAATGGTTGGTGCAGTCCTCTTCGGTTGGGGGGCGCCACTGTTAGCAGAACAATTGCTGATTATTAACGTACTTGCTGATGGGATTCCAGGATTCTTTATTAGCCAAGAGCCAGGTGAACCCCAAGCCATGCAACAACCACCAGTAGCCAATGACGAAAGTATTTTAGCTCGGGGCCTTGGTCAACGGTTGTTTATCCGGGCAGCTACTTTTACCGTACTAACCCTCGGAATTTACGCGTTTGGCCGCTTTGGCTTAACAAATGGTCAAGCCCCAGTCGGGATGACGATGGTCTTTCTAGTATTGGCATTAGGATCAATGATCGACATCTATGCAATTAAGGATCGCCGACCACTCAGCTGGTCAAGCATGACGCGTAATCCAATGCTGAACCGAGGATTGCTGTTAGGAATTCTGGTGGTCTTGGCAATTGCAGTGATACCACCGTTCCGTAGTTTCTTTAGCTTAGTGACACTACCAGCGTTAGGATGGTTAACGGTGCTAGTAGCTACGCTGATTCCAACATTCGTGCTGGAATTGAATAAGCGCTGGCAGGCGCGGCGACAGTCACGATTAGTCGTGAATACTGCTGAATAAGGATGATCAATTCAAGTTAGTTAAAATGCTGCTTACAAACGTTATTCGTTTGCAAGCAGCATTTTTTCGTGTCATTAAGTTGTGTGCCTAAAATACTGGCCGGTGAGCGGGCTTAGAACGTAAGTCATCACAATTGTAGGCAGATAATTCTTTCAGACCATCTTTACTAGCATCGAAATAGGCCGTTAATCCTTGGGCAATCATTAAGTTGAGTTCTTTATTCGCATCAAACTGAACGACGATGACGGGTGTCTTTTCAGCCACGGCCGCACCGATTTCAAACATTGTGCCAGAATCTGGCTCATTGGTTGCACTAGTCATGTCGAAGTCAAGAATGGCAACAACGACATCGGCCCGATGAACTTGACGCATATCGGATGCGTAGACGTATTGTTGCCAAGCACGGCTACCAAAAGGTTCTTCTTCAAATTGATGTTCTTCTGGGATGAAGATACCATCGGGGTTGATCGTCGGGTTAGCCAACAGCGCCGACTTCACTTGTTGGATGCGTTCCTTCTGATCCTCGTCAAAAAACGGTGCAGCTAGGTAAACGTTATTCATAATGATTTCCTTTCTGGATAACAAAATTTGGATAAGCCTATTTTAGCGGAAATATGGGGTGGCTTTCAAGCCTTGATTTGGCGTGAATCATTATTAAAAGGTGCTTATTTTTGGATTGCTGTTCGTCAGCAATGATCGTCCTATTCCGACCTCCGGGGCTGGGTGACAATTGCTGGAACGTAAGCCGACGTCGATTTGAGCCCGTACACAACCCGCCCGGTCTCAAATACGAGTCTTATTCTAAGCCGGAAGCAGACCACTTCCGACTAAGAATAATTTGGCTACTGAGCATTGTCACCCAGCCCCTCCAGTCTCAAGCTTGCGAGGGGCCACGGGTTGAAGCCGAGCATTGCCTGCCAACGGATTAATGCGGTTTTGGCATTAGTCCATTGGCGTAGCAAGCACAGGCTTTAGTGGCACCGAACACGTTTCGGTAAGCCGCTCGAATGGCTGATGAACGGCCACTTAACTTAGCACAATTTATCGTTGACTATTTTGATATTAAACAAAGACAAAGGGTTAGGGTGCACTAGGCACTCTGTCAGGAGTTTGAATCTTACTATGCCGATTCAGGATTAATGAGCTACCTCAATATCATTTTCAGTTTGACAGTTGATTAACAAAATTACTGTTTACAAAAAGCAACGGCAAATTCATCAAAAGTTAAGTACAGCTTCGTCTGCCATTCGAATACTCTCCCGACTGGAAGGCGTTTCTGACAATGCCCAGTGGTGAAATTTCACTTAGCAAGTGTCCTGTGCTTGGTTATTGAAAGGCCAGTATTTGAGACGTGATTTTTCGGCTCAAGTCTGTGCCCACCACGTTCCGGCAATTGGCAGAAATGCCTGGAAGTCGGTGTAGGACGAACCAACCAAGCATGTTTACGCTGATTCGAACTTTTTCCAGCGGGCCTAAGCTGGCTATTTTTGAACTTTCAAAATAAGCACCTTTTAATAATTTTTGAGGCGAATAATAATTAGCAGAGTGGATATGTAGATTATAATTCTATTTATAATAAGGTAACAATTAGATATTGTTGAATTAAAATCTAAATTGGGCTAAATTAAATAGGGTAGTGAGGAGGATTGGATGATGGAGGAATTTGGATCAACTAGTAACTATTTACTTTCGTGGGAAGAGTTGCCCGCGGTGCCCGTTTATATGGAACAGTTGTTGCAACTTGTTAATGAAACAATTCAGCCGCTGGGGTTACCTGCCGTAACGAAGACGATGATTAATAGTTACGTGAAACAACATTTTTTCAGTCGGCCGGTTGGACATCGGTATACCCGGAATCAGATTGTGGCGGTACTAGTCGTTTCAATTTTGAAGACTGATTTTTCATTACCAGTAATTAGTAAAGCGATTTTGCAAATTCGTGATTCGCGTCAGATTGAGCCGCGGTATCAGCAATTTCGGCAAGCATTCGAGTCTACGCTTGCTGGACAACCGGTCGTCTTGTCGACGGTTGACCCGTTAGCACGGGCAATTCAATTAGCAGCTCAAACGGTGGCGGCACATTTATTAACGATCCGAGCGCTTAACGAATTGGTAGATTGAGTTGAGATAGGCACATAATTGAGAATAGCGTTTGATAATATCGCTATGGCTGCTTGTAGCGTATTCGAATTAAAGCGAATTAGGCTTAGCAGATATGATTAGGTATGAAAGAGAGAAAGAGAATATGACAACACGCAAAAAATGGACAATTGCGCTCATTGCATTCTTGACCGTGATCGTCATTGGGGTCGCGGGCGGTAGTTTTTATTTATATCACTTTGCATTTGAACCCACCCCGAAAGTTTTGAACCATAGTTCTAGTAAGAGTAAAAGTAAGTTGAAGCAGAACCAAGCGTGGCTGAAACGGGTCAACAAGCAGACCTGGCATGAGACGTCCGCAACGGATCATTTGAAGTTAGTTGCGGACTATGTACCAGCTGCGCACCGAACCACCAAAACGATTATTGTGGCGCATGGTTACATGGGTAACAAGGAGCAGATGGCGAGCTATATTCGATTGTGGCATCGCCAAGGATATAATGTGCTGGCGCCGGATGATCGTGGCAATGGTCAGAGTCAGGGGGATTACTATGGTTTTGGTTGGCCTGACCGGTTGGACTATCTAAAGTGGACGCGACAGGTGATTCGCCGCGTAGGCCAAAATAGTCAGATTGGACTCTTTGGCGTTTCAATGGGTGGTGCGACTGTCATGATGATGAGTGGCGAGAAACTTCCATCACAAGTTAAAGCGATTATTGAAGATTGTGGCTATACCAGTGTTGGTGATGAATTGGGATATGAGCTGAATCAACTATATCACTTACCGAAGTTTCCACTGCTGTATACGGCAAGCTGGGTAGCTCAAGCGAAGGCCCACTTCAACTTTATGACGGCGAGTTCAGTAAACCAGCTCAAGAAGAATAAGTTGCCAATCTTCTTTATTCATGGTGCTAAGGATACTTTTGTCCCCACGAAGATGGTATATCAGAACTACCGCGCTACGACGGTCAAGTCAAAGCAATTATGGGTGGCTCCAGGAGCTGGTCACGCGGAATCATACACGCGTTATCCGCAATTATATCAACAAAAAGTAAGCCAGTTCATGGCAAAATATTTGAAGTAAGAGCTAACGGAATAGAATAACTAATAAAGGTCACCAAGCAGCGATTGCTGATTGGTGACCTTTATTATGGTTAAAATATGCTAGTCGGATTAGTGTTTGTCAGCCGGTCCGCGTCCTGGTCCGATCTCCGGGACTAAGCTGATAGCTTTTGAACTTGATAAATAGCGCGGTTAATCAACCGAGTGTTTTGCAAATGGGTGCCGCATACTTGGTATAAAGATCAGTACGCCGATGAAGTTAAGCAGTAATGACAAGGCGGTGAAGATAAAGACACCGTTGTAATCGAACCAGCCGGAGACGGCGCCACCAAGTAAGGAGCCGAGCATGCTGCCAGCCGCTTGGAAAGATTGATTCCAACTGAAAATAGTGCCTGTTAACTCGCGGGGTGTATTTTTGGATAATAATGTTTGCACCGTTGGAAAGAGGGCTCCGTCAGAGATCCCAATCATGAAGCGCAATAGCCCTAATGTCCACACACTGGAGACGAAGCCTTGTGGAAAGTACATCAGGATGGCAAAGACGAAACCAAAGACAAGGATACGGTCAGCCCCCCGGTGATCACCGATCCGTCCGAGTCGCGGCGCCGATAATAGCGTCGAAATTCCGGGTAGAGCGGCAATGATTCCAGCAACGACGGTGATTGGGCCGACGTTATGCATCAGTTCTTTGACATATAGACTAATAATGGGCGTGATGGAATTATTCCCCATTTGAATAATCATCGTGGAGACGAGCAGTGTGATAATCAACGTTGGATTTTTAAATTGGCTGAGTAGACTGCCGTCACGTTTAGCAATCGGCGCGTCGCTGGGTTTAAAGCTTTCGTGGACGAGTGTCAGACTCAATACGAAGACGATCAGTAGCAAAATTCCGGTGATAATGAAAGTCAAACGAATAGAGAAAACTTGGGCGAGTACGCCACCGAGAATCGGGCCAATCAAGTTACCAGACACGTAGCCAGTTGTTAGGATACCGATTGCGGTCCCACTACTTTCCTTGGGAGTTTCGGTGGCGATTAGGGCGCTAGCATTGGGAATGTAGCCGGCACACAGGCCTTGTAAGAACCGAAGTAGAATGAGTATCCAAATGTTATGGACAAATCCCATCGCACCGATAACAAAGGCCATCCCAAGCGAAGAACGCAGCAGCATGATTTTGCGACCACGCCGGTCAGCGAGTTTACCCCATAATGGTGAGACAACAGCGACGACAAAAAAAGTCACTGCGTATGTAATACCACTATACATCGTGAGTTCGTTTTTGGAGAAATCCCCCATTTGACCAACGTATAATGATAAGAATGGCATGACTTCAGAAAATCCCATTCCGGCGATAAATGTTCCTAGCCAGAGAACAGCGAGATTCCGGCGCCAGCCTGTCAATGCGCCCTTCACAATCTGTCACTTCCTTAATTAACTTATTAAGATTATTTTAATGCGAATTTAAGTTTTGTGCAATTAACTAACTTAGTTAAATAGACTTGACCAAGCGTCACTAAAAAAACTACAATGGAAAACATTGTAGAAAGGGTGAACGATGTGCAGCAAGAGTCAAAGTATCAAATAGAAGTGGTGGCGCCTAAGCACCGACACATGTCTAATTGGGACATGTTTGCAACTTGGATTGGCGCCAATGCCAATAATGGCACGTGGTACGTTGGTGGTGTATTGGCTGCGTGTGGTTTATTGACGGCGCTTAAAGTGATTGTAGCATCGTCCACGCTATCGTATTTATGTTTATCGTTAGTCGGCTTCATGGGGTATAAGACCGGGGCGGCGACGATGAGCTTGATTCGTGGTTCCTTTGGTGTGCGGGGCAGTTACGTTCCGTCCTTTGTGAACTTGACCCAGTATATTGGCTGGACAGCGGTAAACACGTTCATTGCAGCAACTTCTGTCAGCTATTTATTACACGATCTAGTTGGCTGGCCAGTCTATGGTAAACCCGGTGGGGCTAAAGGACTGATCCTCGGAATTATTGTCATGAGTGTGTTGCATTTATTGAGTGTTTCGGTCGGTCAACGGTCGGTTCAGATGATTGAACGTTTAGGTATTATTCTTGTCATCTTATTTGTTTTATGGGAGACGGTCGTTGTGTTCCAGACGGTCTCAGTGCATGATTTGTTAACGTGGCAGGCGCCGACACATTTACATATGACGGCGGGTGCTGGGATGGATACGCTAGCGGCGTTCAATTTGTCTTGGGTGACAGCGGGTGCTGATTTTACGCGGTTTACGCGCAAAAAGAGTGGCGCGACTGGCATGCCATTTTTAGGGGCCTTTACCGGCTTGTTCTGGTTCGCCTTTATCGGGCTTGCCGCGACGATCAGTATCGCGATTACTTCTGGAACTTATGATCCTAATAACTCTGACCCGAGTACCATTGCGAGTCGACTAGGCTTGGGGGTATTAGCACTACTGGTGATTGTCTTAACGAGTATGACGGCGAACGCGGTAAACTTATTGGCGGCTGGTTCGGCGCTGTCGAATATCTTTCCACGGATTCGGTTACGACCAGCACTGTGGGCCGTGACAATCATTGCCACGTTAGTCACACTGATTCCATTAATCATGGGGAGTTTTTTAGCTGCATTCACGGCGTTCCTAGATTATATTGGGATGGTGCTTGGACCGATGATCAGCGTGATGTTAGTCGATTACTATTGGCGGCATCGTCAGCACTATGATATCAACGAACTGGCGAGCTCTAAGGGGCAGTATTGGTATCATCATGGGGTGAACTGGATTGCGCTATTATGTTGGGTACTAGGTGTGGCCATCTTCTTGTTATTGAAGCACGTTGTTTGGATTGCGACGGTGACTGGTGCAACTTTCATTGACATGGCGCTTATCGGGGTCATTTACGTGGCTTTAATGCGAATTTTCTACCCGTTACCTGCCAAACGTGTCTAATTGGATTACAATAGATAAGTAAACGAAATTAGAACGAGGGGTGTCATGATGTTTAAATTAACTGAGATCGATGACGTATTAAATAATTTAGGTGACCACGCAGACTTTGCCACGATTGCCAAAAAAGAAGCCGATTTGGGCGTTCAACATTTTCAATATGATGTTGCTACTGGTGCCACAACTTACTTTGGTGAGAACGGTTATCTCGTGGAACGGCGGACGAATGGCTTAGCAGTCCGGGTCGCTCGTGAAGAAGATGCCGCGGCAGTTGAACAAATCGCGAAGCAATATATTGCTGGCCAGCTGGCTCTAGCAGACGCTGTCAAGCAGTTTGCCAAGGCTGGGTGTCAAGCTTGGACTGCTAACTTAAAACGCCACATCGTCGATTTTAGCGGCGATGAAGGTAAAATCATGGCAGCTGTAACATTCTAAATCAATAATAAAGTGCAAAAATGCAGACTAACCACTTTTAACCGGGTAGCCTGCATTTTTGCGTTCCATTAAGTTTAATAGCCAGCTTGATGATATTGCTTGCTTAACTGGCGTTCTAAGCTAAGTAAAGTCAGCGGACTTAGCCGCCGTAACTGATCAGAGTGATAGCGCATGACTAATTGTTCGGGACTATTGATTGTAATACTAGTGACGCCGTTTAGGCCTTGAAAAGCGCTTTGAATGGCCTGCTGGAGCTCGGGATGTTGGGGCCAGATAGGGGAGGTCAGCATAACTAGACCATGTTCAGGATGTTGATACGTGATCTGATATTTGTTGAGATAACGTTGAAACATGTCTTCTGGGTTCATGAGCAATTCCTCCTCGGATTGGTTACTAGTAACGGTGAGCCGCAGTTTAGTTTATAACCCAAACCAGACGACCCAAACAAAAAAGCCAGCCAGGCACAATAGCGCAATACCAATGAGTGCCCAGATCGTACCGTTCAGCTTTTTGGTGTGGTGATAGTAGTAAATACTGAGTATGCCACACAGTATGACAAGAATGATGCTGGTGCCAATAATTAAACCAATTGTCAATTCCATAAATTACTTTCGACTCCTCATATTATCATTTTAATTGTGCATTAAAATGCGATAAAGTGCAATTATTTATCAGGATTCTTAGTGTGGTAAGAACGCTAAGCATTGCATGGTGACTGAGTAGTCTTGGGTGGCTTGCTGATGAGAAGCCACCCAAGACTACTTCAATGATAATCGATCGTAAAATAAAAAAACTAGGCTGCTTATGATTAACAGCGCTAGTTTTGATTAATGACAGTTAGTTAGTCGTTTTTTTAGACAAACGGGTTGCAAGCAACAAACCGGCGAGCGCTAAAATAAACGTAAAGTAGAACCCGTAATGGGCACCGTTGACGAACGCGCTAGCAGCTTGATGACCCCCATTGGCGTAGTAAGAAGCTTGGCCAATGCCTAATAAGCTCGTTGCAATTGCGGTTGAAATGGCACCAACGACTTGCTGTAGTGTGTTCATGATTGTACTACCATCGGCGGCAATTGGTCCCGTTAAGGAATTTAAACCATGCGTCTGTGAAGGGGACATCGCTAATGGCGCCCCAATCATTAAGATAACGTGGGCCAAAATAACGTACCACGTTGCACTCTGCGTGGTTGTCAGTGCCAACATGAGGGCACCAACCATTGAAATCAAGAACCCCAGCATTGCTGGAGTGCGGGCGCCAATCGAGTCATATAAGCGACCCGAGACGGCCGATACAATTGCGTTCATCAAGCCACCGGGTAACATGATGACCCCAGTCAAGGCAACGGGAATCAACAGCCCCTTTTGAATGTACATTGGGAGTAAATACATGGCTGATAAGATAATCCCAAAGTTAATCATAACGAGGCAAGCGCCAACCCGAAAACCAGGGATAGCAAATGTCTTAAGGTTCAGAATTGGCGATTCCATGGTGAGTTGTCGATGGGCATACCAAGTCAGAATAACCAGTCCTAAAATTAAGGCACCTAGTACAGCGGGCGACCCCCAACCTTGATCACTAGCAAGACTGACCCCAACAACGAGGCTACCAAAGCCAACCATTGAGAGCAGAATAGATAAAAAGTCCACTTTAGGCCTTGTGACCTTTGCAATATTCTTAAGTGAAGTGATTGCAAAGATAAAGGCGATAATCAAGAATGGAATGAAGAGCCAAAAGATCCACCGCCATGAAGACAAGCCTAAGATGGCTCCAGCAATCGTTGGACCAACGGCCGGTGCGAACATGATGACTAAGCCGACCATCCCCATAGCTGCACCTAATTTGTAGGGTGGAAAAATTTGCATGGCCACCGTAAACATGAGTGGCAAAATCAGACCGGTTGCGATACCTTGAATCATCCGACCGAATAATAAGGCGCCAAAGCCCGGCGCCAAAGCTGAAATGATTGCACCAACCGCGAAGTCAATCAAGGCGAATAAAATCACTTGACGAGTCGTAAACCATTTGGTGATTAAGCTAGATAATGGGAGGACAATCCCAATCATTAACATGTAACCGGTTACTAACCATTGCACAGTTGCTGTTGAGACGTGTAACTGTGTCATCAATTGAGGTAGCGCGATATTCAGTGACGTTTCACTAAACATTCCGACAAAACCACCAATTAACATTCCCATCATAGCTAGCATTGGATGGGTAACGGGAACCCGGGCCCGTTGTTTGGTCTGCGAGTTACTTTGTGCTGAATCCATTATATTGTTCACACTCACTTTCCTTAATACAATGGGTTAGCATACCAGAAAATTAATTTTTTCGTAAGTGTTTTTTCTGAAAGCTGATCATTAATTTACGGTAAATAAAAAGGATTGACTGATTGTCTTCTCGGTAGTTAGGACTTTGACATATTGTGATTAGACACGAAACCGGTTCCCAAGCAGCTGATACTTGGGAACCGGTTTGGCTCTAAATTGAGTTATAAGCGTTGATTTGGTTAGGAATGATGGCGGAAATGCACAACGATTTTAGACCATCTAAAAGTTTTCCGGAGAGGAGCGCTACACCTTGGCCTCGAATTGATGACCACATTGAGGACAAGTTATCCGAACGTGACCGTGGTGGCGTGGAATGCGAATCCGTTGGTGACACTGTGAACAGCGGAAAAAGCGGTATTGCCAATGCTGTTTGACTTGGTGTTTTAACCGACTGAACGGCCGGACAAGCGGTAACCATAAACGCTGAAAGCCGCGATTGATCGCGACTTGTCGATAAATTTGTTTGGAAAATAAGCGCCAGTAGCTGATACCGATGAGTAGCACGGCAATTAGGACTAGCCAGCCGGTGCGAATAAAAAAACTGATGACGATTAGTAGTAAAGCGAGATTGTTTAAAAAACGATTTAACGGATCGTTTTGACCGTACCGACCACGCATCCATGATTGTAATCGTTGTAATAGTTTTGAGTTTGGTTTCAAGTACTGAACCCCCGTCACTAAAATGATTAATATTTAGTAGCATAACATAGTTTTTCAACAGATAAATAATACCTGTTTGTGCCACTAACGGTGTATACTTAATTATATTATAGTAAATAGAGGGAAAAACATGTCAACACAATCACAAATCACGCAAACGCAGGTGCTTGATGCCATCAGTCGTGCAGCGCTGATGCTCGAGCGACAAGATGCAGCGCAGAGCGGGTTACAACTGTTGCTCAATGAATTTCGGCGGAGTTTATTGCAGACGAGTGGACAGGCTGCCACGACGGTGCTATATCATGGCAAGATCAAGAGCTACCTATTACAACATCCGAGCAATTATCCAGATAGCGTCGTGGCGTTATCAGCATTATTAGATCATTTTGTTGCGGCTCAGTAATTAGGGCCGCTTTTTTGCGCCAATAAAGTTATTAACCTAACTAGTGATGATTTGGGTAGTGGTTAATGGCAGTCAATGTTGATATTAGAAAGAAAATTGCGCTATGCTAGATGGTGAACCGTGCGAGGGTGATAGTTGCTTTTTTGCGTTTACGGTTGTAAACTACAGTTAATTTAATTCGAAGGGTGGTCAAACCATTGGAAGCACAAACTAAAATTGAAATCAGTGATGCCGAATGGGAAGTCATGCGGGTTGCTTGGACGTTGGGCAATGTCACGAGTAGTCAGGTCGCTGAGATCATGGCGGATAAGATGGGATGGAAGACAGCAACGGTCAAGACACTGCTGGGAAGGCTCGTCAAAAAAGGTGCGTTACGTGCTGAAAAGAATGGTCGAGCGTTCAATTATTATCCAATGGTTGAGGAACAGCCATCGATGGATGAAGCCGTGGGCACCCTATTCGGCCATTTATGCCAGATGCGCGTTGGTCAAACGCTGGTAGATCTTGTTAACCAAACGGAATTGAGTCAAACGGATATCGCCGCTTTACAGGCAGTGTTGGCAGAAAAAGCCAAGGATGCGCCGGAAATGGTGGAATGTGATTGTGTCCCAGGAACGCGTTGCTAATGTGGTTATAAATGAATATTGAAGTAACACTGAATGTCATGTTTGGACTTTTTTAATCTGAACATGACTTTTTTGAGGTTAATGATTTTAAAGATACTTGGCTAACTGATTATGGGAGCATGCTTGCAGGCCTTAATCGGGGATCATCAGTCATAGCGCGTCCAATGGAAGGGGGTTACCTTCAAGATAGGATATTCAGAAAACACATGAATGATGACAAAAAGTTAAAAGTGTTTTTCTTGACTTTTATCGTCTACAACTGTAAACTTTAGTCACAAATTACAGATGTAGACAATCTGGTTAGGGGAGGTCGTTACTATGAAAGACATGGATATGCAACACATGCATCACCATGATAAAAATGACATGGGTGATATGGATATGGGTAACGGTGAGATGATGCACATGGGTAATCTCAAGTTGAAATTTTGGGTGGCGTTAGTTTTGACGATTCCGATTATCATTATGAGTCCGATGATGGGGGTCAATTTGCCATTTCAAATCGTTTTTCGGCCGTGGTCTGATTATATCGTTGCGATTTTAGGCACGATTTTGTTCCTCTACGGTGGTCAACCATTTTTCAGTGGTGCTAAGGCGGAAGTGAAGAACCATAAACCAGCAATGATGACGTTGATTACGATGGGAATTAGCGTTGCGTATGTGTATAGTATTTATGCCGTGATAGCTAATGACTTGTTAAATGCCAAACCAATGGTAACAGATTTCTTCTGGGAACTAGCGACTTTAATTGTCATTATGTTGTTGGGTCATTGGATTGAAATGAATACGGTGATGAATGCAGGGTCAGCGGTGGACAAGCTGGCAAAATTGCTACCAAGTACAGCGCATAAGTTAGTTGATGGACAAATCCAGGACGTAGCGATTGCTGATTTGGCCAATGGCGATCAGGTTCAAGTCCGCGCTGGTGAACAAATTCCCGCTGATGGCACGGTTTTAAGTGGGACAACTAGTGTTAATGAAGCGATGGTCACTGGTGAAGCTAAGTTAGTTGAAAAACGAGTTAAGGATCAAGTCGTTGGTGGGTCAGTTAATGGTGATGGTACTTTTGAGATGCAAGTCACTGGAACTGGTGAATCAGGCTATTTGGCACAGGTTATGAAGTTGGTCAGTGACGCTCAGGCGGCCAAATCATCGCAGGAGAACATGGCAGACAAGGTAGCAGGACTGCTATTCTATGCTGCGTTGACCGTGGCAATTGTTGCCTTTATCGTCTGGTTGCTTGTTGGTAATTTAGCGCTAGCGTTATCGATTGCAGTGACGGTTCTCGTAATTGCTTGTCCGCATGCCTTAGGATTAGCCATTCCATTAGTGGTTGCGCGTAGCACAGCGATTGCGGCTAGTCATGGATTATTGATTCGTAATCGTGACGCAATGGAACAGGTTAAAAAATTGAACTACGCTTTGATGGACAAGACCGGAACCTTGACGGCCGGTAACTTCAAGGTTGCTGATTATCAAAGTAGTGTTGACCAATTAACTGCGGAAGATGTCCTGGCAATGATGGCTGGTTTGGAAAATGGCTCCAGTCACCCCTTAGCCGTTGGTATTCTGGCTGCGGCTAAGGAACATCAGCTGACGCCAAAGAACAGTAAGAATGTTCATCAAATTACTGGTGTTGGACTAAGTGGTACGATTGATGGTCAGTCGTATGAAATCGTTTCAGCTGCTTATCTTGACAAACAAAATTTAGCTTATGACCAGCAAACGTTTGATAAGTTAGCGAGTGCGGGTAATTCGGTCAGCTTCTTGATTCAAGATCAGACAGTTCTGGGATTTGTTGCTCAAGGTGATCAAATTAAACCGGAAGCTAAGAATTTAATCGATAGTTTGCAGGCCCAACATATTACACCGGTGATGTTAACTGGCGATAACCCGCAAAGTGCGCAAGTAGTTGCCAAGCAACTTGGAATTACTGAGGTTCACGCGGGCCTATTGCCTGAAGATAAAGCGAAGTTAGTTCAGCAATATCAAGCTGACGGTAGTCATGTCATGATGATTGGTGATGGTGTTAACGACGCGCCTAGTCTTGCGCGTGCTGATATCGGGGTTGCGATTGGTTCTGGGACTGACGTTGCTATTGATTCAGCCGATATCGTTCTCGTTAAGAGTAATCCTAACGATGTGGTGGATTTCTTAGCCTTAGCACGGCAAACAACGCGGAAGATGGCGCAAAACTTATGGTGGGGTGCTGGTTATAATGTGATTACGATTCCATTGGCAGCCGGTATTCTAGCGCCAATCGGTTTTATTCTAAACCCAATGTTTGGTGCAGTAGTCATGTCATTAAGTACGATTATTGTGGCGATTAATGCCATGACATTACGGTTAAAAGATTAAAACAAACTGATTAGTGTAAAATAATTCGTGCAAATGTGTGTTTCTGATAGATTTAGATGCTAGAATAATAGTATTTAAATCAAGGATGTGAAACCCATGTGTACTAGTTTAACAATTCAAACCACGGCGGGTGATCAGTTTTTAGCACGCACCATGGACTTTGCTTTTGAACTTGGTGGTCGGCCAGTGGTCATGCCACGGAATCACCATTTTGATAGTGTTACCAATGCGAATGGTTTTGATAGCCCCTATAGTTTCGTCGGGACGGGCCGTGATTTAAACGGTTATATCTTCGTCGATGGGGTCAATGAGCATGGGGTTAGTGCTGCAGCACTCTACTTCTCAGGACAGGCCCATTTTACTCAGCAGACTAAGGTTGGCAAGGTTAATTTGGCCTCCCATGAAGTATTGATGTGGATCTTAGGCAATGTTAAGAGCACCGCTGAATTGGGTGAGCGCTTAGCTGACTTGAATGTGATGGAAGCTGCTGCGCCACTATTGAACATTGTGGTGCCATTACATTGGATTATTAGTGACAAGAGTGGTTCGACCTATGTATTAGAGTTAGAAGAAGACGGTGTCCACTATATGAAAAATCCGGTGGGGGTTATGACGAATACTCCAGATTTTGAATGGCACCTCAAGAATTTGAGCAACTATGTTAACTTACAACCTGACCCGCATCCCAGTCGGCAGTACGGTGATCTGACCGTCAATGCTTTTGGTCCCGGAACTGGTGCACTGGGAATGCCAGGTGATTATACGTCAGTTGCGCGTTTCGTTCGAACTGTCTTTATGCGTCAGCATACTGATAAAGTGGCGACGGATGCGGAAGCTGTCAATGCGTTATCACACATGCTGAATTCAGTTGAAATTCCTAAGGGTGTCAAGATGCAAGCTAATGGGACACCAGATTATACCCAGTATCGTGCCTACATGAGTATGAATGAACCAGCATTTTACATGCAACCATACGCAGATCAGACGATTACACGGGTTGCATTGACGCCAGAGCTAATGACGGCCGCACAGCCGATTGAATTTGAATTAAAACCGACACAACAATTTAATTTGGCAAACTAAGTAGGTTGGAAAGATAGTTTACTTTGAAGTGAGCGCAGTACAGTTAGCAATAACAATTGCTAACTGTACTGCTTTTTTGTTAATTCATGCATTTGATAGCGCTTTTGATTAAATAGTAATATTAATCAAGATAAACCTTAAGAATAAAATAGTGGTAAACTATATTATAGTTTAGGCGTACATAACTTATACTTGATAATGATTACAAATAAGACTTGCAATTGTTTCTTAAAAGATATAACATTTACTAGGTAATAATGATTATAAAGTATTCATGGAGGCGGCAATCATGAAAAAGAAAATGTCCTTGGCACAGCGGGTCAATATTTTACGAGCAAGTGTCATGGGGGCAAATGATGGTATTTTATCTGTTGCTGGCATTGTTGTGGGCGTTGCGGGGGCGACGACCAATAGTTTTTCCATTCTAATTTCTGGATTAGCCGGGATGCTGGCCGGAACGATTTCAATGGCTATGGGTGAATATGTCTCTGTGAATACGCAAAAAGATTCGCAGAAAATGGCGATTACTAAGCAGAAGGCCGCGTTAACTGATGATTATGAGGCTCAGGCGACACTAGTCGTACAGAAGTATGTTGATCAAGGAATCAGCGAACCGTTAGCGCGTCAAGCAACGCAGGAAATGATGGCAGAAGATGCATTGACAACTACAGTTCGTGAGCGTTATGGCTTTAATCCCAATCAGTTTATCAGTCCTTATGCTGCTGGAATTGCATCGATGATTGCTTTTCCTACGGGCTCGATTCTACCGCTAGTTTCAATTACCTTTTTCCCGCCACGGATAAAAGTTTTAGCGACAGTGATTGCTGTCGGAATCGCATTAATGATTACAGGTTACGTGGCGGCAATGCTTGGCAATGCCAATCGCCGACGTGGGATGGTTCGTAATGTGGTCGCTGGGCTATTAACGATGATCGTAACGTACTTTATTGGTCACTTGTTTGCTTAATTAATGGGTCAAGGGGAGCGAGTTTATGCAACTGACAAAAACAAAATCTGAGAAGACTAAACAAACGATGGATGAAAAACTAAATTCATTACGTGCGGGTGTCTTGGGTTCGAATGATGGTATTTTAACAGTTGTTGGGGTGCTGTTTAGTGTGGCGGCAGCAACGACTAATCAATTTACAATTTTTATTGCTGGTTTGTCTGATTTATTAGCATGTGCTTTTTCAATGGCATCGGGAGAATATGCATCGGTCAGTACACAAAAGGATACTGAAAAGGCCGTTGTGGAAAAAGAACGGCAGCTACTGAAAACTGATTTTGAGGGCGAATTACATGCTGTTCAACGTCATTATATGACGCTTGGTGTGAAGGAAGACACGGCGATGGCGATTGCTCAAGATTTATTATCCAAAAAGCCGTTGGCCACGATGGTCAGCATTAAATATGATATGCAATTGGGACACTATATGAACCCATGGGATGCGGCGTTTGCATCGTTATTTTCGGCGTCAGCAGGGGGCGTCTTTCCATTAGTTGCGATGACGTTCGCGCCCGCGCATTGGCAGTGGCCCGCGACGATTATCGCGGTATCTGTTGCCGTCGCCCTAACAGGATATTTATCAGCCGTACTCGGTAAAGGCAATGTTAAAACGGCGGTAATTCGCAATGTCTTAGTTGGGATTGTGACGATGTTCATTCACTATTACGTGGGGACACTCTTTTAAAGTTCAAGCGACAAGTGGCTGTTATGAATATAAACCTTGCTAGCATGCAGATTAAAGCTACTACCAAGGATGGATTCTTATGCCGTTTGGTTCTTGGAAACGCGTTTTAGATAGCAACGAATGTAATCTTAACTAAAGCTGGCGCGGTTAACAACGACATGGTTAACCACGCCAACTTTAGTTAGTATTGATTTCCGAGCGTTGACACTACATTACAGTAAAAAGATTCGGATTCTGCGATGATCAGTTGGCATAAACGTTAATTATGATAAAGATTACTGAAACTTCCTAAAAAACAAAGCTTGATTTTCAGTGAGTTTTAATTAAGTCTCGGTATAATATTGCCATTAATTAAATTGAGGTAGAGCGAAATTGAAAAATATGACAACTAACCGTTATATGAAGGGCATCATGTGGGCGATGCTGGCTTCGACCCTGTGGGGGATTTCGGGTACGGTGATGCAGTTTGTATCACAAAATCAAGCCATCCCAGCCGATTGGTTCTTGTCAGTAAGAACCTTATCAGCGGGCGTTATTCTGTTAGCTATCGGATTTGTTCAACAGGGCACCAAGATTTTTAACGTGTTTAAATCATGGGCTTCAATTGGACAATTAGTCGCGTATGCAACAGCTGGCTTAATGGCGAATATGTATACTTTTTATATCAGTATTGAAAAGGGAACGGCCGCTGCTGCTACCATTTTGCAATACTTAAGTCCACTGTTCATCGTGTTAGGAACGTTGTTGTTTAAACGAGAACTTCCTTTACGAACTGATTTGATTGCTTTTGGAATTTCTTTGTTAGGGGTGTTCTTAGCAATTACTAAGGGTAATATTCATGAATTAGCCATTCCCATGGATGCCTTGGTTTGGGGAATCCTTTCTGGGGTAACGGCAGCCTTATATGTGGTCTTACCACGAAAAATTGTTGCGGAAAACTCACCGGTTGTGATTCTCGGGTGGGGAACGTTGATTGCCGGTGTCTTATTTAATCTCTATCATCCAATTTGGGTGGGGGCACCAAAGATTACACCAACGCTAGTGACTTCAATCGGGGCGATTGTTTTAATTGGGACAATCTTCGCTTTTTTATCCTTATTGCATAGTTTACAGTATGCGCCATCTGCAGTTGTTAGCATCGTTGATGCGGTTCAGCCGGTGGTGACATTTGTTCTGAGTATCATCTTCTTAGGTCTAAAAGTGACCTGGGTCGAAATTCTCGGATCAGTGTTGGTAATTATCGCCATCTATATTTTGCAACAGTACCGAAGTGATCCAGCTAGTGATTAAAATTTAACGTTTAGTGACAATGTCTATTAGATATCGTTACTAAACGTTTTTGTTAGAATAAAAGTATTAAAGGGGGGAATAATAATGGCAACGTTGTTAACATCGAAGCAGCAGCGCTTTGGACGGCAACTAGTCCAGCGATTTGATCAATTAGAAGGGTTTGTCCCGGGCGAAGGGCCCCATAATCCAGTATTCGTACTTATTTCCGAAGCCCCCGGGCGAGTTGAAGTTCAGGTGGGCCATCCATTTCAAGGGCCTGCGGGAACGGAATTAGATCGTTGGCTGACGTTGCTGGGATTAACCCGCTCCCAGGTCTATATGACCGGTGCTGTTCGTTCACGACCATACTTGATTGGTAAGACAGGATTAAAACGTGATCGTCGGCCAAGCCGGGCCGAAATCATTGCGAGTGCGCCATTATTAGATAGTGAACTGGCACAACTTAAAGATCATTTACTAGTTCCGCTAGGTAATACAGGACTACAGCGATTATTGGGACGGCAACAGAAAATTGGTGCCGTACATGGTCAGTTGTTACGGATGCCAATTCAGGGGTGGGACGAGGAACGGCAGCAGTTTACGCGCACCGCGACAACCTATCCGATTTTTCCGTTGTACCATCCTTCGTACAGCCGCAGATTTAACAAAATGGTCCCAGTGGTAAATCGGGATTTGGCTAGGTTAGACGCAATTCTAAGTCAGAATGGAGCAAAAAAATAATTTGAATAGCTATAATAACCAACGCATGGCTAGGTCATTAAGTCAGAAGTCGGACGCACGTATCAATAATGATTGAAACAAAAAACGAGTTTCAGAAATGAAAATTTCTGAAGCTCATTTTTTTGGACGATATTTTGAATTCAGCACTATTATTTTGATTGTTGAGTTGAGGCGATGCTTAGAAGTAGGGCTACGCTAACACCAGTTTTCGGGCTGGGGCGTGCATCTTGATTACTTCAGCACCAAGGTCGGTATAAGGTTGACCTTCAGCGATTAGTCCAAATTTTTCATAGAATTTTTGGGCATGCGTTTGAGCATCAATTTCAATGGTAGCTGTACTGTAATGGACTTTAAGAATAACCATGACGTGATTCATGAGCTGTTTGCCAAGTCCAGTGCCACGATAACGACTATCAGTTGTAATGCGGCCGAAAGAAACGACGCCTGCATGTTCATAAATCCGCGCGTAAGCGACTAGTTGGCCTTGATCATAGGCGAAAATATGACGGGCATCTAGATCGGTATCATCAGGATCTTGGTAAGATCGAACTTGTTCTTTGACAAAGGTCTTAGCGCGTAGCTGATAGATATCATGAAGTTGAGTGGTGGTTAGACCAGTAAATTGTTTAATATACCATTTTAGATTCAAGTGAAGGCCTCCTTGAAAACTAGCGTCTAAATCGCCAGTTGTTTTCAAATTAAGACTATAATTTAACACCTGAATTTTAGGGCGTCAACTGCAAAGACCTTTGATTTGACGCGGATGAGCTGGCCTGGTCAGAATGAAAAAAAGCATGAGATTGAATTGTTCACAATACCACGAAATTAGTAGATTAATGCTTAGCTATTGTTAGTTTACTATCTGGATATTATCATTTTTCTCATAATTAATATGGATATGCGTACTGCTAGTTAATCTGTCATGAATCATGATCAAAATGGGCTGTTCCTTAAATTCAAAGGTAGCCAGCTTAGACCCGCTGTAAAAAGTTCGAATTAGCGTAAACTTTTTTTGAGTTCATCCTATAAAGACCTCCAGGTATTTCTGACAATTGCTGGAACGCGATGGACACAGATTTAAGCCGAAACCCACGTCTTAAATACTGGTCTTCCACTAATCAAGCCAACAATGCTTGCTAAGTAGAAATTCATCGCTGAGCATTGTCAGATCTGCCTTCCAGTCGGAACAGCATTCGAAAGGCAGATATTGGCGGCCCTAAAGTTAGTTAAACTAGTCGTTGTTAAATACGGTAACAGCTTTGAGATTCGGTGATAGGGTTGATAATAACTGCAACCATTCATTTAGCTCTCAGTTACTACGTTAATATTAAATGCTTGAAACAGACAATTTACACTGACGTGGGGAAAATGACAGTCAAGTATGACTCACATTCAGCGACTAGTTTCACGGTAATGACTAGAGCACGTTCCCGTTTGTTAGCACAATCTCTTTCAGTGGTGAGTTGTCATAACTGACTTTTTAGGTAAAACAAAAAGGACGAAACCAATGTCTCGCCCTAACTGAAGAATCACGCTAATTATTAGCTATTAGATAACTTTTTAGCATCTTCATCGATCGTTTCGAAACCGGAAACGCCACTCTTCTTCTTTGGATGCTTTGCACGTTCTTCTTCGGCTTTTTGAATCATAGCCTTCTTTTGTTCCTTGCTAAGCTTTTGTGCCATGATTATCGCCTCTTTTATCTTGGCCAACGAAGTAAAACTTCGCTACAAGTTCATTATAGGTCTAAATTCAAAAAGTAGCACAAATTTAATCGATTTTTTTTGAAACTGCTTACTTGAATTCTGTAATTATTAAGTTTACAGTTAGGATGTTCAGGAGGGGATTACATGACAAAAGTATTAATCTTAGGGGCAGCGGGCCAAATCGCCCGACTAGCCGAACAACAATTTTTAGCCGATACGCGCGATAATTTGACACTTTACTTACGTAACAGCAGTCGAGTTGCAGACCTACAATCCGATCGGGTAACGATTATCGATGGTGATACAACCGATGAAGCTAAATTAACGCTGGCAATGGCTGACCAAGACGTCGTTTATGCCAATCTTGCCGGTCAAAATATCAAGCAGCAGGCCGAAACCGTCTTAAAGGCCATGCATGCAAGTGGTCTCAAGCGGCTTATTTGGATTTCAACGCTAGGTATTTACGATGAGGTCCCTGGTAAATTCGGCCAATGGAACAATTCGACATTGGGGAGTTACTTGACCCAGTACTATGATGCAGCTGAAGTTTTGGAAAACTCTGATCTCGATTACACCATTATTCGGCCCGCATGGCTAACCAATAAAGATGAAATCGACTACGAGACAACCCAGCGTAACGAACCATTCAAAGGTACTGAAGTTTCACGCAAAAGTATTGCGGCACTCGTTGTCAAGTTGGTTCAAGATCCAACAAGCGGTATTCGGTCATCTTTGGGTGTTAACAAACCTAATACCGATGGCGACAAACCGGCTTGGTATTAATTCGTTACAATAACTCTAATCTTAAATAACTAACACCACTGCTGCACCATTGCCGACAGTGGTGTTTTTGGCTAATTGTAACTAGTAAAATGTCTGTTCATCAAGCATGCAAATGTCATCCCGACTGAAAGGTGTTTTTATCAATGTTCAGCACTTCAAGTGTGGCTGTTTCAGTCGGATTGGGACTCCATATCAGTCTAGAGTACTATCGTGGACGTTTTAGCCTGACTTGAAGACTTTTCGACAGTATCGTCTAGAGGTCGGCAGATTCACTAGCCAAGCAAGTTTACGTTAAATGAAACTTTTCCAGCGGGTCTAAGCTAGTTGCTTTTGCGCATAATAACCGGCCTGTTTTAATTATAGTTAATCTTAATGATAATTGGCACAGCGCTTAGGTAGCTAGCAAGTGCTGTCCATTTAAATAGCTGTCTGATAAGTCTTGCAGTATAATAGCGGTAATTAAGATGGGGGTGACACGAATGGATCAATTTACAGCGTTCATGGCACAGCTTGATACAGTATTGGCGCAAGAAAAGCTACCATCCACAGACTTAGTCTATGTGCCGGTAACCTTTAGCTTTCATGATCAACACTTACATGTTGCCATCAATATGTTACAGACTTCGTTTAATCAAGGTGATAATACGTTTGGGGTGCCGGATATTTTAGATCGGATTCGGATGCTAGTCGGACTGGAATTGGCCGATCGTCCCCAGTCACGTTGGCCCACTAAGTCGACAACTCAAGCATTAACAATTACGCCATACAAAATGGTCAGAGTGATTCCAGTTGACATGCGGGCTTACCGAGTGAATTAATTTAGCACTCACTTATATCGAGTGCTAAATCGTTGCAATCTTGCTAAAAGTGCTTATTATTAATGATGTAAACAAATTGAAAGGGTGATTGTATAATGGCTAACGATATGATGAATTGGCACAATGATTTATTTGATCGGTTGAATGATTGGACTAAGATGGATGATTTAGTAAATGGGTTGGGACGAACAATTCTAAACACTGGTAGTCATGGATCGGTACTAAAGACTGACATTAAAGAAAATGATGACCAGTACACTATGAAAGTTGACGTTCCGGGAATCGATAAGCAAGACATTGCCTTGAAGTATCGTGATGGGACCTTATCAATTGCTGTCAAACGGGATAGTATTAGTGATGAAAGCGATAAGGATGGGAATATCATTGCTAGTGAACGACAAACCGGACGTTTTGGCCGGCAGTACGCCTTACCAGATGTCGATGTTGATAAAATCGAAGCGCACTATGAAAATGGCGTGTTGCAATTAACGTTGCCCAAGAAAGCTGCGGCTGATACCCATCATATTGAAATTCAATAATGGTTTTCAAGACGACTTGCCAGTAATTAAATGGTAGGCCGTTTTTGGTTGTTATTATCAACCATGAAACGGTTACAAAGGTTTGTAAATTTTTTGTGAAATCTGGAAGCAGATACTCACATATTTGCCAAATATCTGGTACAATTTAATCCTATCGATATGTCGATGGGCCTAAATATTGAGCATAATTAGGTTAGTATAGTTGTTGGATTTGTAAGAAAGTAGGAATGCGTGATGACGGAAGGTTTTAGACCGAGTCACCCTAAGATTGAGATTGACGATGACCCTGGAATACGGGGCCAAATCGAAGCTTTGACTGGTGAACTCTCACAACAACAATTGGCTAAATGGGCGTTAATTATCGCTAAGAAAGCCTTGCAGTATGTTGATAATCAACAGAAATATGATCGGCAGTTGCGACTCGCAATTGATGCTAATGAATTGTGGCAAGTTAATCTGGTTAGTGGTTACCAAGTGCGCCAAGCTTTGGCGCGGCTGACTAAGTTAAGTGCGACAACAACAAGTTCAATTGGTGCAGCTGCGTTGGATTGTGTTCGATGGGCGGTAGCGTCGGCTGATGCGGATGAAAATGCGCTACGGGCTTCGGATCAAGCGATTAAATTGATTAATTTAACGCAACCGAATAATACTGCGGCAGTTACGGCTGAACGGCAATGGCAGTACGATCAGTTAGCTGAGTTAGCAGCTAATATTCAGCAGGGGTTACGCCGTATGCTATAATCTTCACAGAGATTAAAATAGGTGGGGATATTTTTATGGCGACGGTACATGCAAAAGCTAAGACGGAGTTGTTACGTCAGTATCAAGAAATTGTAACGAAGTATTTGACTAATATTTCGGAAACGGTGGATGTTAAGGCGCATTTTGAATTGAAGAATGAACCAGGATTTAATTATTTTGTTGATTATTTGTTTCTGGCCAATGTTTGTTACCAAGCGAGTCTTGATATTTTAAACAACGAGGATCAAAAGTACCCAGAAATTAATAAGCAACTAGCAACGGTCATTTTAAAATATCCAGAGTATTTAACATTGGCGGTTTTTAACGCCGATTTTCAAGATGAGAGTGTTACTGATCACTATGAAAAGACGTTAGTAGATCTGGCAAATACTTTGGACTAAAGATTAGTAAATAGACGGTCACGAACTTCGAAGTAACGAAGAATCGTGGCTTTTTTTGGAGGATTAAGATGATTGAATGGGATGCGGCAACAATTAAAGATTTTCAGACCACGTTATTAGACTGGTTTGACCGAGAGGGCCGTGACTTGCCTTGGCGACATGATCATGAGCCTTACCATGTCTGGGTCTCTGAGATCATGCTACAGCAGACACAGGTGCAGACAGTGATTCCATATTATCAACGGTTTATGAAGCTTTTTCCAACGGTTGCTGATTTAGCTGCTGCCCCGGAATCGCAGTTATTAAAAGCTTGGGAAGGTTTGGGCTATTATTCACGAGTTCGCAATATGCAACGGTGTGCGAAGCAATTGTTAGCAGATTATGATGGTCGGTGGCCGCAAACCGCTGCTGAGTTAACTGAATTAATTGGTATTGGACCGTATACGGCGGGAGCCATTGCCAGCATTGCGTTTAATGAACCCGTTCCGGCCGTAGATGGTAATGCTTACCGTGTCTTTAGTCGTTTACTTAAGATTGATGCTGATATTGCTAAACCCCAGACGCGGGCCCTGTTTGAACACGTCATTAGTCAGATTATTTCACGTGAGCGCCCAGGGGATTTTAACCAGGCCATTATGGACTTAGGGTCAAGTTACATGACTGCTCGACAACCGGATACGGCTCATTCGCCAGTAAAACGATTTGATCAAGCTTATCTGGATGGGGATGAACTTGCCTATCCGGTCAAGACTAAGAAACCCCGACCTAAGCCAGTCGCTTATGTGGCGGTATTGGCTAAGATGCAAGATCGTTGGCTGATGACCAAACGACCTAGTAATGGGATGCTTGCTAATTTGTGGACAGTCCCACTGATCCCAATTGCCGATTTGGGTCTGGACGATGATTACCAGTCGACGGACTTAGTGGCCGCGGTAGAAAATTATTTTAAGCGGGAGTACCAGCTACAATTAACGGCCCAATACCTTGCTGGCCGGCCAGTCACGCATACATTTACACATCAGAAGTGGACGATTCAAGGCTTGAGTGGCCAAGTTATGTTAAGTGACTTAGCATACTTTGCAGGTCAGACATTTACACTATCCGAGCGGCAACGACTCCCGATGCCTAAGGTTCAAGAGAAGATTTTTTCTCATTATGAGACTGATTGATTCAGTCAATATTAAATACCTTTCACCCTTCAGATATGCTATGGTTGTGGTAGAATATAGCCAAATTAATATTGTGACGGAGGGTCGCGCATGTTAAATGTATTTGATATCGTTAAGTTAACAAAGATAGACCATAAAGAAGTTGACAGTAATCAAGTAGTTGTTACGGATGGTAATGGCAAACCAAATGCGATTTTAACTGAACTATTGAATGATGTAGTGGGTAATATGCGAATTTTTATTAACATGGAAGACGTATATTCGGTCGATGATTTAATGCACGCGTTGGCCGCACACACGCCGTTGCCACAAGATGTTTTAGAAGAATACGAAAAGGTATTGCGTGAACCGATTTATAACCTCAACTTTGTCCCTAAGCGTGGGCAGGTTGAGGTTGTGATTGGTGAAGGTTAACACGCCTGTATCGATAATATGGTAGCTAGTTGAGCTACGGAAACAAATTTCAGGGGCCGTCATGGACCTGAAATTTTTTTGCTTTCATGTCATGGTGAAGATTAACGGTTTGATCGAGAAAAACTGTGGGCGCAGGAAAGGGTTGGTTGGATTTAACGTTCTTAACACCTGCGTTATAATAAAGTTAGCTTATGGTCAAGTAGCATGATATGTTATTGTAGATGATCATGAATCGACAACTATAACGATCAAGTAGAGGGTGTTTTAATGCAATTGAAATTGGAACGGATTTATGCGAAACCAGTCGATACGAATGGTTATCGATTGCTAGTAGATCGGTTGTGGCCTCGTGGTATTTCAAAGGCCAATGCTCAGTTGGACGATTGGGTTAAAGAAATCGGACCGTCCACGGCGCTTCGTAAGTGGTTCAATCATGAGTCGGCTAAGTATCCAGAATTTGTTGCCCGCTATCAGGCGGAACTAGATGCAAATCCGCTGACAGCCAGCTTTATTAGCCAAGTTGCCGAACAACTTACCAAAACCAATGTGATTTTATTGTTTGGGGCTAAGGACGAACAGCATAATCAAGCAGTGGTACTACGGGACTGCTTGATTGCTAGTGGTCAATTACCAACGTTTTAATATAATATTTTAAATATTGGTATAGATTAAATGTGAATAGTCCTTACAATAAACTGCGCTTATCAAATTATTTTAATTATTTTTTGAAAACGCTAGCAATTACTGTTGAATTTTGCTATGATTGTGTTGTTAATTAATGACGTCAACTATTACAGTGCACAATAATGGGGGCTGCATTGTTAGGCAAGCAAGATTGGGGATAATGTTATGATAAACTTATGTGTGTTACCAAGTACCGCAAGTTGTCGCAAGGCCCATCGTTGGCTGCTTGAGCATCGAATTCCATTTCACGAACGGAATATGAACGCCCAGCCGTTAACGGAAACTGAGATTAAACACCTGCTACAGTACACGTACAATGGCATTGATGATTTAATTAGTACTAAATCTAATGCTTATCACCAACTGAGCAAGACGACACCGATTGAAGATATGCCATTAAGCGAAGCTGTTCGGGTGTTAAGCCAAACACCGCAATTATTGCGGCGGCCAATTATTTTTGACGATCACCGACTTCTGTGCGGCTTTAACCAAGATGAGATTCGGATGTTTATTCCACGTGAACAGCGCGTACTCAAGATGCAAGCAATGTCACAGCATCAAATGGCTTAAAGTTACCGGCTTATGAGTGGCTGCCGTAGCTTTTGGGTGAACCATAATAGAAAAGGCGTCGTTACCTGTCATCAAAAACTGATGCGAACAGGTAACGACGCCTTTTACTATTATTAATTTAATTAATTCTTAGCGATAGCGAAAAAATAATCTATTAGGCATACTTATGGGCAATTTTAGCCGCGACGGCTGCTGCAATTGCACCAACCAAGTCATCGATAAACGTGTTAACAACCCCCGACTTATCGGTATCGAGTTTTTTAATAACCCCTTCCTTAACTTTATCAACATATCCATAGTTAGTGACGCCGATTGTACCGTAGATATTAGCCATATTGAGCGCTAACCCTTCATCAACACCGAAAACACCTGCATCGCTGGCAATAATTGACTGGAGCGGCTCGCTTAATTGTTCTTCAGTTGCCAGTCGGTCTAGTTCTAGTGCGACCATTGCATTGTTCAGTAGTTCGCGCTTATGCAAGACTTCTTGAGTTTCCCTTTCACACTCTTCAATGGTTAGGTTAGGAACATACTTTGTTTGTAAATTATAGGTAATGTGGGCAATTTCATGATAAGTAATCCCTTTTGCGGCTAAGGCCTGAATGACGAATTCATACGCGGCCTTGTCGGGATATTTAAACGTTGGTTTTTCCATAATGATCCTCCAAAAATGAACGATTTGATTAGGTTAGTTATTTAACCCAATAAATCTATTATAACGAGATTGGTGTGGAAAGAATATTATTTGGTTGCAATGGGAACTGTATATAGCTAACAAATTATGAAATGGATTGTTGGTTATTTCAATTCAAACGCGTAAAATAAAACGGGTAAACATAATGAAGGGTAAGATAATTTTGATGAAACGTTGGCGAACGGTGATTCAATTGTTATTGATTGTTTTTGTTATCGGTGCGGCTGTGATTTTAGTTGGGGCCCGGAATCATGATACCAAGATTACGAAAATAACGAGTCAATTGACACCGCGTTCTGCACGAATATTAAAGAATCAATATAACCAGTCAAAGACAGCGACGGTCTTTTTACATGGCTACAATGGTGGGGCGTATTCGACGAACTATCTGATTCGTAAAGCCGAAAAAGCGGGGGCTGCCCAAAAAGCGTTAGTGGTGCACGTGTACAAGAATGGTGTGATGGCCTTTAAGGGTTACTGGCAAAAGTCAATCAAGAATCCGATGGTTCAAGTTGTTTTTCAAGATAATCACGCCTCACAAAAAGCACAGATTTATTGGCTACACCAAGTCTTAGTCCAACTAAAAGCGAAGTATGGCGTCAAGGCTTATAATGCGGTTGGTCATTCCCTCGGGGCCAATGATATTGTTAATCAGGCGCTGAAGTATGGGTATGACAAGCGCTTACCAACGTTGAATAAAATCGTGACGATTGGCGGACCGTTCGATGGCCTGACCGGGTTTCTGAGCACGCAGACGGAAAGCGCGGTTCGGCAATTGAACGTTAAACCAAGTCGCTTCACGAAGCACTTTTCAGAAATGCTCAAGTATCGACATAATTTTCCGGGCAACGTGAAACTGCTCAACGTCTATGGGGATACAAATACGGGGTATAACAACGATGGCTTTGTGGGTGTCGCCTCAGCGCGCTCAATTCGGTACTTGTTGCGCGGAAAATTAGCACAGTATCAAGAAGCTTTCTACAGTGGGGAACAGGCGGCGCATTGCGCGTTGAATCAGAATCCAAGTGTCGCTCACAAGATGATTGCCTTTTTGTGGTAAGTGTTATTGTGTCAGGATTGGTTCATTAAATAAATAGCGGTCGTTCGGGTAAATACCCGGGCGGCTTTTTTCGTAGCGCCAAATTAGGCGGTCAAGCGCAGCAACCACAGCTTTGGTGGCGCTTTCAATAAGGAGAACAGCTTTAGAAAACAAAGTATTGCGACCCATTCATCGTTAAAAACAGGAGTTAACAGTTAAAAATCGCAATTAAGTGAAAGCTAGGGCGTGCTATAATGACACAACATTAAGGTTTAACAACAAAGTCATTAAAATTTGTGGAGGAATCTTATGAAAATAACTAATGCTGATGGCACAATCCGGGCGCTTAGTAACCGGCATGTCCAAATGATTGCAATTGGTGGCACGATTGGGACAGGATTATTTCTTGGTTCAGGGAGTACGATTTCAAAGACGGGACCGTCAGTCATGTGGGTGTACTTAGTGTTGGGCTTCTTCTTCTTTTTAATGATGCGGGCAATTGGTGAGATGTTCTATTCTGATCCTACCCAACACACATTCGTGGCGTTTATTTCCCGCTATTTGGGACCGAGTGTCGGTCATTTTACAGGGTGGACCTATTGGATCGGTTTGATTTTTGTCTGTATGGCTGAACTGACGGCCACGGCCACTTATGTCAAATTTTGGTTACCAAATGTCCCCGCCTGGCTAATTGAGATTAGCTTCCTGTTAATTTTGGCGGGCGTTAATTTAACGGCTGCACGGTTATTTGGCGAAGCAGAGTTCTGGTTTGCGATGATTAAGATCGTCGCAATCATTGCACTGATTGTCACTGGTATTTTCATGATGGTGGGACATCATCCAACCCCACTAGGCCAGGCTTCAATCGGCAATTTGTTCCATAACTATCAGGTCTTTCCCAATGGGCTAGCTAACTTTATCTCAGCATTTCCAATGGTCTTCTTCGCTTTTCAGGGCATTGAATTTGTCAGTATAACGATTGGTGAGGCCAAGAACCCCCACCGCGTTATCAAAAAGGCGGTCAATGAAACTTTGTTGCGGATTTTGTTGTTTTATATTGGTGCGTTAATTGTCATTATGGGCATTATTCCGTGGACGTCACTGTCACCCGATAGCAGTCCGTTTGTGCAAGTTTTCAAGTTGGCAGGGTACCCAGCAGCGGCCGCAATCATTAACTTTGTCGTCTTAACGTCGGCAGCCTCATCACTAAATAGTTGTTTGTTCTCAGCTGGACGTCACTTCTATCAGCTAGCCACTGAAATGCCAGTTACGAGTCGCATGCACCAAATCTTTGGTCGGATTTCGAAAAGTGGTGTGCCGGCAGCAGCTATCGTGTTGTCCGTGGTACTAGTACTAGTGACCCCCATCATGAGTTTAAGTGCTGCAACGACGGCAGTTTTTACCGTCGTGACTGGGATCTCTAGTGATATGTACCTGATTGTTTACACGCTGGCGATGCTGGCCCACCGGAAGTACCGGCTATCTAATGATTATCTGGCGGATGGGTTTAAGATGCCGGCGTATCGAATCACGAGCCCACTGACGATTGCCTTTTTTGTTCTCATTTTTGCTAGTCTATTCTTCATTCAAGCTGATATTGTCGGTGCAATCGGTGCGATTATTTGGACGTTATTATTTGGTGGCATCACTTTTGCCCACCAAGCGCGCTTGCGAGCTGTAACGAGGTCGTAGTCTTAAAATGAGAATTATATTATAAAATGGCTTGACGATGATAAAAGATGGTGGTATTGTTAATCACAAGTTAATAACTGTACGATAACGTTACATCAAGTAGACATAGTGGTAGGTGTCAGGAAGCCGGTGGTTGCTGCGAACCGGTCAGCTACTATGATTGAAATACGGTAACCGAGTTTCGACTGAACGGATAATAACTAGAACCGTTATCTTCTAGTGAGTGGTGGATTAAGTGTCAATAATCCGCAACCTGGGTGGTACCGCGACTAGTCTAATCGTCCCTGTTGTTCATATGAACAATGGGGACGATTTTTTTGATGAAGAGGATGAGAATAATGACAAATCAACGCTGTGGTGGGATTGCACGATATTAAAATTTTAATGATGAATATGCGTCACTGGAATTTTATCAATCGAAGGGGTAATAAATTATGAACAAAACAAAAGCACCACAAATTAGTACCTTAGAAGCAGTCATTGTCTTACTGGTCGTCCTCGGAATTATGAGTGCGGGTGTGATTGGTTGGGGATTATCGCCCCAAGTTCCCGTATTACTCGCAATGGGCGTTGTCACTTCTTGGGCGATGTTGCGCGGTTTTCCATGGTCAGCAGTTAATGCCGGGATTAAAGAGGGCATTGATAAAGGGATCGTGCCAATCTTCATCTTTATTCTCATTGGTGCGATGATTTCAACTTGGATTGCGGCGGGAACGATTCCCACACTCATGGTGATTGGATTCAAAATCATTAATATTCAGTGGTTTTTGCCATCAGTCTTTATTGTTTGTACCCTAGTCGGTGCGGCGGTCGGCAGTGCCTTTACGGTAACATCGACGGTCGGAATTGCCTTTTTCGGCATGGGCGTGACCGTGAATCTTAATCCAGCCTTAGTTGCCGGTGCAATTATCAGTGGTGGAATCTTCGGCGATAAATTATCACCATTATCAGAAACCAATAATTTAGCTTCAGCCGTAGTGGATACCGATCTTTTTACGCACATTAAGCATATCTTGTGGAGCACGCTACCGGCCGGGCTCATTTCATTAGGCTTGTTTGCTATGCTGGGGCACAGTAATACGGAGACAAGCTTAGCCAAGATCAATCAAACAGTTGCGGTTTTAAATGGTCATTTCAGTATCTCAGCCTTGGCATTATTACCAATCGTCTTAGTCTTCATTTGTGCCGGGTTTAAAATGCCAGCCATTCCAACGATGCTTTTAAATATTTTTATTTCGGCGGGCTTGATTCTATTTGAACAGCCTGAGTTATCACTGGCGAAGTTAACCGCCATTATTAACACGGGATTTGTTTCGAAGACGGGGAATACGAGTGTTGATACGTTGCTTTCACGGGGCGGAATCGTCAGCATGATGAGCATGGTCGCGTTAATTGTGGTTACGCTATCCTTAGGAGGATTGTTAGTCAAGTTTGGACTGATCAATCAAATTATGACCCCGGTTGCTAAGCACTTGAATAGCGATGGCAAGTTAGTATTGGCGGGTGTATTAACTTGTATTGGTGTCAACGTGTTTGTTGGTGAACAATTTCTTTCGATTATCTTACCAGGGCGCGCTTTTCGCCAGGCATTCAATGATGGTGGCTTATCCGGAAATACACTGGGGCGGGTCCTTGAAGATGGCGGTACGGTGATCAATTACCTAGTCCCGTGGGGCGTTGGCGGCGTCTTCCTGACGACGACGCTGGGAGTACCGACCGTCCAATACTTACCGTTTGTTTTCTTTAGTTTACTTTGTCCAGTTATCTCGGTAATCAGCGGTTTCACTGGTGTTGGTATGGCGCACTTGAATCAGCGAACTGCAGTGAAAACTAAGCATGTGACCGCGACGGAGGTTTAATCGTTGGTCGATCAGTTCACTTTAGGGAAGGTTGACGAATGGCTGTTAAAATAGTTACTTTATGTGGGTCTAGAAAATATGCGGCAGTATTTGAAACGGTTGAACTGGCTCTGAGTAAACAAGGTGTTATTGTTTTAAAGCCAGTTTTCAGTGATGAAGTATTAACACCGATTGAACTTCAGAATTTACGCCAGACACATTTGAAAACAATCGACTTGGCAGATGAAGTAGTGGTCATTAATGTCGCTGGCTGCATTGGTGAACGGACTAGGCAAGAAATTGGCTATGCGCAGCGTCATCTTAAAAGAATTCGGTATTACGCAGTTACGGAAAACAAGCATTAATTAAAATGACCAGTATCGAAGATTATCGATACTGGTCATTTTGCGTTGATTTAGTAATCTTTACTTGAGTTTAGTAGCCGCCTGAAAATCTGCGTACATGGGATGGTTCAAATTGATCCCGCGTGATTTGGCAATGAACCAAGCTAGGACTTGGAACGGGATAATAGCAAGTAGTGGGGCTTTATACGGATCAGCAACGGCTTCGAGCTGGAGGGTTTGATCATCATTGACGGTCGGTTGGTCACCAGTGAGACTGATGGTATAAATGTGGGGCGTTAATCGCGATTCGTACGTCTTGACGGCCTGCAATTGGGTCATGACAGCCGGGTCTGTATTAATTTCAAGATAGAACTGACAGTGATCTTCATGCGTCCCCATAAAGCCACCGTGGGTAAATGAGGCTAATGAGTAACCATGCGTTGGTACCCGGAGGATTTCGGTGAATTTAGCTTGCATTTCAGTTAGTGTTCCAGCTAGGACGTTAGCACCGATAGCTGTAAATTGAGGGGCGTTAGTGAAATCGATAGTGAACTTACGGTAGAAGTCGTTCGCCCGTTGAACAGTTGGATTCATGTTTTCAATCAGAAAACTGAACTCGTCTAATTCTTGATTGACTGCTAATTCGGTTAGCCGTGCTTGAAGGGCACCACTGCGGACGGCAAGCAACATTAAAGTTAGCACAATGGCTTGAAAGCTTAGTGTAATATAGGGCACTGATTCTTTGCCAGTTAGTAAGTCACAAGTTGCATCGGCCATTGCGGTCAGGGCAGTCGATTTTTGATTAGTCACGATAATGACATGAGCTTGACTGGCCGTGTGGGCTTTTTCGATTGCCGCTTGCATGGTTGGATCATCATCTTTTAGAGAAATCCCGATAACAACATCGACACTGGGATCAGCTTCCTCATAAGTGACGTAGAGGTCGGCCGCGGCAATGGTCACTTGGAGGGCGGCCGTCTTTTGCATGTATAAGCGGGCGGTGTTGGCGGCGTTGAGTCCTGAACCAGTTGCGAGGATCAACCAGTGTTGTGGATGATCAGGGGTGGCAGTCAAGGCCGCCGTAATCTGTTTGGGATAATTGGTTAACAACCGCTCTAGTACTGGCTGTTCCCGACGAATGTATGAGAGCATGGTCGGATTATTCATCATCATCAAAATCATCAGCTCCTAAAAAATAGTTATGTAGATTAATATTAATTTAGCTTTATTGTAAACGTAAATGAACTTATAGTCAGCAAAAGAATGTTTAAAAATATGACTGTTGATTAATCGTAGCGGTCTGCTTTAAATCAAAGGCGATTGCTCGCAAATCATTATAAAATGCGACTTAACGGCCGACTGTTTTATTCACGGGCTTGCCATTATCGGAACATGTTGCGTTTAAATGTACGCAGAGCAACGTCCTAATCAGCATTCTGGTTAGATGGCGTCACCAGTAAGGAACCTTGTCGCAAATAGTATGCCGTTCATTTAAAACGCCAGCGCTGTTTGTGGCAGACCCGACATTGATTTAGGTGAATATTCATGTCTAGTTCTAAGTTCATTGTACCAATTATTTATGATAATTAGGACTTGCATGTAACTGAAAAGGCTGGTAAAGTAAGGAACAATTTATCAATACAACTAATTGCCTATATAATGCCATGATATGGATGGCGAGTTTCTACCCAGTGCCGTAAACACTGGACTATAAGCGAATTGAGTCGACGGGTCTACACTGCTTAATTTGCCGTGTGGACCCGTTTGCTTTCTCCGTAGGCAGACTGACTAGTGAGGAGAAAATAACGATGACGAAGACAGTTGAAATGGTGATTACTGGTGCACAAGTGTTAAACGTTTATACCCGTGAATTTGAAGCTACCAGTTTGTGGATCGACCACGGCCGGATTATTAGTAATTTGCGTGACGAGCCGTACATAGCGGCTCAGCATGTCGATGCGACCGGTCAGTGGATCGTTCCCGGCATGATCGATGCACATGTGCATATGGAGAGTTCAATGGTGGCACCTAGCGAGTTGGGAAAAGTCTTACTACAGCACGGTGTCACGACGATTGCGACTGATCCACATGAACTTGCCAATGTTGCGGGTATTGCTGGCATTCAGTACCTAATTGATGATGCTCGCCAAACACCACTAGATGTCTGCTTTATGCTACCGTCATCGGTACCGTGTGTCCCCTTTGATGACAATGGGGCAACCTTGACTGCTACTGATTTACACACCCTGTATCAACAGCCAGAAGTGCACGGCTTAGCAGAAGTGATGGATTATGGGGCCGTTGCACGTGGAGATGCTGATACCTTGGCCAAAATTAGCGATGCGTATGCTCATGGTTATCATGCAGATGGCCACGCCGCTGGTTTAGATGCGCACCAGCTCAATGTGATGCGCAATGCGGGTTTGGATACTGATCACGAATGTATGACAGAGGCGGAAGCACTGGATCGCGTTAAGGCTGGGATGTACGTCTTTTTACGCGAGGGGACGGTTGAACGCGACGTCTTGCCGACGATTGGGGCGGTGACGGAAGCCAATGCGAGCCGGTTTGCCTTTTGTACGGATGATAAGACAATCAGTGACCTGATTACGGAAGGATCGATTGACGATAACGTGCGTCTAGCGATTCAAAGTGGCATGCGCCCTGAACTAGCTTATACCCTGGCTAGCTTGAATGGTGCGACTGCTCACCGGTTAAGCGATCGCGGCAGTTTAGCGGCCGGACAATTGGCTGACCTGGTAGTCTTAGATGATATTGAACAAGTCAGAATCGCGCGGACAATGAAACGTGGTCAGTGGGTATTACCAAATGACACGAAGCCATTGCCGTTTACGGCGACGCGCGTACAGCAACATGCAAGTGCGACTGACCTTCAATTACCACTACCGATGGGAGCTGCTAATGTGATTGGGCTCCAACCGAATCACATTGAAACGGATCATCTAACGTTCCCAGTTATTGCTACTCAGAATTTTGAAACAGATTGTCAACGCGACGTCTTAAAAATGGTTGTTATCGAGCGTCATCATAATACGGGCAAGGTGGGTGTCGGTCTGGTTCACGGTTTTGGCCTGAAGCACGGTGCAATTGCTGGTACGGTGGCTCATGATGCTCACAATATTGTTGCAGTTGGAACATCAGATAAGGCAATTTTACGGGCTGTTGAGCAGCTTACACGAGATAACGGTGGGATTGCGGTCGTTGATGATCAGCAAGTGTTAGCGACCATGCCACTTGCTATTGGTGGCTTATTATCGACGGCAACTTATCAGATGGCTGCTAAACAGTTGGCAGGGCTTAAGCAGGCTTATGAGGTCATCAGTGAACAACCGCTCAGTTTCGATCCGTTCATTACACTTTCGTTTCTGACGTTACCGGTGATTCCAACGTTAAAGTTGACGGCACGAGGCTTATTCGATTACGCAACCTTTGATTTTATTGCGGTTGCTCAATCAGTGGCAACGGCCGCACATAAATAGTGAGTGGTCGGACTCTTGGTGCAGTATCGTTAAAACAAGTTTAAGTTACGAACGCAGACAACGATTTTTTTGGTGAAATTGAGTTAATATCAAGGAAAGATGAAGTTGGAGGCACAGTGATGGCAACGGTTAAGTTTGAAAATAAACGTGTCAATATGAGTAAACTAAGTCAGTTTGGCTTTGAACCCAATCAGGGCGGGCGTTATCAGTTGAGGACACTAATCATGCAAGGTCAGTTTGAGTTAACACTAACGTTGAACGTCGATGATAGTCTCGATACGGAATTAACTGATACTTCGACAGGTGAAGCGTACGTTTTACATCTAGCACCCCGCGCTCAAGGCCAGTTTGTTGGTCAAGTCGTACAAGCTTATCAGAATGTCTTGCACAAGGTCGAACAGAACTGTTACGAAAACGATGTTTTTAAGGCGCCTCAAGCGCGCAACTTAATTACTCAGATTAGGAATTTATATGGTGATGAGCTTGAATTCTTGTGGTCTAAATTCCCACAAAATGCAGTTTGGCGGCGCTCCGATACGCATAAATGGTATGGTGCGTTATTGACGGTGACTACCGATAAGTTGGCATTGCCAGGGGCAACACATACTGTGACGGTATTAGATTTACGGGCACGACCAGATGACTTGGCAATGCTGATTGATGGCCAACATTATTTACCAGGCTATCATATGAATAAAAAACATTGGTATTCAATGGTGCTTGATGATACTGTGCCACTTACCACGATTATGGAACGAGTCCGGGATAGTTATGCGCTGGCCAAATAGAGATTGTGGGAAAATCTGTATGAGAATGGACGTCCTATACTTAAATTACAGTATTAGCAATTTGAGCGTGGGAAAATTGACCAACTTTTGGTGCACGTTTTGGCACCATTAACAGGAAAAATAAAACGCGTAAATTACTCAGTTTATTTTGAGTGATTTACGCGTTTTGAAGTTGTGTTCCAGTCTTGAAGATAGGTGAAATAAGTTATCGTAATTTTGAGGTCGGACGGAAAATTAAAGTGACACTTTAATTTTAAAAAGTCAGCTTAGTCTCACTGAAAGAGTTACTTAGTGTCAATCTTTTTTCTGCATCAATTTCCAGTTGGAAAAGTCACCGCGAGCTAGCCGTGGGTGCTTAAGTATTGACTGGATCAGCTGCTGCTGATTGGTAACTAGTCTATTGTGATGTGTTGTGACGACTGCGGTACCAATCAATGGTCAGTGTTAATAGCATGTAAGCAAAATCAACGAGAATTGCTTCTTTTAGTGGTACGTTGAGTAAAACGACCGAAACGAACGTTAAAACAACGACAAAAGTCAGTGCCGATTGTGCCCATCGTAAGAGCCATTCTGGCATGGTTAGCTCACATCCTTTGTTATGGGAGTTGTGGTTGTTGATGAGACTGATGATTGTGGCCGATCCCGTAATGCACGTAGCGCCCAAAGAATTGAGACCGTATCAACAACTTCTTGAAGCATAGCGCCAAAGAGTGCCGGAATGATACCAGTGCTGGCAATCAACATCAAGATTGTACAGATAGCAATCCCAATCCAAACGGCTTGTTTAGCCACTTGCATGGTATCTTTAGCAATGCGCACCGCCGTGACCACGCGACTGAGATCGTCTTTTAAGATGACGACGTCGGCCGATTCACTAGCGGCAGTTGAGCCATGGGCGCCCATGGCAATACCGACGTCAGCAACAGCCAAGGAAGGCGCGTCATTAACACCATCACCAACCATGATAACGGGGCGTTCGGCCGCGGGTACAGCCTTTAAGTGGGCAATCTTATCTGCGGGTAGGAGGTCGGCAGCAACAGTATCGATACCGACATCGGCGGCAATATGATCAGCAATTGCCTGTTGGTCACCAGTAAGCATCATGACGTTTTGAACGCCCTCAGCGTGGAGTGCTTGAAGCGTGGCGGCTGCTTCGGGGCGGACATTGTCGATAAACGTGATGTAACCCGCGTACTGGTCATCGATGCCGACGTAGATAGCAGTGGTAGCAAGTGGCTTGGCGGTTGTAGTCGGTGCGACGAATTTAAGTTTGCCCACTTTGACCTGTTGCTGCTCAATCGTGGCCGTGACCCCATTACCCGTTACTTCTGCTAATTGTGTTGCCGGGCTGAGGCTAGTGGCACTCGCATACTTGACGAGTGAGCGGGCCAGGATATGACTTGAGTTTTGTTCAGCGCTCGCTGCGAGGTGCAAGATTTGTTCGGCAGTAAAACCAGACTGAGGAACAATTTGGTTGACTGTTAATTGACCACTGGTAATGGTCCCCGTCTTATCAAACGCGGCGGACTTAGCCGTAGATAACTTCTCCAACATGTCCCCAGTCTTGACCACGATTCCGTTCCGACTAGTTCGGCTCATCCCTGAGACGAGTGCAACGGGTGCGGCGAGAATCAGCGGGCAAGGGGAAGCCACTACGAGGACTTCTGCAAATCGATGAGGATCACCGCTGAATGCCCAAGCTATTCCGGCAATGACGTATGCTACCAAGGTGAATGGGACTGCATAGCGATCGGCCAGCCGTACGAATTTGGCTGGTCGTGATTCGGATTCTTTAACCAATTTGACTAACTGTTGGTATTGACTATCAATGGCTAATTTATCAACAACCATTGTAACGGCACTATCGCCGTTGACCGCACCAGACATAATGTCATCGCCAACGTGCTTGTCGACTGGTTTAGATTCACCCGTCAATGAAGATTCATCAAAGAGTGCCGTTCCTTGAATAAGGTGACCGTCTACTGGAACTAGCTCACCAGGCTTGACGACTAGCTGATCACCAATTTGGACATCTTCAACGGCAATATCTGTTAATTGGCCGGCGACTGAGCGGTGTGCAATCCGTGGTGAATTATCGAGCAAGGCTTTCAATTCGGTATTCGCTCGTTTGGCCGCATAATCTTCTAACGAGTCACCCCCAGTGAGCATAATTAGAACGACAAGGCTAGCCCAATATTCGCCGACAGCTAGTGTTGCCACAATCGCCGTAATTGCTAATAAATCAACTCCGTACTTACCTGAACGTAAGGTTTTGATCATCTCAACTAACATTGATAAGGCCATAAGTGACCCCATTAATGTAATGATGATTTGTGCTGCCAATTGGTAGTGCAAACCAAACTGTAAAATAACCGCAATGATACCGACGCTGACCGTTAAAGTTAATTTATAGTAGTGCCGCATGCAGTTCCCCTCCTTTTAGATGATAACGTTTTTTTACTTGTTACAAGAATAACATGAAATCGGTTTAATTGAAATAGATAAGAATGATTCTAAATTAAAAACTAATTATTACGAAAACTTTTAAAAAATTTCAGAAAAAATATGGGTGCAAAACTCGTCTAATCCTTGACGGGTTAGGCCTCGGCGGCTCAAAATGGTTGATTTTACTTCTGATTTAATACTAGTATACTTATAAACGAACATCAGATATCAGAAAATACTGAAATCAGCATTTGTATAAGCCAACGTGCGCTGTGCAGGTGGTAACTTGTTACCCGGTACTAAGCGCTTTTTTGGTGCACCAAGCAATTAATCTAACAGTTGTGCGGTGGGCTTATCTGGTGATTCAAGGGGGTTATCTATTAGCAAGAGCAGTGTAACCATTAATCGTTACGTGGTGTGACGACGGTCGTGTGCTAAAGGCACGATGGTAATAGAAACACTAGCTAAACAAGATGAACACCAACGTCGATTAAGCAATTAAAAATCATTTGTCAGTATGGCGTTGTCCGGATTCAACCAACGGAAAGAAGGAAATTCTGCTACTGATTTTGAGTTAGCACAAACAGAATGCGGATGACAATGCCGGTCAAACCTGATACAGTCAGGGTGCTGAGTGCTCCGAGGATTAACTCGGAGGGGTGTACCGATTGCTAGTCGGAAATTTACGCGTGGGGACTACCATTGCTGGTAGGAAGAACCACGAATTTGATCTAAATATAGAGAGTATATGCTCAGTAGCAGGTTTATTATTTTAAAAAGTAAGAATATTGATTGGTGGGTCTATTTACCAACAATTGGGCTCTTTGCGGCGGCTTCCGTTGTTTTATTAATGGGGGGACATTCGCTGGAGACGAGTTTAAGTGGCATCTTGAACTGGCTCACAAATAACATGAGCTGGCTTTATATGTCGGTATATGTGATCACTTTTATCTTTTTCATTTACTTAGGGTTTAGTAAGTTAGGGAAAACCAAACTTGGTGATCCTGATGACAAACCAGAATTTTCAACGTATCACTGGGGCAGTATGGTTTACGCGACCGGGATCGATGCCAGCATCTTAATGTTGAGCATGGTTGACCCGTTACGGTACCTCCAAAGCCCTTCATTCGGCGTCAAGCCGTTTTCAACTTCTGCATATAATTATGCGCACATGCTGGGACAATTTAATTGGGGACCAATGGCGTGGATGATGTTTGCGCCAGCCACGATTGCAATTGCCTATGCAATGTATGTTAAACACATCAAGGTTCAGCGACTCAGTGCCGCGATTTCAGTACTACAAGGTCCTGGTAAGGGTAAGCAAATTGCCCGGAACACGATTGATTTTCTCGTTATTATTGGGATTATGGGTGGTGTTGGTACTTCAGTCGGAATGGAAATCCCCGTCATTTCAAAAGTTTTGAGTGCCGTTACCGGGATCGCCGATACGATGACTTTAAAGTTAGGGTTATTTGCCTTATTATTCGTAATTTTCGCCATGGCTGTTTTCAATGGCTTGAAGAAGGGGATCGGTCGGCTAAGTGCTGCCCATGTTTGGTTAGCGATTGGCTTCTTAATCGTTGTTTTAATCGTTGGCCCAACTTTATATATTTTAAACTCAGAAACTAATAGTATTGGCTTGTTTGTCAATAAGTTTATTACGTTGAGTACGAATACCGCACCAAATGGTCACGCAACGGCCATGCAACGGCAGACGATCTTCTACTGGGGCTGGTGGTTATCCTTTATGCCAGTCATGGGCTTATTCATTGCCCGGATTTCTCGGGGCCGGACGATTCGTCAGGTGCTCGGTGGTATGTTGCTATGGGGCTCATTAGGTTGTGTCAGTTTCTACGCCATCTTGGGTGGTTATGCCTTATACTTGCAACGGATGGGCATCGTTAACTTAGTTCACATCTTAAATACGCAAGGACAAGCCGCTGTGATTGCAGCAGTATTGTCGACCTTGCCATTGAAGATGATTATGCTGGCTTTGTACTGCTTATCTTGCTTTATTTTCTTAGCAACGACGGTATCTTCATTTGCCTTCATTACCTCGTCATTTACTAGTAAAAAGTTGGCCGCGGGGGAACAACCAAGCCGTTTCAATCGGATGAGCTGGGTCGTTATCTTCCTAGTCTTCTCATTGGGGCTTGTCACGGTCGGTGGCTTTGAATCGATTCAGTCCATCTGTGCGATGTCTGGCTTCCCATTAACGATTGTCGCGCTCGTCTTACTGTACTCGATCCATCACGACTTAACGACTGATCCAGTCAAGGAAGCTGCGAAAGCCAATGCCAAAGCAGCTGAATTAGCACGCCGGAAACGGTTAGCTCGTGACGTTGAAATCACAACTAAAACTGACTACGCACGCGAACGGCGTACCGCACGGAAACGTGAGACGGAAGCTGACTAGCGCTACTCAGTTGAACTAAATATATCAATTAAACTAGGCTCGTATTATGGATTTCCATAATACGAGCCTTTTAGGGCTGGCCCACTTGTTTGAAATAATGGTAGAAAGATGCCTTTTAGGGTTGGTTTTCTGTTCGTCAGCGATGATCGTCCTATTCCGACCTCCGGGGCTGGGTGACAATTGCTGGAACGTAAGCCGACGTCGATTTGAGCTAACGCACAACCCGCGTCATCTCAAATACGAGTCTTATTCTAAGCCGGAAGCAACCCACTTCCGACTAAGAATAATTTGGCTACTGAGCATTGTCACCCAGCCCCTCCGATCGGAAACCCGCTCGAATGGCAGATAAACGGCCACCTAACTTGGTACAATTGGTCGCTGACTATTTTGATACTGGGACTTTAAACGAAACGTTAAGGTTGCATTAACTACTTTGTCGAGACCGTCAATTATTACTACGGTAATTCAGAAATAGCAAGTTATCACAATATCCCTTTCGACCTGACAGTTGATTGACAAATTTACCGTTTATGAAAAGCAACGAAAAATATGCCAAAAGTTGAGTACATCCCTGTCCGCCATTCGAATGCCTAGAGGTCAGCATAGGACGAACCAGCTAAGCATGTTTACGCAAAATCGAATCTTTTTCAGCGGTCTTAAGCTGGTGGCTGTTGACTTTTAATAAAGGCATCTTTCTACCATAATTCAGGTAGGATGGATTAGAATAATAGCGATGACAGCAAAAGGAGGAGTGGCTATGGAACTTAGTAATGGGCATGTTAGTTTTCAGCGGCCGGCGTGGTTGGGAGATTCGATTACGGCGAATAATGGGTTGGCGACGGTGCATTATCATGACATTTTGGCGGCTGATTGGGACGTCGAGCGGAGCGATAATTTGGGAATCTCGGGTTCAACGATTGGGAGTCGCTACGATGCGATGGCGGCGCGCTATCAAGCTATTCCTGAAGATGCTGATTTTATTGCTGTCTTTGGGGGTGTCAATGACTATGGTCGGGATCAGCCGTTAGGGCAATACGGTGATTGCGATATGAAGACATTTTATGGCGCGTTAGCGGTGTTACTGACGGGATTACAGACGAATTGGCCAACCGTGCCTAAGTTATTTATTTCGGCGATTCATATTGGTTCCGATTTTGGCGGTAGCTTTAGTGCGGTGACTAATGGTCTTGGGTATCGCCAAGCAGATTATGAAGCAGCGATTGCTCAGATGACTGCGGACTACGGTGTCTCACATTTGAGTTTGTATCATGATGCAGGGATAACGTTTGCCATTCCTGCCCAATCGGACATTTATTCGGTGGATACTTTGCATCCGAACAATGCTGGTCATCGCGTGATTGCACGCAAGCTGCAGTCGTTTTTGGATAGTCACTTTTAAGTTGGCAGTTAGCAATGCGTATTTGATTGTAAATAAAAGCAGCAGCGCGCTCTAATGGGCGTGCTACTGCTTATCTGAGTCTGAGTGTCAAACCGGGGTTACTTAGCTTTTTTCTTAGCCTTGGCCCCCTGCTTGTGTTTCTGTTCGCGAAGCAAGTCTTTAAATGTTTCAATCTCATCGGTGTGTTTAACCATCCATTCCTTGTAATTGGAATGGGAGTCCGTATCACTAATTTTAAGACCAGTCTCTAACCAGAATAGTGCTTCGGTTAGTGAGCCAAAATTATGAAACCAGAGGGTGTGGCCATTGTCAGAGTCCATGGCAACGTAAGACTTGTAATGAGGTGTTAAAAAGGTATGTTTAACAATTTTGAATGCGGCCCGGCGACGAGTTAATTTGTAATCTGGTAAGATGTAGCGGCCAGGATGGGCCAGATGTGGCACGGAGTTTTTCCGTTGTTCTTTATATTCAGTCAGCATCGCTTTAGCACGTTCGGCGCTGATGAGGGTAATATCAAATTTTGGCATAGCAGGACTCCCCTTGGTGAATAGCAGTATGGTTGATTGCATTTGATTTTATTAGTCAAATAATAATACTTATACCATAATGATAGCGCAATTTCATGAAAATTCGAAATATAAAAACTTGAAAAATTAGAGATTTTCCCTTTCTTACAGTAAACTTAATTAAAATCAATCGGAGATTCAGTGATGAGTACAGCCCCTCAGTTCATTTGAAAAAGATATTCAAGCAGTAGCCGCGTTGTTAGCGACGGATGCCGATCTAAGTGCATTTTTTACTGACTTAACACCGGGTTATCAGCGTGAATGGGCTCGTTTTATTTTTGGAGCTAAGGCACCCGCAACTAAGCAGCGGCATATTGAAGTCATGAAAACAGTCTTTCAGGCGGGGTATAAATCCAAACGGGCTTATGATAGTCGGCCCAATAAATAAACGAACTTTATTCATTCGAGTCGCTTGATTAGTATGAAAAAAACAATTTTCAGACACAATCAGGGCGTAAGCACAATTATCAATATGTGTTTACGCCCTGATTTGATCTAGTCAATGTCAATTTTCGTGATTAACTGGCCCTGTTAGCGCCTGTAAGGCTTGTAATTCAGCTTGCCGAGTATTAAGCGAGACATCAATTGCTGTGTTGAGCGCGTGCTTTAGACGGCTTAGGCGAGGAGCGTCATGACTAACATCATCACCATACATCGTTTCTAATGGAGTCCACCAGACTGGTCCAGGTTTTGGTGTATCACCGTTATGACGGGGGAACAAGTGCCAGTGAACGTGAGCGTCCCCATTGCCGAGTAATTCAATGTTCATTTTATCAGCATGAAAGGCCTGTGCGCAGGCTTCTTGGACAATACTCATCTCTTCAAGGTAAAGTAATTCTTCACGCCGCGGTAAATAATGCAATTCGGTGACGTGATGTTTGGCTAAAAATAGTGTGTAGCCCTCAAAATACTGGCTATCAGCAAGTACGACGTAGCCGGTCGTGAGCTCGCGAACGAAATAGGGATTCTGATGCGCTTGGATCAGCTTAATGCGGTCACAAATAGTACACGCGGATGTCAATTGATCGCCTCCTGAGTCTTAATAGGTTTAGTATAACGCTACCGGTAGCTAGCACACATGGGTTTTAACGGTAATCCTGAAATTCATAAGATTAAAAGCGACTGCCTGAGAATCGAATGGATTCTCAGGCAGTCGCTTGAGCTAGTGGAACTAGTATTTAAGGCTGATAGGTCGATTGTGATTAAGGTAAATCGTTCCCTGCTGCAAAGTAAATATCATACCATTCTTGCCGAGTAAGCGTGATGTCTGCGCCAGCGGCATTTTGAGCCAAGTGATCTGGATTCATGGTACCGAGAATAACTTGGAAGTTGGCTGGGTGGCGGAGAATCCAGGCAGTGGCGATAGCTGATTTGGTAACTTGTTTTTCGTCAGCGAGTTCCTGCATGGCGGCATTAAGTTCTGGGAACTTTGGATTGTCTAAGAAAATACCCGCAAAGTTGCCGTATTGATAAGGTGACCAAGCTTGAATCGTCATCTTATGAAGCCGCGAGTATTCAATCATTTCGCCGTCATGGTTAATACTACGTTCATCGTGCATGTTGGTATGTAGGCCAAAGTCAATTGCGCCAGTATGCATGACACCGAACTGTAGTTGATTAATAATGAGTCGTTGGTTTAAGGCTGCTTGGAGCATTTCTACTTGCATAGGGTTAAAGTTAGATACCCCAAAGTGACGAACCTTGCCACTAGTTTGTAATTCATCAAAGGCAGTGGCGATTTCTTCGGGTTCCATCAAGGCGTCTGGGCGATGGAGTAGGAAAGTATCGAGATAATCGACACCTAAACGTTGAAGCTCGCCATCCACGGCTTCTAGCAAGTGTTGCTTAGAAAAGTCGTAACGTTTGCCAGGGACGATGCCCCCCTTAGACTGTATATAAAGTTGATCTCGGGTCACATGAGCTTGTTTGAGTGCTTGACCGAAGATGGTTGATGATTGACCACCGCCATAAATATCAGCTGAATCGATGTAGTTAATACCTAAATTAGCCGCGGCATCAATAATCTTAGTAGCCTGAGCAACATCAAGAGCATCCATACGCATGATACCTAGTGCGACGGAAGATGCCTGAATGTTACTGTGACCTAAATTAATGGTTTTCAAAATTAGAATCCTCCTCAATAATTAAATCTGATTTAAATTCAGTATACGGTTTTTGCTAGTTCGTGTAAACGGTTACGAATATTAAGACATAGAATCTGGACCGAAACTAATTTTTTCTCAATAAACTGGTCGCAATTGTTGAAACGGGCGCCAAAAGGTTGCTTGTGCCGCTCTCGTGAGCAGTCCAGTATTAGTTGTTAGATTTAGAAAAAATGGTGAAGTATGTGTAGTGTGTCGCAATTGTCAGCGTGTATACGTCTCAGTCCAGTTTTGTCGGTATCGAATAACAACCAGGCATTTAAGTATGATGGCAGGGTAGGGTGACTATTAATTTTGAAAACAAAAAAATAGAACTCAAGGCTTCTCTACTTGAGTTCTACTTATGAGGAATAATCCTGATTGGCAATGAAAAATTGTTCAGTGTTAATACGATACACCTTCATGCTATTCAATTTTACGCGTGTCCAACTTCTAACGGACTAACCCGTATTTATTGTAACTATCTGCTATAGTCGATCTAAAGTAAGGTTGTTACTTGATTGCGACTCGTTAGACGGGTTTTAACGAAAGTCAAACTCGCGTTTAAAACTTGGGAATGTCTTCGTAACAGACATGCACCTCCGTTTAAACTTTGTAATACCTGAGTCTACAAATAAAACTGGTAATTTGGAACTAACAACTGGTCATCGGAGACACCTGTTTCCAACTAAAATTTAGTTAAAATCTGTACATCATTCTAATGCCAATTAATTCATGATAGTTATCGTTTATCTAAGGGCCAACGTTCAGTCATCCAACGTAATCTCACGACACTCGTTAGACCGATAACGCTTTACGGCGCTTAAAACGGTTTCGATAACGACCCAAACTGTAGGACTAGCTGTCTAACATTACAGCGACAGCCAAACTCATTTGAGAAGCTTTGCTAATCGAGGATTAATTCCTTTCCTCACTTAGTATAATAGCACAGATGGTAAGCGGTTACAACAAAAATAACTGCTAGTTTTGATAAATCTTTTAATGGCACTGAAATGCTGAATTAGCGGGCTTTTAAGTGGATGGATTTTAAAATAGCGCGCGCTATGATGACTGTTGCCAACTATTTGGAGAGTCGGCTGATTAGGCTAATAATTGATTGAATATGCGTGCTGATATCGGTACAATAGAAATAGACAAGAAAGCGCTTTATGAACCGCATAGTTACCTTTAAAGTGTCAGTTATAGTGACACTTTAAAGGTGATGTAATTGATTAATGCGTTCGAACTGAGATGAAGGGACGAGATACAATGACAACAACGTTTAAAGACCGGGCCTTCGATGCGCTGGGACGTGTGATTGACCCCGAATTAGGAATTGATCTAGTTAATTTAGGATTGATTTATGATGCACAACTTACGGCGGAGGGGACCGCTGAGATTACGATGACCTTGACTATCGCTGGGTGTCCATTGACGGAATGGTTAGCTAAAGATATTCATGATGAACTTATAAAGTTACCGGAAGTCAAAAATATCGAAATTGAAATCGTGTGGGAACCAGCTTGGAATGAAAGTATGATGTCGCGTGAAGCCCGGATGGAGCTTGGTATTCACAGTTAAGCAAGCAGTCACTTTTAGCGGGGAGTTTGAGCAACAGCAATCAAGCTGATTGGCATGATCTAATCGGTATGATTTTTGATGATTAATGAAGATAGTCGCTGCCAGCAGTTGTTAATGCTGACAGCGGCTATTTTATTACTTATACCTACGCGTTGTGCTGTTGTTTTAGTTAGCCTCAATCATGGTTAAAACGTGCCAAAACGTTAAATTCAAAAGCAGCCAGCTGAGGCCCGCTGGAAATAGGTGCGAGTTGGTGTAAACCTTCCTGGTTAAATGCGTCCTACACCGACTTTCAGGCATTTCTGCCAATTGCCGGAACGTGGTGGGCACAGATTTGAGCCGAAAAATCACGTCTCAAATGCTGGCCTTTCACTAACCAAGCTAAAAACGCTTGCTAAGTGAAATTTCGCCACTGGGCATTGTCAGAAACACCTTCCAGTCGGGAGAGTATTCGAATGGCGGACATGGGTGTACTAATCTTTAATGGACTTGTCATTGTTTTTCATAAACGGTAATTTTGCTAATCAACTGTCAGACTGAAAATGATATTGTGATAGTTCACTATTCCCGAATCATCGTAGTAATAATTGAATGTTTCGGCAAAGTGGTTAACGCAACCCTAACATTTCGTTTAAAGTTCCAGTATAAAACAGTCAGCGACTAGTTGTGCCAAGTTAGGTAGCTGTTCATCCGCTATTCGAGCGGTTCCCGAACACTCTTTTAGGCTGGAGGGGCTGGGTGACAATGCTCAGTAGCCAAATTATTCTTAGCTGGAAGTGACCTTCTTCCGGCTTAGAATAAGACTCGTATTTGAGACCGGGCGGGTTGTGCACGGGCTCAAATCGATGTCGGCTACGTTCCAGCAATTGGCACCCAGCCCCGGAGGTCGGACTAGGACGCGCAGGTGCGAACGAACAGTAATATAGAACCGGCATGTTTTAACCATGATTGAGACTGGATATAAACCTAATTTGAAGAACAGTCGGCAAGTAGAAAAAATAGTAAGGCTGATTGAAAAAAAAGCACCAGTACACCAACCATCCGTTAGATGATTGATGCACTGGTGCTTTAGTTAACCTAGAAATGTTGAGTTAAAGTTTTGGTAGCGGCATCCATGTCTTATAACCATTGTAATCCGCCGTGTGTAACAACTTTTCAGCGTTAGCGACGCGATCTTGGGTAGGAGACTCGATACCTTCAAGACGATATTTGATCTTCATTTCATGATACTTTTTGACGCCCAGTGTGTGGTAGGGAAGCACTTCAACTTTTTGAACGACGTCGTTTGGAATCTTGGCAATATAGTCACCGAGTTTCTTCAAATCTTCATCGTAATCCGTTCGTTGGGGAACCAGTACGTGGCGAATCCACATATCATCGTGATGTTGGGCCATATACTGAATCATATCCAAAATGTTTTCGTTGCCGTACTGGGTCAATTGCTTGTGTTTGGCAGAATCGATATGTTTAATGTCGACCAATGAAATATCAGTGACCTTCATTAAACGCTCAAATTTGTCAAAGAAAGGTTGTTCTCGGGTAAAAGGCTGTCCAGAAGTATCCAGACAAGTACTGATATTCATCGCCTTGGCTTTTTCAAATAAGTCTAAGATGAAGTCGATTTGTACCAGTGATTCACCACCACTGACTGTGATGCCACCCGTCTTGCCCCAGAAAGCCCGGTATTTAGACGCGTCTTCGAGAATCTCGTCGGCCGTCATTTGATCGCCAACGTTGAGTTTCCAAGTATCAGGGTTGTGACAGTATTGGCAACGCATGTGGCATCCTTGAAGGAACGCCACGTAACGGATACCTGGTCCGTCAACGGAGCCAAACGTTTCGATGGAGTGAACGTAGCCTATCAAAGGCTCCTTTGCCGCCGCTTGCGTTGTTGAAACTTGTTTGTTTTCCATGAGCCTTTCGCCTTCTTAACTATTAAAGATTAAATGTTACATTGATTCGAAGAATGTCCGTGAAATAACGTCATCTTGTTGTTCCTTAGTTAAATCTGCGAAGTAGACACAGTAGCCAGAAACCCGAACCGTTAATGTTGGGTATTCTTCTGGGTGCTTTTGGGCATCAATTAAGGTGTCTTTATTGAAGACGTTGATGTTCAGATGCATCCCATCGTTCTTCATGTAGCCGTCTAACATATTTACTAACGTATCTTTCCGTGATTCGAGGTCATGGCCTAACGTGTTAGGTGTAACGCCGAACGTATTGGAAATCCCGTCAGTTGCATAACGGTAAGGTAATTTGGCAGTTGAAAGAAGTGAAGCTAACGCACCGCTCTTTTCAGCACCGTATGCTGGGTTAGCACCTGGTGAGAATGGTTCGCCTTTTTGACGGCCATTTGGTGTGGTACCCGTATTCTTACCATAAACAACGTTTGAGGTAATCGTCAAGACAGAAGTTGAAAGTTTGGCATTCCGATAGAGGTGATGCGTATTCATCTTACTGTATAGTTCCTTGACTAACCATTTAGCAATGTCATCAGCACGGTCATCATTATTCCCGTAGCGAGGGAAGTCGTTGTCAGCCTTGAAGTCAACGGCGATTCCATCTTCATTACGAATAACTTTAACGTGACCATACTTGATTGCTGAAATCGAATCAGCAGCATGTGATAAACCAGAAATCCCAGTTGCGAAGGTCCGGTCAAGGTCAGTATTCTTCAAAGCTAATTGGGCAGCTTCGTAGTAATACTTGTCATGCATGTAGTGAATGGCATTGAGGGAGTTAACGTAAGTGTCAGCTAACCAATCCATTTGTTTGTCTAATTTCTTCATGAATTCGTCGTAATCGATGTATTCTGAAGTGATTGGTTCGTAAGCAGGTCCAACTTGGTCACCGGCAATTTCATCACGACCACCATTGATGGCGTAAAGAATAGCTTTGGCTAAGTTTGCCCGAGCACCGAAGTATTGGATGCCGTCAGCAATTGGTTGTGCTGAAACACAGCAAGCAATCCCATAGTAGTCGGTACCCCATTGTACCCGCATCAAATCATCGTTTTCGTATTGAATGGTTGAACTGTCAATGGAGACTTGTGTTGCATAACGCTTGAAGTCTTCTGGTAAGCGGTCTGACCATAGAATTGTGATGTTTGGTTCTGGTGCGGCGCCCATGTTATCCAAGGTCTTTAAGATCCGGAAGGCTGTCTTAGTAACGTGATGTTGCCCATCAATGCCTAAGCCACACATTGATAAGGTTGCCCAGATTGGGTCACCGGAGAAGAGTGAATTGTATTCTTCAGTACGGATGAAGCGAACCATCCGTAATTTCATAACGAATTGGTCAATTAATTCTTGGGCTTGGTCTTCATCGATAACGCCATTTTCTAGGTCGCGTTGAATGAAGATATCCATTGTTGTATCAATCCGACCAACGGACATTGCGGCCCCGTTTTGAGTCTTGATGGCAGCTAAGTAAGCGAAGTAAATCCATTGAATGGCTTCTTGTGCGTTAGTTGCAGGCTTGCTAATATCGTAACCATAACTAGCGGCCATTTTCTTCATGTCGGCTAAAGCCCGGTATTGATCTTGAACTTCTTCACGGAGACGGATAACATCATCGGTTAATTCACCATCACCAATGTGAGCAAAGTCATTAGCCTTGTCTTCCATCAAACGATCGATCCCATAAACAGCAACCCGTGGTAAGTCTGGAACAAGGCGGCCACGAGCATAAGCGTCTGGTAGACCAGTGATGATCTTGTAGTGACGTGCTTTCCGCATGTCGGGGGTGTAAACATCGAAGACACCTTGGTTGTGAGTCTTGCGATATTCTGTGAAGATTTTATCGTTTTCTTTATCAGGAGTGTAGCCGTAAGATTCTAAGGCGTCATCAGCCATCCGGATACCACCATATGGCATAAAGGCTCGCTTCAAAGGCTTGTCGGTTTGGAGACCAACAATCTTTTCGAGATCTTTTTGAATATAGCCAGGGCCATGAGAAGTAATCGTTGCAACAACTTTAGTATCAGCGTCCAACACACCGCCAGCTTCACGTTCTTGCTTCTTTAACGCTAAGACCTTATCATTTAAAGTTTTAGTAGCAGCGGTTGGGCCAGCTAAGAAGCTTTCGTCGCCATTGTATTGGGTGTAGTTATTTTGAATGAAATCACGAATGTTGATTTCTTCCTGCCAGTGCCCTCCCTTGAAGCCTTTCCAAGCTGCGGGTTTTGTTGTCTTTTCTGATGTAATCATTTTCTCGCCTCCATAATTTGAATCCAATCAAATGATTGATAAAATTCTATATTTGAATCATAACATTTTTTTACGGATTTGTAACCGCTTCCAGATGATTTATTTCACATTTAGGTCAATTTTATATAATCTATGAAAGTATTTTGAAATCTAAAGGTTGATATAACAGTGTTTATTGCGATAGTTAGGCATTGACAATTCACTTAATTATATTTAAAAAATAGCCCAAACTCATGCTTGCTTTGATATATAAGTGGAATATTGTCCATAATATAACAAGTGTTCAACTAGTTAGTTAATAAAAAGTAAAATAGTGTGCAGTGGATTTACAAAACGTTTGCCGTTGATTTTATGAGGAAGTTCGTTATCATAAAGAAAGCAACTAGATGAAAAGTAATGTATGTCACGAAAGGTGGGCGTAATGCAGATGCTCGAAAAAATTGAACAATATATTGACAGTTGTATTGAAGCTGGTGATATTTACGGGGCGTCGTTTAGCTTGATCACCCCTAAAGGTATTAGTCAATATTATCATGGCAAACAGGGCCGTGATGAATTTGCTATCGGTTTGGATCCAGCCATGATCTATGATTTGGCATCGGTAACTAAGGTTGTAGGAACAACGACAAGGATCTTCCAGTTACTATCGGATCACACGGTTCATTTAACAGACTCGGTGGCTCGATTTTTACCCGGGTTTACGCATCCTGAAATAACGATTAAGAACTTGTTACTTCATAATAGTGGCTTACCGGCAGATATTGATAATCTGGATAAGATGCAGCGCGAGGATTTAATTACAGCAGTCTATGATGCACCACTAGTTAATGTTCCAGGCACAACGTACGTCTATTCAGATTTAGGTTTCATTTTGCTGGGCTGGATTATTAGAGCAGTTGACGGGTCATTAGCACGAAGTATTCAGGATCATGTCTGCTATCCATTGGCTATGACCAATACGGGTTATAATTTAAATCGGCCTAAGGTTCGTTTTGTGCCAACGGAGTTTGATCCGCTAAGAGGACAAATTCAAGGACAGGTTCATGATTATAAAGCGTTCTTGCTAAATGGTGAGAGTGGCCATGCGGGCTTGTTTTCGACATTGACAGATTTATCGGTGTTTGTTGAAATGATGTTGAATTTTGGCGAGTATCAAGGAAAACGGGTACTTGATGAAAACGTCTTTGACTGGTTAGGGGAATATGACGAAAACGGTCGAACACTAGGTTGGGAACGACGTGCAGGACGTCATCAGTATTTTCACACCGGTTTTACAGGACCAGCCATCGCTTTCGATTTGGATCGACAGGTGGGACTAGTTGTTTTAACAAACCGAGTCTACCCAACGAGTGATAATCAAGTTTGGAATCGGGATCGTAAACAAGTTTTTGATTTGTTTTTTGAATCTTAAAGATGATCAAGCTAGTAGATGTTGATCTTGAAATTAAATAAAGCGTCGCAACCGTCATTCACGGTTGCGACGCTTTATTTAATTGCGAGGTAATAATAGACAGTTTGCCAGGTTACCTGCAAGGCGTAATCGATGGGAAAACGTGGAAGGGTGGCACCATATTTTTTACTTCCATATATAGGCTACTTTTGTAACCACCGTAGTCCGGGAACGTGACGCATAATTTTATAACTGGCTGCGCCAAGAAGGACGCCAGCCCAGTTAGTAATAACATCGTCGATATCGACCCAACGCTTGATATTAACCAACCAGTCCAGAATGAATTGACCTAGTTCGAGTGTCAGGCCGGTGAGTAAACCTAACCAAATAAATCGACGCCAAGGTAAGTCGGGAAAGTTCCACGCCAACAAGCCGCCTAACGGAACGGTAAGAAGGACGTTGAGCCAAAATTCAATGTCTAATTGTTGGAAGGGAATCACATTCAATTTGACAGGGCCCCATTGAATATATTGAATCACAAGTTGAGTACCGAAGTTGTAACTCGTAGGTGTGTAGCAAAAAGCAGTTAATATCCAGAGAAAAGCAATCAAGCTGAGCTGCTTAAACCGTTGGATATTGGTGCTTGCTGAACGCGCGCAGGCATATAATAGAACAATGAACAGTACTGAGATAAGTAAGAATGGTAGCCAAGCTAGCATATTTAGTCGCTCCTTTTATTTAAATAGTATAGAGAAGAAAAGGACATTTGACCATTTATAAAAATAAATTCAGGAAAAGTGTTGACACTTTTTGTTTCAATTGGTATATTAGTAAACGTTGCTGCTGCGGCAGATGCTTCTCACCACCAAATAATTATTGAAATTAGTTGTTGACAACATTTTCAGTAATTGGTAAGATAGTTT